>NZ_JAAVNG010000007.1:0-311484 GCF_012923605.1 Advenella sp. EE-W14 | reverse complement strand
TACCAACAGGCTCAACGTGCCAATCCCGCCCGCTGGTCAGGTCAGACACGTAACTGGCAACCGATTGGAGAAGTATGGCTCAATCCCGATAAAAACCTGGAGATTATTCAACAGGAAAAAACGTTAGAGGCGGCATGATTCACGTTCCAACTACCTTGACAAACACCGCCAGTCCTCAACCTCTGAAGGGGACAAATCGTATTGGCGGCTAGCCTCGGAAACCGTCGTCTTGCCCTTGATTATGTCTAGCACTAAAGCAGACTTACGCTTTGCTGTCCAACGTTTGATTTCTTCTATCATCTCGATACTCATCGCGTAAGCTTACCGTCAAGCGCACAGTTCGTAACTATAGACTTCTGCTACCAACTGTCGTTTAAATTCACTGGGTGGTAAGTTTCTCAGTGATTCATGAGATACTTTGGTACTCCCCCCATTTTTGAAGAGCTATGCGCAATCATTCAAAAAACCATTGGCGTGGCTGACCCACTTCCCCCTCTGGCAGGCAACCCTTTATAATTGGCTTAAACAAGCCAAGTCAGAAGGCCTGAGTTCGACAGTTTGGCTCTAACCATTTGAATTAAATAAACAAATGGCATGCCATTACATTTTTAGATATCTTGACTGAATTCTAGAAACAATTCACAATAAAAGCATTTTCAAAGAAGATAACAGAAAATCAATAAAAAATTAATTTGTAGTGGAGCGTTTTTAAAACGATTCTTTACAAATCAATAGGTTACATTTTTAACTGTCGAACTCGGGAGAAGGACACCCTGTGTCAAACCAGTTGTCCGATACTTCATGTATGTCAACTATCCTGCCAGAGAGGGCTCCCACGCAGGAGCATGGGAGCCAGGAAACTGTAAAATAAGTTCCAAACCATGGTCAATTAAAACATAACTGTTCCGCAATCAACACTTTGTGGAAAATCATGTTTTTTATATCTGTTCCAAATGATATGCATAAAAACCAAGAGGTAAATAGTTCAATGCTTAATAATCAACCGGCCCAGAAATTGAAAGTCATTTTGCACGCGCCAACAGGCAATGCGTTGCAACGTGCGCGCAATAATGCCCGTAACCTGAAAAAAGCAACGCCTGATGCTGAAATACGCATCATTGTTAATGCCGAAGCTGTCGCCACCGCTTTGGATACTGTAGAAGCCGATACAGACATGATGACTTGGGTCTGTCCAAATACACTGGCAAAGTTAAACAGGGAATTACGCACCCCTCTTACTTTATTGCAAAACCCTGCAATTCTTGAACTGGTTCTCATGCAGCAATCCGGCTGGACTTACATCCGGGCATAAAAAAAGGCCAAAATTTTGCACCTCACTGTCCCTGAACGTATAAGCATGAACGGTCAAATAAGGTGCTGGGTGGCATGACTCGAAACCCGCAATTAGCCATGACAACATACTTGTTCCCACGCTCCCGCGTGGTAATGCATACCGCCTGCTAAACCTTGCTATACTGTCACAATAAAAAAGTGCGTCATTTTGCTAAATCACTTGGCTTTTATAAAAAAACCTAGAGTAATACTAATGGACATTCGTAGCCTGCATTTACAAAACTTGGGGCGTTTCCAAGACTTAACCGTTCAGTTTGCCCCTACCCAGGAAACGCAAGGCAAGGTAACCGTACTTATTGGTAATAATGGTGCAGGTAAAACCTCAATTCTTAAAGCTTTAGCTACCAATTTAAGTTGGTTTGTAGCACGTATGCGCAGTGAAAAAGGTAACGGAACCTCGTTTCCTGAAATAGTGGTTTCCAACCATGGCTCCTCTGCCTTGGCAACCATTAAAATTGTTGATGAGCAAGAAAACAGTTACTCATGGTCCTTAGCCAAAACACTCCCCGGAAAAAAATCCGTTTTTTCTTCAAATCTTGCTGATGCCACTCGGTTAGCAAATATTTATCGCGAGAAATTAACCACTAATGATAATTGCAGTCTGCCACTTATTGCGTTTTATCCCGTAGAGCGGGTGGTGCTGGATGTGCCGCTTAAAATCCGCAGCAGGCACAGTTTTTTGCAATTAGACGGTTATGACAATTCTCTCACTCAAGGCGTTGATTTTCGTCGTTTTTTTGAATGGTTCAGAGAACGTGAAGACAGTGAAAATGAATCGGGTGTTTCTCAGGAAGTACTGGATCAACTGCAAGAAAGATTTGGGCAAAATCCACAGTTATGGCAAGAACTCAAAGCGTTGACTGCTTCATCTAAAGACAGGCAGCTCACTGCAGTACGAACTGCAATAAGTCGCTTTATACCTGAGTTTAGTAATCTTCGTGTTCGAAGAAAACCCCGCTTGCATATGTCAGTTGATAAAAGCGGTGAAACGCTTAACGTCTTACAGCTTTCTCAGGGCGAGAAATCGTTAATGGCCTTAGTGGGCGATATTGCACGCCGTTTGGCAATGATGAATCCAAATCTGGAAAATCCCTTGGCGGGCGATGGTATTGTGCTCATTGATGAAGTGGATTTACACCTTCATCCGCAATGGCAACGCAATATCACTCAACGTCTAACCACTACGTTCCCCAACTGCCAGTTTGTACTAACCACACATTCACCTTTGGTTATTAGTGATAGCAAAGGTATTCTGGTGTACTCACTTGATAATGGTGAACTAAGCAAGTTACCCTCTCAATATGGTCTTGATGCAAATACTGTCCTGCTCTCTGCCATGGATACGCCAAGCCGTAATCCAGAGGTGGATACAAAATTTAATGATTTGTTGGATTTAATCCAGGATAAAAAACTGGAGGAAGCAAATCAGCTGCTTGCTGAACTTGAGCAAGAACTTGCCCAGGAAAATTCAGCTGAAAATATTGAGTTGATAAAAGCCCGGCTATTACTACGTAAACAGGTGTTGCGCAGTGAAAAAAATTAACAAAAAAGCAGAGCCTGCCAGCCTGATTCAATTCAAGAAAAGATCGCCAAGCGCCGTATATGATGATCTTCCTCATGAGTTGCGCCAGGATATTCGCAAGGCCTGCACCACGGAACAGTTTCATCTTTGTGCTTATTGCTGTAGGCAGTTAACGGGCAATAATGAAGACACCATGAATGAACATGTCCTTCCCCAGGATTTGGCCCCTGATCGCACGCTGGATTTTAATAATATTATTGCCAGTTGCACTACTAAAGGCCAGTGCGATTCTGCCCACAAAAACCAACATTTACCATTGACTCCCCTAATGGATGAATGTGAAACAGAGTTTGTTTTCAAACTAAGTGGACGAGTTGAAGGTTTAACCGAAAGAGCCAAAGAATCCATAAAAATATTGAATTTGGGAGACACCGAGGAAAATAACAGGAAGCTGATAGAAACACGAAAACAGCTTGTCAGTACTTTGCTATATAAGTCTGGCATTGATCCTTATGATCCGATAGAAGATGACGATATTTTGAGCATGGTTATTAATGATCTCTCACAACCTGTCGATAATAAGCTGCAAGCATATGCGCCTGTTGTTGTAAACATTCTGAAGAGTTGGGTTAGTACAGCAGAACCTGTCAATAAAATTGTGTAAACCGTCTACAACGAATTTGCCGATCTGCTAGGCACGGTTTAATCAAAGTGCGCAAACTGCCGACGAATCCGAGTGGAAATGCATACCGGCCTACGCATAACACAACAGGCCCCCACACAAAAGCATGGGAGCCAGGAGCATTCACACTCAAAACTCACAAAACAACATAAATAAATTGATTTTTTGCATAAAAAATGCATAATTAGCATATATTTTTGATTATCTGGTAAAAATAAAATGCTCATCGAGTTTCGGGTCAAAAACTTTCGTAGCCTGCGAGATGAACAGGTACTCAGCCTGGTTGCCTCAAAAGACAACACACTGCAAGATACCCACACATTGGCATCTAACCTGAAAACTGTACCCAGACTGTTGCGCAGTGCGGTTATCTACGGCGCAAATGCAAGCGGAAAATCCAATCTGCTGAAGGCCCTGCAATACATGCGTGGTGTGGTGCTGGAATCTGCCACTGTCATCCAGCCCGATCAAGTATATTCCATACAACCGTTCCGCCTGGATACCGTTTCAGCCAGTCAACCAAGCGAATTCGAAGTCACTTTTGCGCTTGGATCGATTCGTTACCAATATGGTTTTACCATGACAGCCCAACGGATAATCAGCGAGTATTTGTTGGTATACAAATCAGCCAAACCCCAGCGCTGGTTTGAACGGAGATACGACACCAAAACAGGTAAAGATGTTTATGAGTTTGGCTCAGGCATGAAAGGTTCCAAAGCCTTATGGGAAGGTGCCACCCGTTCCAACTCCCTGTTCCTGTCAATGGCGGTACAACTTAACAGCGAAAGCTTACGCCCCGTTTTTGACTGGTTTTCAAGCAGTCTGGTTATTTTCAATGAACATAATAAACTCAACCCGCAAACTTCACTTCAAATGCTCAAAGATTCAAGTGGCCGCAAACAGATTTGTGATTTTCTAAGTGCTGCCGACATTAGCATCTCAGATATAGAACTGGTGACTCAAAAAGTACCAGGTCAAACTGTTCACTTTGATCTGACTGCGGGTAAAACAGAAATCCGCAATGAAGAAGTTGAAAAACAGCAATTACGTTTTTCCCATGTCACGCCTCATGGAAAAGCTGTCTTTGACTTAATGGATGAGTCTGGTGGCACGCGGAATTTACTGTTCCTGGCTGGTCCTGTATTGGAGATTTTGCAAAAAGGATTAACGCTTGTGATTGATGAGCTGGATACCAGCTTGCATACGTTGCTGGTTCGTGAACTGGTACATTTGTTCCACCAACCCGACATCAATACCGGAGGAGCCCAGCTGATTTTCACAACACACGACACTTCATTGTTGGATGCCCCTAATTTGTTACGTCGCGACCAAATATGGTTTGTTGAAAAAGATCAAGACCAGGCCTCTACACTCGTCAGCCTGTCCGAATTCAGTCCACGTAAAAATGAAGCCTTGGAACGTGGTTATTTAATTGGCAGATATGGTGGAATACCATTTCTGAACCAGTCTTTAGGGTTAAATTCCTGATGGCTCGTGACAACTCCCCCAAAGTACGAAACAAACGACAGCTTGAACGCAAACGAGCAACTCGCGCCTCTTACGACAGAATCCTGATTGTGTCTGAAGGCAGTAAAACCGAACCCAATTATTTCAAAGAAATTCGTTCTGCCTATCGCTTACAAACAGCTAATATCGAAGTGCGTTCAAGCGAACTTGGCACCGCGCCAATTCAGGTGGTACAGTATGCCCACTCATTATTTGAAAATGGAGACCCACACAAGCGCCTACAAAAAAGAGCTTTCGAATATGTTTATGCAGTATTCGATAGAGATGCTCACGATAGTTATAACCAGGCGCTAAGTCTGGCCAATGCATTGAATGGAAAACTCAAAAATGATAACAATCAATTAATCACCTTTACTGCCATTCCCTCAATTCCATGTTTTGAACTCTGGTTATTGCTTCATTATCAAGAGATCAAAAGCCCTCTTCATCGAAAAGACGTTATTCTGCGCCTGAAAAAATATCTTCCTACCTATGAAAAAGGTACAAGTAGCGCCTTTGCCAACACAAAACAAAACCTGGAATTGGCAATTTCACGTGCACAAATGTTGGCCAGTAAATTTACTGCTTATTCTTATCCAGAACCTTTCACCGATATACACGTACTTGTACAGCAATTGATGACTCTAGGGAAGTAATATGGCAATTTTTTATCAAAAGATTAACTAAATTAATGAGACTTACAATGTGACCGTTGATATTTGAGAAGAACGATTTGATCCAAGTGATATTCGGGCTAAGACTGATATACGCAACGAATGGGAACGAGATTACGCTCGATTAGTTCATTCATCAGCATTCCGTCGTTTACAATCAAAAACCCAGGTATTAGACTTGGGAGAAAGTGACTTCTATCGAACCCGTCTGACTCACTCCATGGAGGTGGCAAAAATTGGCACTGGTATTGTTCATTGGCTAAAAGAAATGCATAAAAATGATACGGAAATTTCTACTGCTCTGCCCCGCTTTTCTAACGCATAAAAAAACGAAACTGAACAAGCAGCGCAATACAGTCCTTACTTGATGGCAATATGACCAATTACTGCTAATATTATGGGCTATCACACCTAAGGCTGATGACAACCCACGGATTACTCTCGTTGTTGGGCAATATCCGGGACACTCAGCCTGCTACGTTGGATCAATACTTGCCAAATAATGAAGGATGAACATGATTAAACCGGTCAGCGACTCTGGTCAGATTTCACGATTGGTCTTGCGTGGCTACAAGTCAATTGCCGAATGCGATCTGATACTGGGTAGACTCAATATATTAATTGGTGCCAACGGTGCAGGAAAATCCAACCTTATTGGTTTTTTCCGTTTAATCAACCGTATCCTGGATCAGCAATTGCAAACTGCTGTTGGCTTGGCAGGGGGGCCAGATGCCCTTCTTCACTTTGGTCGCAAGAAAACTGAAGAACTACAGGCCGAATTATACTTTGGCAATAACGGCTATCGCTTCAGACTGCGTCCAACCCAGGATAACCGGATGATGTTCTATAAAGAAGCGCTTTGGTGGAACGCGCGGGGGGATTGGCATCCTGCGTCTGGACACTTTGAGACCAACTACAAGGAACAACAAGAGCACGGGCAAATTTGGAAACACGTTGTACCTGCCATGCGCAGTTGGCGAGTGTATCACTTCCACGATACCAGTAACAGTGCTCAGGTCAAGCAAATTCACAATATAAACGACAATGAGTACCTGCGCGATGATGCCCGCAACCTGGCCGCTTTTCTGTTACGGCTAAAAAACCATCATGAAGAGCATTACCAGCGCATCGTCAAGTCAATTCGTCTGGTAGCCCCCTTCTTTGGCAACTTCCACCTTCGCCCTACCGTAGACAACAAGGAAAAGATCCAGCTGGAATGGATGGAGCAAGGACAGGATGAGCCTTTCACTGCCAGCGTTTTGTCGGATGGTACTTTGCGTTTCATTTGTCTTGCCGCCGTGCTGCTGCAACCGGAAGAATTCATGCCTGCGACCATCCTGATTGACGAGCCGGAACTGGGCCTGCATCCATTTGCCATCAAAGTACTGGCGGGGCTAATGAAGTCCACCTCGCAGAAGCACCAGTTGATCATTTCCACCCAATCGGTAGAACTGGTCAACGAATTCGATGCTGAAGATTTGATCGTTGTTGACAAGCGTGACGGCTCATCCACCTTTAAACGCCCTGATACTGAGGCATTATCTGAATGGCTGGACGAGTACAGCCTTGGCGATTTGTGGAAAAAAAATCTACTGGGTGGGAGGCCAGGCCGATGAGTCGCATTTATCTGTTGGTGGAAGGGCAAACGGAAGAAACCTTCGTGAATGAACTGTTGATACCTCATTACTCAAGACAAGGTATTTATCTCACTCCCATCATTGTCAGTACCAGTCCGGGCCACAAAGGAGGTGTTGTCAGCTATGCCAAAATCAAGCCACAAATTAACAAGCTCTGCAAACAGGATGACAACGCATATGTGACCACGTTTTTTGATCTATATGCGTTACCCGGGGATTTTCCCGGTAAAAATAGCCCCAACTACCCTCATACTGAAAACGGCAAACAGAAAGCAGAATTTCTGGAAGCGGAGCTGGCCAAAGATATTGGCCACCATAATTTCATACCCAACCTGATCGTTCACGAGTTTGAAGCACTGCTGTTCGTCCAGATTGAGGCTTTCGAGCAATGGACAGATGATGACCGGGTCCTGGCTCCTTTGCGCAAGGTACGCGAAACGACATTACCTGAAGATATCAACGACAGCCCGCACACCGCTCCATCAAAACGCATCCTTACTGCGATGGCAGATTATCAGAAAACCTTCCATGGGCCACTTATTGCATGTGATATCGGCCTGGATGCCATAAGGCAGAGTTGCCCACATTTTGCAGAATGGTTGGATAAGATAGAAGCATTGTAAAAAGTAATGCTCAGCCCCCTGTGTCAAGATAGTTGTCATTTTCCGATTTCAATTTACTCGTTCCAACGCTCCCGCGTGGTAATGCATACCACCCGCTTCCTCGTTGTGGCTCCCACGCAAGAGCATGGGAGCCAGGATGAGCTGTCCAACATTTGGGGGGCACTTCACTCCCGCGTGGTAACGCACATTTCCCGATGTTGAAATTAAGGCTCCCACGCAGGAGCATGGGAGCCAGAAAAATTGATTGAAGCCGGCCATTCATTTTTTACGCAATGCAGTACGGAAATCCAGTTAAAATCAAACAAACCCTGGCAAACGCCTGTAAAGTCACGGTATTATCATTTAGAAAACAACAAGCGCCCCAAGCCTTAAACTATAAACATTTACGCATATCAACAACATAGCCAAACTCAGCCCAATAAACCCTCATGATTAAAAAAGCCATTCTTCCCGTTGCCGGTTTAGGCACCCGTTTTCTTCCTGCCAGCAAATCCATTCCCAAGGAAATGGTCACGGTGGTAGACCGCCCTGCCATTGAATATGTGGTCAAGGAAGCGGTTGAAGCGGGGATTGAGCAAATTATTCTGGTTACCCATTCTGCCAAGGCCTCTATTGAAAATTATTTCGACCGCAATTTCGAGCTTGAAACCACGCTGGAACAGAAGAAAAAATTTGATATCCTGAAGGAGATCACCGATATCCTGCCGCCCAATGTCAGCGTGATCAGCGTGCGCCAGCCCCAGCCTCTGGGCCTGGGACATGCGGTTTTATGCGCCAGGGCCGTCACTGGCAATGAGCCATTTGCCGTGCTGTTGCCCGATGTCCTGGTCAAGAACGCTTCTGGCAAGAATGACCTGGCCCTGATGATTGAACGCTTTGGACAATCTGCGGCATCGCAGATTATGGTTGAGTCGGTGCCCCAAGATATGGTGGACCAGTACGGGATTGTGGATGTTGCCAGTACCCCTGCCGAAGGGGAAAGCATTGCCATGCAGGGGATTGTTGAAAAACCCCCGGTGGGTTCTGCCCCTTCCAACCTGTCGGTGGTGGGGCGCTACGTCTTGCCGGCACGCATCATGCAATTGCTGGCCGTTACCCCCAAAGGGGCCGGCAATGAAATCCAGCTCACTGACGCGATTGCCCTGTTGCAAAAAGAAGAAACCGTTGAAGCCTATCGCATGAAAGGACAAACCTTTGATTGCGGCAGCAAGCTGGGTTATTTGAAAGCGGTGCTGCATTACGGCGTGGAACACCCGGCCTTGGGCGAAGACTTCAAAAGCCTGATTAAAGCGCTGGCAATCTAGGCGCTTAATCCCTGACAGGACTGGAACAGGAAGAACCAATGAAAGTGGCCATTTTCGGAAAAACGCTTTACGCCGGGGTGATGGCGGCCCTGCTGGCCGAGTGCGGACATCAGGTGTTTTGGTGTGATGCCAGGCAATATGAGCTGTTCAGGCAGCATTTCCCTGATGAAAGCGTTAACCGCTTGCTGGAAAAGCAGTTTGCCAGCGGTTTTCTGGCGTGTAGCGATATTTCCACCCTGCCGCTGGATATCGACGTGTATTTTTTCAGTTTCAGTCCTGCGGAAGAAGCCGCCGGCCTGGCACTGTTGCATCAGCTGGCGCAGCGCACGATCATTCACCCCAAGCTCATGATTAATGCTTCTACCCTGGGTCTTCATGGCACCAGCCGGCTCAGGCAGGTATTGCCCGGCGATGACTGGATTTATCTGCCCGATATTATTCAGGAAGGCCAGGCGCTGAACAGTTTCTCGCAGGTAACGCAGCTGATTGTGGGCTGTACCGAGGCAACCGTACAAAAAAAAGTGCGTGAATTTTTACGTCCGCTGTTCCCCCGCGAGCAGCAGTATTTGTTCATGCCCGTGCTGGATGCCGAATTCACCAAGTTAAGCATTTCAGGCATGCTGGCTACCCGCATTAGCTATATGAATGACCTGGCCGTTGTCGCTGAAAAGCTGGGCATCGATATTTCCCATGTGCGCCAGGGCATGGCGGCAGACAGCCGCATTGGCGCCGCTTATTTGTACCCCGGTGCCGGGTTTGGGGGGGATAATTTCTCTCATGATATTTTAACCCTGTCCGATGCCGTGTCTGATACCGGGGTAAAAAGCCGACTGCTCGCGCAGGTGTGGGAGATTAACGAGCAGCAAAAAGAATTGCTGTTCAGAAAACTGTGGAATTATTATCACGGTGAACTGGCGGGTAAAACAGTGGCCATTTGGGGCGCTTCTTTTAAAGAAAATACATCCAATGTGCAGCAGTCACCGGTTCATGTCATGTTAAAGGCCTTATGGGCCCAGGGTGTGACGGTAAAACTGCACGACCCGCAGGCCCTGCCTGAAATTGCGGCCATTTACGGGCAGCGTGATGATTTGGTGTTATGCAACGATCAATATGAAGCCGTCAAGAATGCGCATGCCCTGTGTTTGCTAACCGCCTGGAAACAGTACTGGAGCCCCGATTACAAGAATCTGCTTCAGCATATGCAGCATCCCCTGGTGCTGGATGGCCGCAATATTTATGACCCCGAGTATGTCAAGGCGCAGGGCTTTGCCTATATGGGGGTAGGAAGATAATGAGTCACCGTATTCAACGATTGCCACTAAACGATACCCAATCCGTGCTGGCCGGTTTAACCGAAGCCGGCCAGCAGTTCCAGTCGGTTCATTTGAAGGATTTGTTTGCCCAAGATGCAGAACGTTTCGCACGTTTTCATGTGCGGTTTGATGAGGTTGTATATGATTTCAGCAAACACCGCCTTGATCAGAAAATACTGAGCCGTTTGATTGATTTTGCCCATGCGCAGGATTTGGCGGGCTGGATCAGGCGGCTGTTTTCTGAAGAAGCCATTAATTACACAGAGCAGCGCAGTGTGATGCACTGGGCCTTGCGCCTGCCCCAAAATGACGCCAGCCATCCGGCGCTGGCGCAGCAGGTTCATGAGCAATTGCAGCGCATGTTTGCCCTGGTTGAAAAGATTCATGCGGGCCAATACCGGGGTGCGACCGGCGAGGTAATCCAGGATGTGGTGAATATTGGCGTGGGCGGCTCAGACCTGGGGCCTTTGATGGCTTCACATGCCCTGGCCGATTTCAGGCAGGCAACGGTCAAACCGCTTAACATGCATTTCGTCTCCACCATGGATGGCAGCCAGCTGTCTGAACTGCTGCACCGGCTGCGCCCGGAAACCACCCTGTTCATTATTTCTTCCAAGTCGTTCAGCACCATCGACACCCTGTCCAATGCGCAAACCGTGCGTTTGTGGCTGGAAAAAGCCCTGGGGCAGTATACGCAGGTGTTGCGACACCATTTTGTGGGCGTTTCCACCAAACCTGAAAAGATGACGGCCTGGGGCATCGCCCCCGAAAACCAGTTCCTGCTGTGGGATTGGGTGGGTGGACGCTATTCTTTATGGTCGTGCATTGGTTTGCCCATTGCCCTGTCTATTGGCGTGGAAGGCTTCAAGCAGTTTCTGGCCGGTGCACATGCGATTGACCGGCATTTCCAAACCACGCCTTTTGCGCAAAACATTCCCGTGTTAATGGGGCTGATTGGTGCCTGGAATAATAATTTCCTGGATATCCAGACCCATGCCATGCTGCCTTATGATGGCCGGCTGAAGTATTTTTCTTCTTATTTGCAGCAGCTGGAAATGGAGTCGAATGGCAAATCCGTTCAGCGCAACGGCAAAGCGGTCAACCTTGACACCTGCCCGATTATATGGGGCGAAGTCGGCCCCAATGCCCAGCATGCGTTTTACCAGTTGCTGCACCAGGGTACGCATGCCGTCAGCTGCGATTTCATTGCCCCGGTCAAGCGCTATAACGCCAACCAGTTTACCTATGCCGAAAATGCCGAGGCCCTGGTGGCGCAGCACCACCTGGCCCTGTCCAATTGCCTGGCCCAGTCCCGATTGCTGGCATTTGGCAACCAGGCGCTGGGGGCCGATGTGCTGGAATCATTGCCCGCTTACAAGCAATATGAAGGCAACCAGCCCAGCAGCACGATTTTATTAAACGAACTCAACCCGTACAGCCTGGGCATGCTGATCGCGATGTATGAGCATAAGGTATTCGTGCAATCAGTCCTGTGGAACATCAACCCCTTTGACCAATGGGGCGTGGAAAAAGGCAAGGAAATTGCCAACCAGTTGCTACCCTTGCTTAATGGTGAAGGCGACAACCTGGACAGCCTGGATGCCTCCACCCGGGGGCTGATTGAGGTTTTGCGGGGGTGAAACACGGATTCCCACGCCGGAGCATGGGAACCAGAAGCACCCGGCTTCCAAGCTGGAGACACGAAGCGGTTACCACGCAGTTACCCCCAGACTCGTTCCCACGCTCCGCGTGGGAATGCATACCACCTACCACACAAGCCCGAAGCGGTTCCCACGCTGGAGCGTGGGAACCAGGATGCCCACTTCAGACTCGTTCCCACGCTCCCGCGTGGGAATGATACCTCAAGCGGCCTGATACCCCATCTGCATCAATAAACTATCCGGAACATCCACCCCTTCACTGGTGGCGATCTTTGCAAGCTCATGACGGCGGGCGCCAGGAAGGCGTACGCCATTATCTTCCAGCATCGCCTCAATCAGGCTTTCAAAACGGTCAAAGTAGGTCTGCTGCCCGGCCAGTGCTTCAGGGTCGATCAAGATAAACACCTGCCCCAGCCTTGGTTTATTCCCCACATCATCGTAAAGAGGGTCGGCTTCAAAACCAAAGCTTGCACCGGTTAAGGCAACACACAACACTTCCACCATCATGGCCAACATGGCACCCTTCACGCCACCCGCTGCCTGCATGCTGCCTTTAAGGGCTGCCTTGGCATCATTGGTGGGTTTGCCCTCGCTATCCAGGGCCCAGCCATCCGGAATCGGTTTATTATCCCTGGCCGCCAAGATCACTTTGCCGCGTGCCACCTGTGATAAAGAAAGGTCTATCATGACCGGCTCAGACTGCATACGGGGAAAAGCGGCTGCAATGGGGTTGGTACCGAATAAGGGCCGTTTACCGCCCCACGCGGGAATCGCAGCCGGTGAATTGCTAAAAGCCAGTCCAATCAAATTTTCCCGGGCGGCAGGTTCAAGATGATAGGCAGCCATACCAAAATGATGACTGTTGGTCACACCGGCTATACAAATACCGGTTTGTTTCGCTTTATTGATGGCTGAAGCAATCGCCAACTCACAGGCGGGGAATGCCAATCCGGTACCGGCATCAATCAATATGGAAGAGGCTTTTTCTCTCAGGATTTCAGGTTCTGCATTTCCGTCGGCACGCCCTGATGACAAATGCAGGGCATAACTGGGCACCCGCGATACGCCATGCGTTGCAATACCATGGGCATCCGCAAACACCAAGGCATTCGCCGTTAATGTGGCCATTGACGCATTCGCCCCCGCGGCCTCCAGGGTTTCGCGTGCCAATTGCGTTAATACAGATAGTGAAACTGTTGTCATACCATTCATCCTTGTTATCATCATTCAGCCAAATGCCCAATCACCTTCTCCGCGATCACGTCCGAAACCCGCTTGTTGGCCTCTTCAGTCAATCCGGCAATATGCGGGGTCAAAAGAAGGTTGGGCATCACGGGAAAACTGTTTCCCGCCTTGACCGGTTCATCCTCAAACACATCCAGCGCGGCGCCACGCAGTTTACCCTGTTTCAGCGCCTCTACCAGGGCCTGCTCATCCACAATGCCACCGCGGGAACTGTTAATGAGAACAGCCTGCGGCTTCATCAATGCGATTCGCCTTTCATTGATTAAATGACGTGTTTCAGGCGTCAAGGGGGTATGCAGGCTCACCACATCACTGTGCTGCAGCAACTCATCCAATGACATGCGTGTTGCCCCGGTTTCACGCCAGACAGGACTGTCCACCCCGATCAAAGGATCATAGGCAATAATTCTCATACCCAGCGCCCTGGCAAGACTGGCGGTTAACCTTCCTATGCTGCCAAAGCCCACCAATCCCATGGTTCGGCCCGCACATTCCAGGCCATTGCTCAACCGCGTACGAGGCCACTTACCTTCCACTATTTGCTCGCTGGAATGATAAGCGCCCCGTAGCAATATGAAAGCGCTGGCAATCACATACTCAGCCACCGCTTGGGCATTGGCCCCGTAAGCCGGATAAACGGTAATACCTTTTTCTTCACACAACTGAAGATCAATATTATCCAGGCCCACCCCCAACCTTCCCACCACCTTCAGTTGCGGGGCATGCTCCAGCAATTCCCGGTTGACCTGCGTCCTGTTACGTACGATAAGGACACGGGCATTGGTCAAAGACTGAAAAAGGGTTTCACGTTTATCGACAAGATCCGGGCGGTAATCAACCTGTGCCTTCTCGCGCAGGCAATCCACGGCGGTATCGTCCATAAATTCAGAAATAACAATAAGGTGGCTCATAATAATTATATGCAGTCGTTAATTAACTTTAATATCGGCATCTTTAATGGTTTTGGACAAGGCCTGGATCTGTTCATTCAAATACGTTTTGAACTGATCGGACCCCATTGGGTCGGGAATAAAGCCCAGCTTGACCAGCTGCTCACCGATTGCCTTGTCACCCACAACCTTGACAACACGATCACTGATTTCCCTGACCAAAGCGGGATCAGTGCCTTTGGGTGCCAGCAAGCCGGTAAAGTTGTCCACCTTTAATCCAGGCAAGCCCGCCTCTGCCGTCGTGGGCACATCCGGAACGGCCGGTGCCCGCTGGTCTGATGTCACGGCAATCGCCCGCAATTTACCCTGTTGCACGTATGGCAGGGATTCCGGGTAATTAGAGAAGACCACATCCAGCTGACCACCAATTAAATCCACCATGGATGGCGCACCGCCTTTATAAGGAACATGCGTCATTTTCGTGCCAGTCAGGTCCTGAAACAAGGCCATGGCAATATGGGGAGGTGTTCCGGTACCGCTGCTGCCCACATTCAGGGTTTTCTTTTGGGCCGTATCAATCAGGTCCTGCAGGGTTTTGACAGGACTGTTTTCCGGCACGACCACCATAATTGCCGAAGACGCAATTTTTGCAACGGGGACAAAGTCTTCTTCAACATCATAGCCGGCCTTTTCCCCAAACAGGGTTTTATTAACGGCATGTGTCATGGTAATGGCCAGCCAGGTTGTACCATCCGGTTTTGCACGCGCCGCCTCGGCGGCACCCAGGTTGGCATTGGCGCCGGCTTTATTGCTGACAACAATATTCCAGCCCGTTTTATCGCCAATCCCCTTGGCCATCATGCGCGCGGCAACATCGGTCAAACCACCCGGCGCAAAGGGAACAATATACGTAATATACTGGGCCGGCTTCCAATCGGCGTGTGCCACGGGTGCCAGCAGCGGACTGGCGGCACAGAAAATTGATAATACTCCAAACTTCAACATCCTTCTTTTTGTTACATTAAAACAATGCTTCATGGGGTGTCTCCTCCACGAGTAGGATTAATGGCCGGTTTGTTTTTTTATGAACCGGCCCTGAAAATCAGGCACTTTCGAATAAGCGAGTCAATACGAATTCACGATGGCCAAGCGCTTCAGCCGCTGTCCAACGGCCATTCGCCGTTTCCAGCATGCACTCAAGCAATTTATCGCCCGCCTGATCCAAATTGATTTCACGTTGCAAAAGTCCTGATGTATCCACATCTATATGTTCAGACATGGTTCTAACTGTGCGGGGGTTCGCACAAATTTTAATAACCGGCACAATGGGGTTGCCAATCACGTTACCTTGCCCTGTCGGGAAGAAATGCACCACATAGCCTGAGGCGGCACATAATGTGACCATTTCAGCAGCGGCTGAGGAGGAGTCCATAAACCAGAGTCCTTTACCGGTGGGCATTTCCGCCTTGTCCAGAACGCCATCCACAATACATTTTTTACCAATCTTCTGAATATTGCCCAGCGCTTTTTCTTCAATGGTGGTCAAACCGCCGGCAATATTGCCCTTCGTTGGCTGAGACTCGGACAGATCCGAGGTTTTCCAGCGGTTGATCATGTCCTGGTAACGGTTAAACATGAACATGAAGTCTTCACGCACTTTATCATTGGCACATCGTGCCGCAACGATTTGTTCACCGCCCGTTAATTCAGAGGTTTCGCCAAACACCAGCGTATTGCCATTGGCATAGAGCTTGTCAAACGCATCGCCTACCGTCGGATTTGCCCCGCATCCTGACGTCGTGTCTGACTCACCGCATTTGGTGGATACCCACAATTCGGAAACCGGGCATTCTTCTCTTCTCAGGCTGGTGGCATAGTGCACAAATTCTTTAGCCTTTTTGGATGCACGCATGATGGTGTCATGATCGCCATGCATTTCAATGCTGAATCCGGCGACCGGCTTACCGGTGACGGCTATGGCATCCACAATTTTCTTGGTCCAGCCTTCTTCAATACCAATCACGATAACCGCTGCCACGTTCGGGTTACAGCCCGTGCCAATCAGGGTACGGAAATGCAAATCCAGATCGGCACCAAACTGAAGGCGGCCATAAGGGTGAGGCAAGGCAAGGGTTCCTTTGATATTGTTGGCAACCGCCTCAACTGCCGCATTGGAAATATCATCCACGGGAAGAATGATGACGTGGTTACGGACCCCTACCCGTCCGTTGTCTCTTCTGTAACCATAAAAAGTGGTATTTGAATCAATAATAGCCATTGTAAATTCCTGGTAAATATGTCTATAAAAAATAGAATGAGATGAACAGCGAAGTCAGTCGGGATTGATTACCAACGCTTGGTTTTGATGTTATGCACATGAGCGTGGTCGCCCGCCCTGATGGGCGCCACCACCTTGCCAATGTCCACGCTGTACTTGAACACCGTGTCACCTTCTTTCATGTCTACCAAAGCCACTTTATGACCAATAGGAATATCCTGTGTGGCCTTGACGGAAATGATTTTGTCTTCTTCCATATTCCAGCAGCTAAGTTCCGTACCCGCCGTTATCCCCTCTACCACGGCAACCGCTACGGTATCTTTTGAATCATGCAATACGGCATGGATCATTGTCTTCTCCTTTAATTTCAATTGAATAAGCAGTGCTTGAATCGACTTACCTTTAGGATAGATAAAACATTTTTCTGAATTTTTTATCTACTGTTGAAATAATATTAATCATATTAATCATATAAGTCAACTAAATCATCTATATGAATTTTTTAGTGTTAGAATTACGCATCTGCCCATGGAACCAACATTCCGTCCGTGATACCATCGCTTAAACAAGTTACATTTTGATCTATATGAATAAAAAAAATTATTTCGTTCCGGGAACACCGCTATACTTTGCTGTCAAGCAATCATTACTGGCATCACTGGCAAGTGGAGAGTGGGTCAGGGGCGAAGCCATTCCTCCAGAAAACCAGCTTGCAAAGAAATTTGGTGTCTCTATCGGCACACTGCGCAAAGCCGTTGATGAACTGGTCAAGGAACATATTCTGGTCCGTCACCAGGGACGCGGCACATTTGTGGCCACGCAAGAAAGTGACCAGCATTTTTTCAGGTTTTTCCGCATCCAGCGCCGGGACGGCCTCAAGTCCTATCCTGTTACACAGCTTCTGAAATTCCAGAAAAAAAAGGCGTCCAAAGAAATCAGGGAGCAGCTTCAATTAGCCAAAGATGCCTATATTTTTGAGTTTTTCAATTTACTGAGCCTGAATGATGACCTGGTCATGATTGATGAAATCCAGGTTCCCGAGAATCTGTTTTCCTCTCTGACAGAGAAAAGTTTAGCCGAGCGCTCAAGCACGCTTTATAATTTTTATCAGAATAATTTTGGTGTGAATGTGATTGATACCAAAGAAAAATTAATCACTTGCCAAGCCAACAAAGACATTGCCGCCTGGCTGCAAGTACCCGAAAATACCGCCCTGCTGCAAATTAACCGTATTGCCTATACGTATAATGAAAAACCGGTAGAGTTGCGACAATCCTATGTCAATACTGAAAAATACGAATATATTGCCAAGGAATGACCTGGTGAGTGAAACGGTTCCCACGCACAGAGCGTGGGAACCAGAACCCTTGCTCAATGGTGAAGGCGACAACCTGGACAGCCTGGATGCCTCCACCCGGGGGCTGATTGAGGTTTTGCGGGGATGAGTTCACTCCGCGTGGGAATGCATACCCGCTGACATCCCTGCATCCTGCTTCAAACGGGCAATAAACAAGGGATCATATTTGGGTGCCAGAGCCCGCTTCCGGTTGGCTTCCGGCCGGGTTAATGGTTCGGCCACCTGCTTCGTACTGTTCCTGGATTCCAGCGCAAGCCGCTGGTAAACCAGGGTGCCTTCACGCTTCCAGGCTATTTCTTCGGGTTTTAATGGCCGCACGACACTGGCAGGAGAGCCCAGTGCCAAATGGCCGGCTGGAATTTCCATGGAAGCCTTTAAAAAAGACATGGCACCAATGATGGCGTTTTCACCAATCACCACCCTGTCCATGACCACGGAGTTCATGCCTACCATTGCATTTTTACCTACCCGACATCCATGCAATATCGTGCCATGACCAATATGGCCTTCTTCTTCCACAAGCACTTCAGCATCAGGAAAACTGTGTGCCACGCAGTTATCCTGAAAATTTGCGCCCGCCAGCAACTGGATACGGCCAAAATCACCACGCAATACGGCGCCCGGCCCCACATAGCAGGCCGGACCAATCAGTACATCACCAATCAACGTGGCTGCAGGATGGACATAAGCAGAAGGATCAACAACAGGAATCACTCCATCAAAAGAAAAAATCTGAGCCATTAAACAAATACCTCCAATGATTGGCAAACATAATCAAAACACTGTTTTATATTACTGAACACGTAATCCCAGCGCCTGAAAACTGTTTTTAACCAACGACTCCCAGCGCTTCAATTGGTTTTCAGTGCTTTCATGACGCAATCCCAGCTTGCGCAACATCTCATATCGTTCGGCATTCTGCTGACCGAAACCGGCCGCAACCCTGGGGTACCAATAATCCACGCTTTGCTGCAAGGACTGTTGATGTTCGCCGGTTTTAACCAGCAACGCCAACCCCTCTTGTGACAGCTTGGTGTGTTCTTGCTCGCGCGGCGCGATTTCCCGGAAAGCCGTTGCCAATGGATCATACGAAACACGACCCAACTCTTCAAGCTGGACTTGTGCTGCCAAGCCTTGCATCGCAGTCATCACCAGCGCATCAGCCCAGTTAAGCAGCGGGAAATAAAACACGGGCAAACGCATATCCGCGGCCTGGCGCTCTTTAGGCAAATCACTTTCCCTGGGTAAGCGGAATGTCCAGTCATGCTGCTTTTCATAACGCTCGGCATCGGTGCCAAATCCGCTTAAAATCCTTAATACCCGCTGGGCATGATCGGCTTTTTCCAGTGTGATCCGGCTGGCCGCAATGCGCGCTTTAATATCCGGCGCAAAATTAATGGATGAGGCAAAACCTGCCGAGGCAGCCAATTCGCTATCCACAAACACAAACATCATACGCAGCAATTCGGCACGGTAGCGGGCCGGTGCATTTTCAGGGGAACTGAAAACACCGCCCTGAGCCAGATACTCTTCAACTTTCATGTTATCAAACATCCTGCAGCTCCTTATTCGTCAAAACTGACGGTAACCCGATCACTCTGGGGATAACACTGACATGTCAGCACATACCCCTGTTCCACTTCATAATCTTCCAGTGCATGGTTAACAGCCATTTCAACTTCACCTTCCAGCACCTTGGCTTTACAAGTGGAACAAATACCCGCTTTACAGGCATAAGGGGCATCCATATTGTTTTCCAGTGCGGCATCCAGCAAACTTTGTCCTTCTTTGGGGAATTCAAACTTATGGGCCACGCCATCCAGAGTGACGGTTGCCACGCATTGGTCGGCGGCAGTGCGGGTGGCCGATTTCACAACCGGTCGGCTGGCCCGGCCTGGCTGTGATGAGGCAAAAAGTTCAAACTTGATATTTTCTTTGGCCATCCCATGCGCTTTCAGGGCATCGGCAATCGTCAGCATCATGGCTTCAGGACCGCAGATAAAGGCAGTATGGACTTGCTTCAGATTAATCCAGCTGTTAAACAGCGCATTGCATTTTTCAGTGTTGATGCGGCCTGAAAACATCTCGTTTTCCTGCCCTTCGCTTTCAAGAAAATGGATAATCGAAAAACGTCCCATATACTCGTTTTTCAGGTCTTCCAGCTCTTCGCGAAACATAATGGAACCCACCTGGCGATTGGCGTAAACCAGTGTAAAACTGCTCAATGGCTCTTGTGCCAGGGTGCTTTTGATGATGGAAAGTAATGGCGTAATTCCGCTGCCACCGGCAAACCCCAAATAATGTCGCTTGTTATCAGACGCCAGCGGTATATGGAAGCTGCCCATGGGCGGCATTGCTTCCAGGACAGTACCGGCACTCAGGTTTTCGTTGGCCCAGGTGGAAAAGGCACCGCCATCCACCCGTTTAATGCCCACCCGTATAACTCCCTCATCAGGGGCCGAGCAGATAGAGTATGAACGACGCAGCTCATCACCATCCACCCCGTGCCGGAAGGTCAGATACTGGCCGGGAATAAACTTGAACAATGCGTCATCTTCCTGACGCGGTTTTAATGTGACAACAACGGCATCACGGGTGTCGTGATGCACATCCAGAACTTGCAAAGGGTGAAAGCGTGTCATGAGCTCCTCCGCTAATGATTAAATACATTTAAAATAATCAAATGGTTCCAGACAATCCTGGCAGCGATAATTGGCTTTGCAAGGTGTGGAACCAAACTGACTGACTCGTGTGGTGTGACGGGAGCCACAGCGCGGGCAGGCAACCGTAAGGTTGTTTTCTGTCCGCAACCAGATACGGGTACCCGTATCGGTGCTTTCCTGTGTAACCGGCGGCGCAATACCGTAATCGCGCAACTTTTCCCGCCCCTGCTCACTGATCCAGTCAGTACTCCAGGGAGGAGACAGCTGGCGTTCCAGACGCAGGTTTTCTATGCCATGCGAACGTAAGGCCGCTTCAATATCCGCGTTTATGACTGAGGTGGCCGGACAACCTGAATAAGTGGGTGTTACCACAACCACCAGTGTTTCACCCTCGTAATACAGCTCGCGGATAATGCCCAGATCCACCAATGAAATAACTGGAATTTCCGGATCTGGCACGGCGTCCAGCCATTGCCAGACCTGTTCCAGCTCTGGTCGGGATAAAGTATTCATGCTTATCACCATGCACAGCCCGGGTAGGCGCGCTGCAAGAATTGCATTTGCGCCAGAAGGTGTCCCAGGTACTCGGTATGCCGACCCTGTTTGCCACCTTTATGCATGAAAGGATTATCCGGTAAAGTAAGGGTGGCCTGCTGCATGACTTCCTGCACACATGCCAGCCAGTCATCACGCAAACTTTCCGGCAAGGGGGCGATACCGTCCTTGGCCAGCGCAATGTCATGCTCGTCACCCATAAACATTTCCCCTGTATAGGCCCACAAATCATCAAGCGCCGCCTGCATGCGGGTATGGCTTTCAGGAGTGCCATCACCCAGGCGGATGAGCAAATCACTGCTTCGTTCAAGATGATAATTCACCTCTTTAATCGCTTTGGCGGCAATTTCGGCAACGCTGGCATTGGTTGACTTCATCAAGGCCTGTAATTGCAGAAAATGCCAGGCATCAAATAAAAACTGCCTGACGATAGTATGGGCATAATCACCATTGGGCTGCTCTGCCAAAAGCAAATTACGAAATTGCGCACAGTCCCGTAAATAGGCCAGTTGATCGGCCGTTTTTCCCTCGGCCTCAAGCTCTGCCGCCATCCCCAGCCAAAATTGGGTTTGACCGATAAAATCCAGGGCAATATTGGCCATGGCAATATCTTCTTCCAGGACCGGTGCGTGACCGCACCATTCTGAAATACGGTGTCCCAGCACCAAGGTGCTGTCGCCCATTCTCAATAGCATCTGCTGCAAGGCCGTTGAAGTATCTGAATGTGCTGTTTTCATTACATACTCCCCACTTCCTTGGGAATTTTAAAAAAAGTAGGGTGTCGGTAAACCTTGGAATTTGAAGGTTCAAACAAGGGACCACGTTTGGATGGTGCGCTGGCCACCACTTCTTCAGACCTGACAGCCCAAATACTGACCCCTTCATTGCGGCGGGTATATACATCACGGGCATTATTAATGGCCATTTCTGCATCAGGCGCATGCAGGCTGCCCACATGACGATGACTTAAACCATGCTGACCACGAATAAATATTTCCCATAAAGGCCATTCTTGAGACATGATATGTCCTCCTTTTCTCATTGATTGTGACTAAATATCCAAATTTGACCCGCTTTGCAAAGCGGTCTTTGCCCATTACCGTTTTAGACAGCCTGTTTACGCAAAGGCAATTTTTTCGCATAAGCCGCCAGGCCTTCGCGAAACCACTCCCCATCTTTCCAGGCATTGATCCGGGCTGCCATGCGGTCTTTATTACAAGGACCATTACCGGCAATCACGTCAAAAAACTCATTCCAGTCGGGTTGGGTAAAATCATAGGAACCGCGTTCTTCGTTCCACACCAGATTCTCGTCAGGAATGGTCAGACCCAGATATTCCGCCTGAGGCACAGTCTGATCCACAAACTTCTGACGCAATTCATCGTTCGTATTAATCTTGATTTTCCAGGCCATGGACTGCTCTGAATGCACCGAATCTTTATCAGACGGGCCAAACATCATCAATGCCGGATACCAGAACCGGTTCATGGCATCTTGAGCCATTGCTTTTTGCTCGGGACTGCCCTGGCACATTTTGATAAGCAGGTCATAACCCTGACGCTGGTGAAAGCTTTCTTCCTTGCAGATACGGATCATCGCGCGACTGTAAGGACCATAAGACGTACGCTGCAAAGCCACCTGGTTCATAATGGCGGCACCATCCACCAGCCAGCCCACGGCACCAATATCCGCCCAGTTCAGGGTCGGATAATTGAAAATAGACGAGTATTTCATTTTTCCGGCATGCAGCAGTTCTGTCATTTCATCCCGGCTGATACCCAATGTTTCGGCCGCGCTATACAGATACAGGCCATGACCGGCCTCATCCTGGACCTTGGCCAGCAAAATTGCCTTGCGTTCCAGCGTGGGGGCACGGGTAATCCAGTTCCCTTCCGGTAATTGCCCCACCACCTCTGAATGGGCATGCTGGCCAATCTGGCGGATCAGCGTTTTACGATAACCCTCTGGCATCCAGTCTTTGGGCTCTATTTTTTCCCCTTTTTCAATACGTGCCATAAAGGTTTTTTCTTCCTCGGACATTTCTCCGATTGCACGTACACGATCACTACCCGTATCAATTACCTGTGCATACATAAATTTCACCTCTGCTTTAAACGCTACACCCTAAATTAACAAACCGACCGGACGGTCACTTATAAGGCTATATTAAGCCATTCAAAACATTACAATTCAATAAGTATTTACCATTAAAATGTAATGTTTGAAGATAAAAAAATCAATCCAGTTGCGACAAACACACCAAGCGCTGCTGCAAAGATTGCCCCTGCTCGATTAAAACGCCATTGTTATCAACAAACTTACCGGACACATAAGCATCTGCCTTATTGGACAATGTCAGATACAAGCGGGCAAACAAAGATCTGGCCATATGCCCTTCCCAGTTTTCCGGCAAAGCTTCGCGGGGCAAATGGGGAGCCCGCAATGCAACATAACGATATTGGTGCACCATTAATAAACGAAGAGTTAGCGCTTCCTCATCGCCCAGTTTTCCCAACAGGCCCTCTACCGGCTGAAAATTCCTGATAAACGTCCGGTAGGCTTCGGCATAAACAGCCAGATCCCAGTGAGCTGCCGCAAAACTGCGCATTTGGTCTTGCCCTTGAATGACCCCGGCTTTCCAAACAAGCGCTTCGGGTGACAAAGGCACGTCATCGGGACCAAAGGCCAGCCTGGGATTCAAGGCCGCATAACCCAGTCTTTTCAGGCCGCGCATTGACACATCCGCATTTTCTCCATCCAAATAAACCAGATGCCATTGCTGGGCAACCCGGGAGGCATACAGCACCCTGGCCGCATAAGCAAATTCGGCTCGAGCGGCAGGCGTAAGACGATAAAAACTGCGCCGCCCGATACGCTCGCCAGTCAGCTGCCCGGCAGCCACCAGGCGCGACACGGCCGTACGCACCAGATTTTCACTGATGCCTGCCATGGCACAGGTTTCTATGACATTGCCCATCCACAATACGCCCCCGCGCGGCTCCACCACATCTCCATACAGCGTGACAATAAACGCAGCCGCCTTCAGCGGGACGGCATGCAACAATTGCCTGGTCAGCATATCAACTTCATTGACAGAACGGGAAACAGATTTGGACATTAAATATTTACACCAATAAAAACCAGAAACTCAAAATGTACCAGCTTTTGCCACCGATTACTGGCAGCAATATGTTTTCAGACCGGTTTTCAAGTATGCCTCACACCGTTTTCTTCCTGCATTCAGGCATGAGGCACGGCTTATTTACAAGCCCAAATACGCCGAACGGATACGGGGGTCGACAATCAACGCCTGCGCCTCTCCTGACAGTGTGATGTGCCCGGTTTCCATGACATAACCACGATCGGCAATCGACAAAGCACCAAAGGCATTCTGTTCAACCAGCAAGACCGTGACATCCAGGCTTTTCAGGTTTTTGACCACATCAAAAATCTGCGCCACCAGAATGGGTGCCAGCCCCATGCTGGGCTCATCAAGCAACAGGCATGACGGCCGGCTTAACAAAGCCCTGGCAATAGCCAGCATCTGTTGCTGCCCACCCGACAAACCGCCTGCCGGCAGGTTACGTTTTTCCCGTAATATGGGAAACATGTTAAAGGCATCCTCCATATCACGATCCACCTTGTCATCCGTGTACAGGTAAGCCCCCAGACGCAGGTTTTCCTCAACACTCAGGCTGGTGAAAATCTGCCGGCCTTCAGGCACCTGTGCCAGGCCGTGTTTGACTCGACGATAAGCAGGTACGGTATTGAAACTTTCCCCCCGAAAAACAATATTGCCGTCCTGTATGGGCTGGATGCCTGACAGACAGTGCAATAATGTTGTTTTGCCCGCTCCATTGGCGCCAATCACCACCACAATTTCTCCAGCACTGATCTCCAGACTCACGCCATGTAACACTTCTATCCGCCCATAACTTGAGCGTAACTGACTAACACTCAGCATAACGTGTTGCCTCCTCTGTAGCGGCTACCCCCAGATAAGCCTCGATAACCCGCGGATGACTGACGACCTCGGCGGGTGTGCCTTCCGCAATTTTCTCACCATGATCCAGCACGACAATATGATTGGAAATACGCATCACCATTTTCATATCGTGCTCAACCAGTAAAATGGCGGTTCCGCTCTTGGCCACTTGCGCCACCAGTTTTTCAATTTCTTCGGTTTCCACCGCATTGCAGCCGGCAGCCGGTTCATCCAGAAGTAAAAGCTGCGGTTGCAAAGCCAGCGCCCTGGCAATTTCCAGGCGCTTTAATGCACCATAAGACAGGGAGCCGGCTTCAAAACCGGCCGCCCGCTCAAGCCCCACCGTTTTAAGCAGCTCCATCGACTGTTCTTCTGAACGTTTCATACGACGCCGTGCAGACGGCAAGCCCAGCAAATCCGCCAATAACGACCCATTTTCCTGCAGGTGGAATCCTGTCGCGACATTTTCCAGTACGGTCATTGCTGAAAATATCTGCAGGTTCTGAAACGTCCTGGACAGGCCACGACGGGCCAGCAAATGTGCGGGCATCCCCGTCACCAGCTCTCCCGCCAGGCGAACTTCACCCTGTTGTGGACTATAAACCCCCGACAACATATTGAATAAAGTGGTCTTACCTGCGCCATTGGGTCCGATGACCGAAACAATCTGTCCCTTATCAATCGAAAAGCTGACATCCTGCACAGCCCGCACGCCACCAAATGAAATGCTCACTCCTTTTACGTCAAGCAGACTCATCAACCTCTCCCCCGTACCATACGTACCAGACTAGGTAACACGCCACCGCGCAGAAAAATCATCACCAGCATCATGATCAAGCCCAGAACAATCTGTTCATATTCCTGTAAAAAGGTCAGTATCTGTGGCAATGCCGTCAACAGGGTCGCTCCCAGAATCGCCCCGACCACTGACGCCGCGCCACCCAGTACCGCCATGGTAACGATTTCAACCGAATGCATGAAACCCGCCACATCGGGGGTGACAAAGCGGTTTTGCATGGCCAGTAAAGAACCGGCGATCGATGCATAAACGGCGGAAATAACAAAGCCGCGCAATTTGAACCGGGCCACATCGATACCAACAGTACGTGCCGCCACCTCTGAACCATGCAAGGCATGCAAGGCACGACCGGTCGCGCTATGCTTTAAGTTCAGGGCTATCCAGACACCGATCAGCAGAACAAACCCATTGAAGGCATACCAGAACTCGGCATTGTTGAGCGAGATTCCCCAGCTTTTGAGCAAAGCCCTGATCCCGGGATCGGCAACCACCATGCCATCAGGTCCTCCGGTGAGCCAGGCCTCGTTGTTCAGCACCATAAAGATCAGCATGCCAAATCCCAATGTGGCGACAGACAGGTAGTAACCCCGCAGTCGCAGGATGGGCCGCCCCACCACCCAGGCCACAACACCGGAAACAACGGCCCCCAGAACGGAAGCGGTTAACACCGAAACATTGAAATGAACCGGGGCCAGGGCACAGGCATAGGCCCCTATCCCGATAAAGCCGGCATGTCCCAGGCTGATCTGCCCGACATACCCCGTCAGGATCACAATACTGATCACCGACAGACTATTGACAAACACCAGGGAGCCTATGCGCAAATAATAAGAGGAAGGGAAAAACAAAGGGGCCAGCGCAATCAACGCCAGCAATACCAGCAAGGTTACCTGTTTGGAAGAAAGTCTTTTCATTGCTTAAACCCTCTCGGCAACTTTACGGCCAAACATACCCTGGGGCATGAAAAACAGCACCGCCAGAATCACCACAAATGCAGCAGCGTCCTTATACTGCGAACTGAGATAGCCCGCTGTCAAGGCCTCAAGCAAACCCAGCACCAGGCCGCCTGCCAGGGCGCCTTTGGGATTTCCCATGCCGCCAAGCATGGCTGCGGCAAAACCTTTCAGCGCCATCGTCATGCCAATGTCGTAACTTGTCAGGGTAATGGGTGTAATCAATATCCCGGCCAGGGCACCAATGGCGGCAGATAAGGCAAAGGACAAGGCCATGATATAACGGGTATTAATTCCCACCAGCAAAGCGGCGATACGGTTATTGGCGGTTGCCAGCACTGCCCGCCCCGTTAACGTCCGGGTAAAAAACAGCCATAACGCCACAAACACCAGCAATGCCCCGGCAATCACCCATAAACTCTGTGGCAGAATGGTCGCCCCCAGTACATGAATGGGATCATCGCCAGAAAAAGCGGGAAAGCGATGGAGCTCTTTATCCAGCAATATCTGCGTTAACCCGCGAATAAAAATGGATGCCCCGATGGTAATAATAATCAGGCTGGCCACGGGTGCACCACGGGCCGGTTCAATGGCCAGCTTGTTCAAAAGGATGCCAATGGCTGCCGTCAGCACAATCGCCAGGGTTGCCGCCAATAACAAGGGGGCACCCGCCGTATAGGCGGCAGCCGTAATCATGCCTCCCAGCATGACAAACTCACCTTGGGCAAAGTTGGCCACGTCCGACGCGTTATAAATAATGGTAAAACCCAGGGCCACCAGCGCATAGACGGCGCCAACGGTTAGCCCGGACAGCAAAAACTGCATGAACTCAGACATGTACGTCTCCGGAATTTCATCTGATCGTAATGATGAATGGAGGCATGCGCCTCCACAAAAATGGCGTTACTCGATGAGCTTCCATTTGCCGTCCTGGATTTCCAGCATCCGGAAAGCACTAAGATCCAAACCCAGATGATCTGCAGCCGACATGGTATAAGTACCGGTGGTGCCTACCAGACCCTTTGTGTTTTCCAACGCATCCCGAATGGCGGCAGGTTCTGCTTTTCCGGCACGCTCTATGGCATCCACCACCAGATATAAGGCATCATGCGCATATCCGCCAAAGGTGGAAACCGGCTTGCCAGCCATGCTTTCGTATTGTTGTTTATAGCGCAAGGCCACTTCCCGCTGCGGATCGTCTTCTGCCAGCAACTCGGCAACCAATAAGGGGGTTCCCGGCAAACGCACGCCTTCCGCCTCTTTTTTGCCCGCCAGTTTAATAAAGGCATCCGAGGCCACCCCATGCGACTGGTACAGCGGCAAATCAATGGCCAGTTGTGCATAATTCCGGGTAATAATGGCAGGTCCCGACCCCAGTCCCAGGCTCAGGATTGCCTGAACGCCCTCTTTATTGCGTAAATTGGTCAACTGTGGGGTCATGTCCGCATCAGTGGGGCCAAAGACTTCATCGCCCACTACGGTAATACCATAATCACCCACGATATCCAGACATTGCTTGCGCATGGATGCACCAAAACTGTCTGAACCCGATATCAGGCCCACCGTTAACAGATTCCGCTTTTTCATATCCTCAAAAATCTTGGCGCAGGCCATGCGGTCCGTATGTGGCGTCTTGAAGGTATGGGAGCGTACCGGCTTGATAACTTCAATCGCACCGGCCAGAGACACAAAAGGTATCCCCTCTTCCTGCACGGTGGGTATAATCGCCATTGTTGCACCGGTTGTGGTGCCTCCTATAATGGCGACCACTTCGTCATCTTCCACCAAACGGGTGGCAAAGGTACGTGCTTTGTTGGCATCACCGGCATCATCATAGGCGATCAGCTTAAGCTGCTTGCCAAGCACACCGCCTTTGGCATTAATGTCATCCACCAGCATTTTCAGGGTTTGCGCTTCGGGCTCTCCGAGATAAGAGGCAAACCCCGTCGCCGAAACCGTGGAACCGATGCGGATTTCTGCCTGTACGCCTGTTGCAAAGCATAAAGCGGCAAGCAACCCTGCCCATTTACGTCCTGTTTTTCCTGTTTTGTTATGACTCATTTTTTGTCTCCTGTTTATTTTCAGACATTTAAATACTTTCCGGCCTGTACCTGACGACACCGGCCGGAAACAAACACAGCTTAATTATTTTTCAGGCGACGCCACATCGCCACCCTGAACCGATTGGCCACAAAAGCGGAGTCCGCATAACAGCAGTTACCCGCCGGATTGGCTCCCGTACCATGGAAATCACTGAAAGCGGCACTTTGATTGACAAAAATCCCACCCACCAAATTAACGGACAGGTTCACACCCGCTCGGGCAAATGCATCAACCGCCTGAGCCAGACGCTTTTCATCGGTTTCATAAATAGCCCCTGTAATCGCCCCTTTGGTACGTGCCAGCTGCGTGGCACGACGTATGCCCTCTTCCACATCGTCCACGGCAATCACAAAAGAAACCGGGCCAAAGCATTCGGCACCGTAAACGTTTTCATCACTGGCATCCAATGCCTGAATCAAGGGTGTTGCCGTACGTACCTGTTCCATGCCAGGCAAGGCAGCCGAATCACGGATCAGGCGTCCGGCTCCCCGCATGGTGGCAACGCGTTCCAGCGTAGCCTGATTGGCAATGGCTCCCGTAACCATGACCGCCCGCGCAGGATCAACCAGCAGGGCATCCACGGCACTGGCGATACCGGCGGTCACTTCATCAAACGTTTTGCGCTCGCCATTGACCAAGATCCCGTCACGCGGCACAAACAGGTTTTGCGGTGTTGTACACATTTGTCCGCTGTACAGGGTCAGGGAAAAAGCAATGTTCTGGCACATGGCATCAAAGTTATCGGTAGAGCCCAGCACAATACTGTTCACACCGGCCTCTTCGGTATACACCAGCGGGGTCGCCGCCTGTGTACGCAGCCACTGTCCAAAAGCGCTTGACCCCGTGTAATCAATCAGCGCCACGTCAGGATGCAAAGCCAGTTGTTTTGCCATGCCCATGCCATCCTCTTCAGCCGCCAATAACACGACATCTGCAGGCAGGCCCTGTTCTGACAGCACTTCGCGGGCCACCCGTACTGTTAAGGCCATAGGCAGAATGGCCGATGGGTGCGGCTTGGCAATAACCGTGTTGCCGGTCACCAGATTGGCAAAAAATGCCGAGTAGCTGTTCCAGGTTGGAAATGTCTGGCATCCGATCAGCAACGAAACGCCGCGTGGAATAATGCGCCAATGCTTTTCCAGAACCAGATCACCTGCCCTGCCCTGTGGCTTGACCCAGTCGGTCTGTCCGGGAATCTGACTCATTTCCGCCCAGGCGTAAGCCAATGCTTCCAGGGCCCTGTCCTGTGCATTCGGACCACCGGCCTGAAATGCCATTGGGAAAGCCTGCCCGGAAGTATGCATCACGGCATTGGCTATTTCAAAGCTCATGCTGTTAAGACGAGCAAGAATTTCCAGACAAATCCCCATACGCACGTCCAGGGGCGTATCGGCCCAGACATTACCGGCTTCCCGTGATTGCTTCACCAGCGTTTCTGCACTGGCAACCGGATAGCGTATGCCCAATGCCACACCATAAGGGGATTGTTCATTTCCGGCCCGGCCCTGTTCGGGATGACCGGGCAAGCTGAAATCTTTGTTCAAGAGGGCATCATAGGCCTGCTGCCCCTCTTCTTTGGCTTGTTCCCCATAGAAACGGGTACTGGGCATTTCCGGATAGGCAGACCAGAACCCACGATGCCTGATAACCTCAAGTGCCGTTTCCAGCGTAGAACCATGCTTTTCAAATAAACTAGACATTCCTGATTTTCCTGTATGAAATTATTTTCAACACATTATTGACCAACCGGCCGGTTTATGCAATAGTATCGAACATCAAATACAAAAAAAATCCGGGAAAGCCATAAATCCCAACTGAATAAACCGAATTAAAGGAGACAACATGGGACTTCAGTCACATGAAAGTGTTGCAATAAAACTTGAAGAGCATGTTTTGCATCTAACCCTGAACCGTCCTGACAAATTAAATTCGTTCAATGTCGATATGCATCTGGCATTACGGGCAGGCCTCACACAGGCGGCAGAAGACCCTGCTGTGCGGGCTGTTTTGCTGACAGGTGCAGGCCGGGGGTTTTGTGCCGGCCAGGATCTGTCCGAGCGAAACCCTGCAAACGGCCATACCGCACCAGACCTGGGTGAAACCATTGAGCAGTATTACAACCCTCTGGTACGGCAAATCCGCGAACTGGACAAGCCGGTCATTTGCGCTGTCAACGGGGTGGCAGCCGGTGCCGGTGCCAACCTGGCTCTGGCTTGCGATATTGTGCTGGCTGCCCGTTCCGCCCGTTTCATCCAGGCTTTTTCCAAAATCGGCCTGATTCCCGATTCAGGCGGCACCTGGACACTTCCCCACCTTATCGGAGAGGCCCGTGCCAAAGCGCTGGCATTAACCGCGGCCCCACTTGATGCGAGCACTGCGGCCAACTGGGGCATGATTTGGCAAGTCATTGAAGATGATCAATTGCAAATCCGGGCAACTGAACTTGCCCGGGAACTGGCTAAAGGTCCCACTTTCGGCCTGGGCCTGATCAAACAGGCCATCCAGACTGCGGCAAGCAGCACACTGGACCAGCAACTGGAGCTGGAACGCAAGCTGCAACGCCAGGCCGGATGCAGCGAAGATTATGCCGAGGGCGTCAGCGCTTTTCTGGAAAAACGTCCAGCCGCTTTCAAAGGAAAATAAACATGTCCGATCACACCCTTTCCCCCACCCTGGCCCAGGACTGCGCTGACGCCATGTGGCAAGACGATCTTGCCGCCCAGCACTTGGGCATGCAACTGCTTGAAGTTGAAACCGGCAAGGCCTGCATGCGAATGCGCATCAAGCCCCACATGCTTAATGGCCACGGCACATGCCATGGCGGCTATATTTTTACCCTTGCGGATACCTGTTTTGCTTTTGCCTGCAATACTTATAATCAACGCACCGTTGCCCAGCATTGCTCAATCACCTACCTGGAACCGGCATTTGAAAACGACGAATTGACGGCATATGCCCGTGAAATCAGCAAACAGGGACGCAGCGGGCTTTATGACGTCGTTATTCGCAACCAGAACGGCAAACATATCGCCGAATTTCGCGGTCATGCCCGCACGATTAAAGGCACCTTATTGCCCACCACACAATCTTGACTGATCCATCGTCAAAAACACAATAAAGAAACATAAAGCTAGAGGAAACAAAATGGAAAACCTGACCCCCAGAAAAGAAGACCTGGACCCCATCGAAATTGCATCCCGTGATGAGCTGTCCGCCCTGCAATTGCAACGCATGCAATGGACACTTAATCATGCTTATGAAAATTCACCTTTTTACAAAGCGCATTTTGATAAAGCCGGGGTTCATCCATCCGATCTGAAAACCCTGTCAGATCTGGCCAAATTCCCTTTTACCCAAAAAACAGATCTTCGTGATACCTATCCTTTCGGCATGTTTTCCGTGCCACGCGAAAAATTGACACGCATTCACGCCTCTTCCGGCACCACTGGCAAACCGGTGGTTGTGGGATACACCAAAAATGATATTGAGGTTTGGGCAACCCTGGTGGCCCGCTCCATCCGCGCTGCCGGTGGCCGGCCTGGTGATGTCCTGCATAATGCCTACGGCTATGGCCTGTTCACCGGAGGCCTGGGGGCGCATTATGGTGCCGAAAAACTGGGGTGTACGGTAGTACCTATTTCCGGTGGCATGACCGAACGCCAGGTGTCACTCATTCAAGACTTCAAACCCCGCATCATTATGGTCACGCCGTCATACATGCTTTCCATTCTTGATGAATTCCATCGTCAGGGGCTGGATCCACGCGAATCATCACTGGCCATTGGTATTTTCGGCGCAGAACCCTGGACCAATGCCATGCGCCAGGAAATTGAACAGGCCTTTGATATGCATGCTGTTGATATTTACGGCCTGTCTGAAGTCATGGGTCCCGGTGTTGCCAATGAATGCGTGGAAACCAAAGATGGCCTGCATATCTGGGAAGACCATTTTTATCCTGAAATCATTAATCCTGAAACCGGTGAGGTTTTACCCGATGGGGAAGAAGGAGAACTGGTCTTTACGACCCTGACCAAAGAAGGTTTGCCAATTATCCGCTACCGCACCCGCGACCTGACCCGCCTTCTGCCCGGTACGGCACGTACTATGCGCCGTATGGAAAAAATTACCGGTCGCAGTGATGACATGATTATTCTGCGCGGGGTCAATGTCTTTCCTACCCAGATCGAAGAACAGATTCTGAAATGCCATGGCCTGGCTCCCCATTTCCAGATTGAACTGAACAGAAGCAGCTCGCGTATGGATAGCATGACGATCAATGTGGAATGCCAGCCCGGTGCCGAAGATGAAAATGCCCGGAATTTTTCGGCCAAAGAACTGGCGCATCATATAAAAAGCATTGTCGGGATCAGCACAATCGTTAATGTTACGTTGCCCGGCACGCTCTTGCGTTCCGAAGGAAAAGCCAAACGGGTCATTGATAATCGTCCAAAACGCTAAATACTGTTGTTCTGAGTAGGGTCTAGGTATAATCCCCAATCAGAAGTAAGCTAGAATAGCGTTTTTGGTTTTTATTTTTATAGGACAGTAAATCAGTATGGCACGCGTCCGCGCAGCAGATTTCGAGGAAAAACAACTTCACATCCTGGTTAATGCTGCCGCAGTTTTTGCAGAATTGGGCATGGAAAAAGCTTCCATGTCACAAATTGCTGCCCGCAGTAAGGTTTCCAAAGCACTTCTTTACCACTATTACCCCAGTAAAAGTGCTTTGATCTTTGATATTATCCGCTCACATCTGGAAGAGCTGGATCAGGCATTGCAAGCCGTTGCCGATGAGTCGCACAACGACTTGCCTGAACTGCGCCTGCGTAAACTGGTCCGTCAAATACTGGAATGCTACCGTGATGCCGATGACAAGCATATTGTTCAATTAAATTGTCGCGGCTTGCTGGCGGAAGAAGAAACCAACGAAATAAATGAACTTGAAAGGCGCATCGTGATGCGGATTGCCGATGCCCTTCACGACATTAACCCTGAAATCAATAAGAAACGTCCTTTACTTAAACCGGTAACCATGTCCCTGTTTGGCATGCTCAACTGGGTTTACATGTGGTTCAAGCCCAACGGGCCCATCACACGCGAAGAGTATGCCGACGTGGCCACCACGTTAGTACTGGAAGGCCTGAAAAACATAAAATAAAATAAAGTAAAAAACTTCAGGGGGAGCGCGGAACAGGGTAATCATGCCGGCAGGCGTACCCAAAGAGATTGTCAATCGCTGGAACGCGGAAATAACCAAAGCACTTGAAATACCTGCCGTCCGTGAAAAACTGGAGGTTCTGGGCATGTATCCTGTAGCATCCACACCGGAAGCCTTCAAGTCTTATGTTGATGAGCGGGCCAAACAGGCAGGGGAAATCATCAGGAAAAGTGGTATCACGGTTAATTGACGGCGCTTATGCGGCCAGCCTGGTGATTGCTATCCAAAGACTTGAGACTATAATGTCATTTCTCCGTCTCACGCTCATTTGAAGATTTCGGCATGTCAAACCCCACACCGGTTAATGAGATAATTGGCAACCATCCTTCCATGGTTGAATTGAAAAACCTGATCACCAAGGTGGCCCGCAGCAAAGTCAGCACGGTCCTGATCTACGGCGAAACCGGCACCGGCAAGGGGCTGGTTGCACGCACGCTTCATGAGCAATCCAGCCGCGCCAGTCACCTCTTTACGGAAATCAATTGCGCCGCCATTCCTGGCAACCTGCTCGAGTCAGAACTGTTCGGACACGAGCGGGGCTCATTCACCGGTGCGGTCGATAAAAAAATGGGTTTATTGGAAGTTTCCAACGGTGGCACCGTGTTTCTGGATGAGATACGTGAACTTGACCCTGTTATGCAGGCCAAAATCCTGACTCTACTGGACAGCCGCCGTTTCCGGCGCATTGGCTCGGTGCAGGAGCAGTCTACCGACCTGCGCTTTATTGCCGCCACCAACAAGATACTGCTCAATGAGGTGTCGGCCGGCAAGTTTCGGGACGATCTTTATTATCGGCTCCAGGTGGTTTCCATCAACATTCCTCCTTTACGGGAGCGCGGAGACGATGTTTTTGTACTGGTGGACCGTTTCCTGAAAAAATACAATGCCCTGCATGATGCTCATTTCACGGAAATAAGCACCGCCGTCAAGGAAATTTTCCAACAATACCGTTGGCCAGGCAATGTCCGTGAGCTTGGCAATTTACTGGAGCGGATTTGTATTCTGGAGGAAGGGGAAGTCATTACTGAAAAACACTTGCCATCTCGTATTATCCGCGAGGCAAACGGACAAAGCGCCATGATCCCGGATAATACGGCAGGCAGCACCGGTCATGATGACGCCCTATCAGCCAGTGATTATTTCGAACAGACGGCACGCTTCCAGAAGTCACTCATTTTGCAGGCCCTAAAACGCAGTGCCGGCAACCAGACTCTGGCTGCCAGCATCCTGGGCATATCCCGTCATGCCTTGCGTCACCAACTGTCCAGGCTTGGAATAACGCCCTGAGCCCACAGAAACCGACATCAGTTGGCCTGGATCTGGTGTTGGTCCGCCAGCTTTTTCCATCGCTCAAGATCACCCGAAACGCGCTGGGCAAACTCCTCACTGCTCATGGCAGAGGGAACCGTCCCATCCATCTCGAGCAAACGTGCCAGCTGTTTGGACTGACTGATTTCATTCAGTGCCTCATTCAGGGTTTCAATGAATTCGGGCGATGTGCCCGCAGGTGCAAAAATCCCCACCCAAATATCCACGTCATAGCCCGGCAGGGTTTGTGAAGCGGGCGGCAAGTCAGGAAATGCAGGATGTACGCCCGGTGCCGTTGTTGCCAGCAATTTTACCTTGCCGGTGGGCAACAATGGCGCCAAAGAACTGTAGTTGGCCAGCATAATGTCCAGCCGTTCACCGGCAAGGTCGGCAGCCGCATTGGCCGCTCCTTTATATGGCACATGCGTCATTTTCACATCGGCCGAATCTTCCATTAATGTTGTGGCCAAGTGCGCCAGTGAGCCAATTCCCGATGATCCATAATTGACGGCACCAGGACTCATGCGGGCTTTGTTCATGACATCCGACAATGAGGCATAGGGCTTCTGCGCGGGAACCGCGATCACCAGTGGTCCCTGCCCGATCATGGCAACGGGCGTAAAGCTCTTGATGGGGTCATAGGGCAAAGACGGTTGCGTGGCCGCGGTTGTTACAAATGTAGACGAGGTGAGTAGCAAAGTGGAACCGTCATTGGGCGCCTTTGCCACATAATTTGATCCAATGACCCCTGCCGCACCCGCCCTGTTTTCAACAATCACAGGGCGCTTGAGTTTGTCAGAAAGTAACGGAGCAATAACACGGGCAATTGAATCATTGCTGGCCCCGGTGGAAAAAGGCACCACAAGCGTGATGGGTGAGGCTGCATTAGCCTGGGAAGCCAGCAATAATACAGAGCTTAAGATAAGTGTTGCTTTGCTGATGAAGTATTTCATGATTGTCTCTTTATATTAGCTAATTATAGGTTACGTTATTTGAATGAAATTTCATTCATTAAAGATCGACAGGCAGCTCCAGCAATGGCGCGTATTGTTGTGCGCCAAAAATATCGCCATCACCGGCCGAACCACTGGGTCTTTGACGGTATATTGTGAATTTGATCGCCAGACCCGGATCGTATTCAACAAAATCCGAAATACGCTCATCAGAAATATTGTACAAATCACATACTGTCTGTCTGGAAAGCGCTCCTGATTTTTTAACTGCCTGATAGGTTTCCTGATCCCTGAAGATGATATCAAACGTGATTTTATTGACACCGGCATTTTTGCTGCGAATGGTTTTGGCTAATTGGTTCAGTTTATAGCTTGTCATGATAAGGCTCCTTGTTATACGCCAGCGGTAATCATATTGGTTGGGAAAAGTTCAAGCACATCATCAACAGGCATGGTGTGGTTAAGTGTCCAGCGATAGGCGGCACTGGCTTCAACCACCTCATCCAACGGGAAGGATACCGAGCCTGCGGTGCCTTTGACATCAGGCAAGCGGGCATAAAACATCTGGCGCAGACCGATCAATGTCAGCTCTTCCGCCATTTCACGCGTTGGTGCAACGCCCTGTACCAGGACACCCACTTCATGTCCTGTCTGATGCCGTAATGGTTCCAGCGCTCCCATCACACCGTCACGGCCATATACGCTGTAATGCAGCTGATAACCCTCATCACCAAACCGCTCTTGTACTTTTTCTCTGGCCCAGCCAATGACCCGGTCTATATTTGCAATGGTATAAGGGTCACGCACGCCACAAAACCCGATGAACCGCTCCCCCACTTTTCCTGAACCTTCCAGTTTTACGCGAATCTGCTGTGCAGGATGAAAACGTGAACCCGTAATTCGGGTGGTTTTCTCTGTAAGCTGTTCATAATGACAATCAGTCATATCCAGTCTACCGCCCGCAAAAAATTCTTCGAAGGGGTTTGAACGCTCATACATGGCATGACCGGCTACCGAAGCAATCGTGCAACGCTGCTCCGGGTGCATGGCGGTCACCTGGACATCATCATGAGAGATTTCCCCCATCACCGTTTCCTTGCCACCATACGGTTCGGCACAAAACGATGCGCACTCCAGAACCTTACCAAGATAGTAGGCTTTGTCCTCTGGAAAGCCCTTGAAAATCGCCGGTGCCGCAAATACGGCCGCATCGGAACTTCTTCCGCCAATAATAACATCAGCCCCCTGCTCCAGAAGCTTGATATAAGGATGTACCCCCGCGACGGCCACAATACGGTCAGTGGCATCCAGTTCGGCTTCTGTCAGGTCATCAAAACCATCCAGGCCGGTCACACTGTCCCCATTACGGATTTTCATGCGAACCGTTTCCTTATCCACTTCGGAATAAAAATAACCCAGCTTGAATTTGGGCAAATTATGTTTTTCCGCCAGTTCCTGAATAATGCGGACATACATATCAACCCGGCTATTGGAACCGGTATCACCCGCCGAACCAATAATCATGGGTACGCCCAGCCGGCGCGAAGCCAATAGCATTTCTTCCAGGTCATGCATCTGCCATGCTTGCGGACTGGTGGAGGTATCTGAACCCAAAGGCACGGGGCCGACATCATCACTGCCGGAATCCGCTGCAATAAAATCCGGTGCCGCCTGAACTCCAATATGAAAACTTTCGGTTCTCAACGGGGCAAAACCCAAATGACCGTTAGGACAAATAATCTTCATCGATTTCATGTTTCTACTCTCTTGTATGGCATTAAAAATTTACGCATTCGCGTAATCCACACTACATACAGCAAAATACATGCCAATTTTCATTAATAAAAAAAATCGTTTAATATCAATGAGTTAATAAATCCAGTGTTATTTATTTATTTTTTAATGTGAGCAATTTTCACGCTATAATGCGTGTAAATAACACATTAATCATCTTTTGCAAGCTACGCAATACTCGTTCCCATGCTCTGCGTTGGAAAGCCCGCCTCCCAGCCATTAAAAAGCCCACCTTGATCTACATCACGCGTAAATAATTATTTCTTGACAGCCAATGCATTCTCCCTTAAATTTGTCCGTACATTACAAACATACGTACAAATATAATAATTCTTATAAGACATCCAACAAAGCAGCACTCCCAAAGGATGCCCAACCCTATGTATTGCCACCCATCACGGGTGATTCCAATACGACAAAACAAAAATTTTCTTCAGGAGACAAAATGAAGCAAGCTCATACACGGCTATTTTCTTTGATTCTTATGGGTACCAGCATCGCTGTTGCCACACCAGCCCTGGCCGCAGACCCTTACCCCACACAACCCATTACCCTGGTCGTCCCCTACTCTGCCGGTGGCGGCACCGATATTATTGCCAGGCATCTTAGCGACCGGCTTTCCAAGGTATTCAAGCAACCCGTCATTGTTGAAAACAAACCTGGCGCCAATGGCATTATCGGGACCCGTTCAGTCGCCACGTCAAAACCGGACGGCTACACCTACGCCCTGGTGGTCAACAGCCACCTGATCAATCCCCTGGTCACCAAAGACATTCCTTACGATACATTCAAGGATTTCATTGGGGTCACCATGGTGGCCCGTTCTCCCCTGGCATTTTTAAGCAGTTCTACACTGGATGCCAAAAACATTAAAGACTTCCTTGCGCTGGCCAAAAAACCCGGTAACAAATTTGCCTATGGCAGCTCCGAAAACATGACCCGTCTGGTTGGAGATATGTTCAATCACTACAATAAACTGAACATGATCAGCGTTCCCTATAAAGGCGGGGCACCGCTCATGGCTGATGTTGCGGGTGGCGTGACCACCATGGCCACAGGCAGTTTGCTGTCTTCCAGTGCTTATGTGCAGTCTGGCAAAATTACCCCGTTGGCGGTAACCGGCCAGTCCAGAACCCAAATGTGGCCAGATGTACCCACCATGGCAGAACTGGGCTTTAAAGAATTTGATAACGTCTACGTGACTTACAGCATTTTTGCACCCGCCAAAACACCCAAACCTTTGCTGGACAGCATGCAACAAGCCGTGGCTCAGGTCATTAACCAGCCCGACATGAAAGAAATCCTGCAAAAACAGGCTGCCGAACCGGTGGGTGATTCGGTTGAAAAATTCAATGAACAGGTCAAAAAAGATTTTGAACTATGGCGCAACCTGGCGGTGGCCATTGATTTGAAACCCGTTTGATTCATTCCCGCTTAACCCTGAATACACAGGCCTTGAACCGCATACAAGGCCTGACGGATTGCCATGAACAACGAAAAACATAAGCTGAAACAAATAATTTCCCCGGGCAAACTGGTGATCGCCCCCGGTGTGTATGACCTGATTTCCGTCAAGATCGCCAGCCAAATGAACTTTGACTGCCTTTACATGACAGGTTACGGAACCGTGGCTTCTTATCTGGGCTTACCGGATGCCGGCCTTGCCACCATGACCGACATGAACAACCGGGTAGCCGCCTTTTGCAATGCCACCGGCAAACCGGTGATTTGTGATGGAGACACCGGTTATGGCGGCTTGCTGAACGTGGCCCATACCGTTCGCGCCTATGAAAAATCGGGCGCGGCGGCTATCCAGCTTGAAGACCAGGCGTTTCCTAAAAAATGCGGCCATACGCCAGGACGCCGGGTGACTCCTGCCGCTGACATGGTCAAGAAAATCAGGGTGGCCGTCGATACCCGCTCAAACCCCGATTTTCTGATTATTGCCCGCACCGATGCCCGAACCAGTCTTGGACTGGATGAAGCCTTGCGCCGGGGCGAACAATATGCCCGGGCTGGTGCAGACATCATTTTTATCGAATCGCCTGAAAATGAAGAGGAGATGTGGAAAATTGCCAAAACGATTGAAAAGCCCCTGCTGATCAATCTGGTGGAAACCGGCCGCACACCCATTCTGCCCCCTGCCACGTTGCAGGAAATGGGCTATGCCATTGCGATCTATCCTGCCCTGGGGTTTCTGGCCGCTGGCCAAGCACTGCAAAATGCCTACCAGCATTTGGCCACCCACCACACATCAGTCGGGCTTGAACCCATGCTTTACAATTTTTCCGATTTCAATAAGCTGATTGGTTTCCCGGAAATTTGGGAATTTGAGAAAAAATATGCCGACTGAAACCTGAACAGAAACGCAGGCAAAAAAACAGGAGGCCAGGCCCCCTGTTTTTTTTGCCTATCGGCCTGGCCTTTTACGCCGCTGCAAGAATACGCTGTGCCCGTATAAACAAGGGTTTATCCAGCAGTTTTCCTTCCAGGGCAAAAGCACCCAGTCCGAATTTCTCCACGCCTTCAAGTACCCTGTGAGCCCAATCAATTTCTTTGGCAGAAGGCGCATAGCCTTCATTCACGACATCAACCTGGGCAGGATGAATACACAGTTTTGCCCCAAAACCGTAACGACGGGAACGCGCCACATCAGCCTTCAGAACATCCTGGTTCCTGAAATCAACGGTCACGCCATCCACCGGTTTGGCCCTGCCTGCCAGACGGGACTGCAAAACCAGGGAAGAACGCACATAATCAAGTTCTTCCTGATCTCCCTCTATCCCGGCATCAATGGCAAAATCGACTGAACCGAAAGCCAGCCGGGAAACGCGCGTGGCCTCTCCCAGCTGACGGGCGTTGTCCCAACCCTGTACGGTTTCAATCAAGGGAATGATTTCCTGTTGACCTTCAAGGGTTGCCGACAACTGTTCAAGGGCCTTAACACTTTGTGCCTTGGGCAGCATGACCCCCTGGAATTTACCCGACCCCAACAAGGCCACATCGCGGCCATACCAGCTCGTGTCAACATCATTGACACGCAGCATGAGCCGCTGGGTAAATTCACGCGTGTCGCTGGCTTCAAGCCACTGACGGATGCCTTCCCGGGCACTGTCTTTGGCATCGGGAGCCACCGCATCCTCAAGATCCAGAATCACCATCCCTGCATGAGTGTTGAGTGCCTTTTCAAAGCGCTCCGGGCGGTCACCCGGCACGAATAAGTAGCTTTTTGCAGTCGGCATTTTTTTCTCCTGTTCCTGCCTAAATCACATGTTCGTCTTTAAACGACCGGATTTCCTCTTCACTATAGCCCACCTCGCCCAGCAGCTCATGATTATGCTCTCCCATGGCCGGTGCCGCTTGGGCAGGATGTACCCCCACCCGGACAGGAGATGCAATCGTGCGTACATTCCTGCCGGCATGTTCAAATTCGATAATGCGTTCCTGCTCCTGAATGAAGTCATTATCCAGCGCCTGAGCCACATCGTAAACGGGGGCGGCAGGGACTTTACCGGCAAATGCCTTCATCCATTCTTCGGTGCTACGTGTCGCCAGAACCGACTCCAGTTCTTCTTTCAGCCTATCCCTGTTTTCAAGACGATCCGGAAAACGCTGGTACTCGGGGCGGTTAATCCACTCGGGACGCTCAATGGCCATGCAAAGCGTACCCCAGAACTTTTCCTTGTTACACATCAGGAACACCCAGCCATCCTGTGTCCGGTACAACTGGCTAGGTGTTAAGGACGGATGGCTTGAGAAAGGTTCACGTTTCAGGGAGAATCCCTCATTCAGGTACCAGACACCCACATAGGCAAGGTTATGAATGGCGACATCATACAGGCTGACATCAACATCACGCCCTATGCCGGTTGCACGGGCACCCACCAAACCTGCCAGCATACCCATGGCAGCGGTTGTGCCCGTCATCAGGTCAATAATAGACAGGCCCATGCGGCTGGGCGGCCCGTCTGGCTCTCCGGTCAGGGACAGATAGCCCGCCTCGGCCTGCATCAGATAATCGTAGCCAGGCCAGGATTTCCTGGAACCCTCACGTCCGTATGCGGACAAGTGTGCACACACGATTTTTTCATTGTATTGTTTCAGGTCTTCGTAGGTGAGACCCAGTTTTTCGGGCAAATCACCACGCAGGTTATTGAACACGATATCGGCATTTTTCAGCAAACGATGAAAAATTTCCTTACCTTGTTCAGACTTCAAATTAAGCGTAATGCTTTTTTTGTTCCGGTTGAAGGCCTGATAAAAATGGCTGTCATTTTCCCCAAAATAATAGGGGCCGACATGACGGCCAACATCACCGCCATCCGCCTGGTTTTCGATCTTGATGACTTCGGCGCCCAGATCCGCCAAGTGCTGGGTACCGAATGGACCTGCCCCGTATTGCTCGACCGCAATAATGCGCACGCCCTTCAGGGGCAAACTGTTTAATGCGTTCTGGTTCATACCTTGTTTCTCTCTATCATTTGTTTGGCGATAATAATGCGCTGCATTTCATTGGTGCCTTCACCAATCAGCAACAAAGGCGCATCCCGATACAGGCGCTCAACGTTATATTCTTTGGAATAACCGTAACCGCCAAAAATACGCATGGCTTCCAGCGAGTTCTCCATGCCGGCCTCGGTGGCAAAGTACTTGGCCATTCCGGCTTCGGCATCACAGCGTTCGCCACGGTCATAAGCGGCGGCAGCGGCATACACCAGCAAACGGGCGGCTTCGGTACGTGTGGCCATCTCGCCCAGCTTCAGCTGGATAGCCTGGTGCTCACAAATGGGCTTGCCGAATGTTTTACGAATTTGTGAATACTGCAACGCTTCTTCCAGTGCCGCCTGTGCCACGCCCAATCCACGGGCAGCCACGTTAATGCGACCCAGCTCCAGCCCGTTCAGGACATACTGCAATCCCTTACCCTCCACACCGCCAATCAGGCATGACTCATCCACTTCATAGTCGTCAAAATTCAGCGAACAGGTATCAATACCCTTGTAGCCCAGTTTGGGCAGTTTCCGGTTAACAATAAAGCCTTTGCCCTTCTCGGCAATGAAAAGGCTCATGCCTTTATGCCTTGGGGTGGCATCCGGATCGGTTTTAACCAGCAATGCCAGGCAGTTGCCATACATGCTGTTGGTGATCCACATTTTTGAACCGTTAATAATATATTTATTGCCCTGTTTGCGTGCAACCGTACGAATGGCCTGCAAATCGGTACCGCAATCCGGCTCGGTCAAGCCAACACCCCCACGCAACTCACCGGTGGCAAAGCGCGGCAGGTATTTACGCTTTTGTTCTTCGGTCCCGTTTTTCTGCACGGCCATGGCCATGATCAGGTGCGAGTTGATAATGCCTGAAATGGACATCCACACCTTGGACATTCGCTCAATGATCTTGGCGTAGGTCTGGGTCGACAAACCCAGGCCACCATATTCCTGGTCAATGATGCAGCCAAACAGCCCCATCTCTTTCATTTTCTCAACAATTTCTTCCGGATAAATATCATCATGCTCCAGCTGGTGCACATGCGGGGCAACCTCAGAGGCCAGAAATTTATCCAGCATATCCAGAATCAGCGTTTCCTGTTCAACATCGTAGTTATTGCTATCTTTACTCATCTTATTCTCACTTGCTTATTTGGTACTTAATAAATTCATCAATTGGCTGGCACTTTGATTCTCAAGACCTTTAAGGGCTGAAGAAATTTGTGCAATTTTTCCGGCATCCAGCAGATTACCGGTGTTTTCCACGTATTTGGCCTCCACCTCGCCATTGGTAATCGGGCGGACATCGGCGCCACGGTTGATGGCCTCACGATGGGAAATGACCTTGCCGTCGTTCAGTGTCACCACGACTTCGCCCGAATAATATCTGGGGAAGTCGGCATCGGGATCGGGCACGCTAATAACTTTGGCTGCCAGCGCCAGGGTTTCGGGGTCGGTATAAGCTTTCTCATCCAGGGCATCCAAAGAGAAGCGGCCAAACCGCAAACCGGTGGCAACAGAGTAAGGAATACTGAACTGGGCTTCATAGGAATTGGCCGGTTTTTGCTTGTTTTCAGCAGGTTCGCAAACGGTTTTCATGACACCCGCTGGCACTTTGGCTTCAATCTTGAGAATATCTTCAAGATTGAACTGTTTGGCAATAATCGCAGCTGCATCGGTACATGCATGCGTGAAGTGGCAGGCCGGAATCGGTTTAACCGCAATATTCATCAGCTCCCATTCCTGACCAATCGTGCTGATGCTTTCTTCCAGACCTTCCAGTTTGAAGTCGGCGCCCAGGTGGCTGGCGTATAAACCAAAACGCCCTTCATACGTTTCCCTGGGACCCAGGAAACCGTGCTTGGCCAAAGAGGCCGAGGTAATGGCGGCATTGGCCGCCCAGCCTGGATGAATACGCTTGGTCCACGCGCCATCCTGCAGGAACTCAAGGCTGCCCGAAGCCAGTGACAGGGTAATACCCTGGGCATGGGTCATTTGACCTGCATCCAGCTTATCCAGCCATGCAGCGGCCAGGGTCGCCCCAAACGCGCCAATCAAACCGGTTGGATGAAAACCCACTTGATGGAAACTACCCTTGGCAGCCGCCCCCAAACGGGTGGCCACTTCAATACCCACAATATAAGCGGTCAACAAGTCTTCACCCGATTTTTGCAGGCGGTGCGACTGGGACAGGACGGCAGCCAGCACTGGTGCCGTTGCATGAATCACGCCTTTAGGGTGTGTATCATCATAATCCAGTCCATGAATCAGCAAACCATTCACAATCGCCGCATCACGGGCAGGCAAAGACACATTCATGCCAATCACCGGTACGCCATTGGGCGTGGGTTCAGAAATGGCCAGGATGCCTGCCAGGGTTTTTTCAGCAAAGTCATACTGGGTGGACGCGTAGGCAATGCCCAAGGCATCCATGATCAGATATTTTGCCCTTTCCCTGACCTGTTCAGGAATGGCATTAAAGTTGATGCTTGAAATTTTATCGCTGATGAGCGAGGAAATGGTTTGATTCATTGTCTCTACACCTTTATTTAATTGACTTTAGCGCCGGACACTTCCACGGCAACTTTCCACTTTTTGATTTCAGATTCGATATAACGGGTGAATTCCTCTGGACTGTTCAGGACAGACAGCGACCCAAGACCATTCAGGACTTTATCCACATCTTCACTTTGCCAGTTTTTTTGCAGTGACTGGTGCAGCGTTTGGAGCACCTCGTCAGGGGTGCCTTTGGGCGCGGCCAATCCAACCCAGGCCGTTGCCAGCACATCACCCAAGCCAGCTTCCTTCAATGTGGGTACGTCAGGCTGTGCGGGCACCCGCTTGTCACTTAACACGGCCAATAATTTGATATGTCCTTTCTGGGCCATCGGAATCAGTGCGGGCCCGGTATCCACCATGGCTGTCACCCTGCCACCGACCAGGTCCGTCACGGCAGCCGGACTTCCCTTGTAGGGAATATGATCCATTTCCAGGCCAAGATCATGCTTCAGAAGCTCCATGGCCAAATGGCTGGTCACACCACTGCCTGCAGAGCCATAGTTGTATTTTGTGGGATCGGCTTTCACCATTTCAACAAATTCTTTGGCGTTATTCACGGGTACGTTGGCATTCACCGCCAGAAACAGCGGCACTTCAGAAAGCTCGGCAATTGGGCTCAAGTCTTTCAGGGGGTCATAGGCCAAATCGCCATACAGGCTGGGATTAATGGAAAGCGTGCCGCTTGAACCGACCAGCAGGGTATAACCGTCTGGCTTGGCCCTTACCACATCCATGGTGCCAATAATGCCAGCTGCACCCGGTTTGTTTTCAACAATAACCGGCTGATTAAGACCTTCTTCCAGTTTCTTGGCGGCCAGACGCGCAATAATGTCCGTTGCCTGTCCCGGAGGAAAACCCACTACGATTCTGATGGGTTTTTCCGGATAAGCCGCCTGTGCACAAAATGAGAAAGCCAGTATCCCCAATGTGCAGGCACTTATGATGTGTCTGCGAATAATATGTCTCACTCTACCACTCCTTAAATTATTTATATGTTTAATAATTAATCGCTTTTAGCGGCAATTAATGTTGGTGTTTTATATTTTTTTACGCAGTTTATTTTTACGCTGTTTATTTATCACCAACGCCATAACCTTCTTTAGCCACCAGGAAGGTACGCTCAAACACCATGATCTGCTCATCCCTTTGGTTGAAGGCTTTGGTCCTGACGGTCACAATACCTTGCGTTGGCCGTGATTTGGATTCGCGCTTGTCCAGCACTTCAGACTCGGCATACAAGGTATCACCCGCAAAAACCGGGTTGGTCAACGCAATGTCTTTCCAGCCCAGGTTGGCAATCGCCTGGCCACTGACATCATTTACGGTCATACCCAGCACAACAGCCAGTGTCAGCCCGCTATTGACCAGCAGTTTGCCAAATTCACTTTTTTCCGCATGCGCCTTGTCGCAGTGCATGGGATGGTAATTCATGGTCATTAATGAAAACTGAATGTTATCCGCATCGGTAATAGTTCGGCCAGGACGGTGCTCATAAATATCGCCAATATTGAACTCTTCGAAGTAACGGCCGTAACGGGCACGGTAACGGTTTTCACCCACTTTTTGAGGGAATAACATTTTCTATCTCCTTGTATTTACTTGTTTGTCTATTTGTACGCCCATTTGTTCGTTTGTCCGTACAAATTAAAGAAAATGATAAATAGTAATTGAGAGACTGTCAAGCAAAAAATAGGGCAATATCCGGAAAATAAAATACCGTCCACCCGGGTGCGGCACGGTGTTGTGATGAACGGGATTTACAATGGGAGGAACGCTGAAGACAACCGTCATGCCAGCCGTTTCAACGGCCGGCAAATGCTTGGCATGGGACAGAAATTTGAGGTCTGAAATAAAGCCGGGCTGGCATCAACCTGATAAACCAGTCCTGCCAGAGGCTTTTAATACAGATACTATGCTGGAATATTGTTTTTCACAAAGACCGAGTTATAACTGAACCGGGTCTCGGGATGATGGCTGATGGACAGTTCGATCAGTTCACCCTTGCGATTGCGGTATTTGCGGGCAATACACAGGCTTGGACTGCCGCTTTTAACCTGTAAGGCATTGGCCTGTTTTTTAGTCAGCGAAGTTGCCGTAATGGTTTGCTCGACTTTAACCACGGTTTCTCCAAACTGCTTTTCAATTTCCGAATGAATGGCCTCACTGCGTTTACCCATAATCCCCTTAATGGCGCGAAACGCCGGATTGATCCAGATTTCGGTATAGCTGATGGGCAGTTCGTTTTTTTCCGAGAAACGGTTTCCAATTAAAAACAACCAGGTTTCACCGGCCGAACCCTCTAGCATATCGGCCTGCTCAGCCGTAATCGTAATGATTTCGCTGCTTTGGATAACCAGCGAAGTATCGGTGGCATAACGATAAAAGTCGGAAATATCCATGATATTCTGGCTATAGGCCGTTGTCATCTGGGTTGAGATGACTTTTGAGCCAACGCCGGGCTGACGGGTAACCAGCCCGGATTGCACCAGTTTTTTCAGGGCTTCCCTTACCGTAAAACGACTGACACCAAATTGCACACACATATCCTGCTCGGTAGGCAGTAAATCACCAATTTGATATTTGCCATCGGTGATTTCATTGATGAGCGTGTTGGCCAATTGAACATACCGTGGCTGATTGCCTCTGATAAAAGCATCTCTATCTATTTCATGATTTGTATACATATTTTTGCAGTCTTGGTAAGCGTTGTACGCATTATAAACTTACATTAAGTTACTTAAGCAGGATTAAGGAAATTGCCGGCACAAAGGTAATCAGGCCCAGAGCAGCAACCCTGGTCAAGTAATAGGGCATTACCCCTTTTGCCACCGACTCAACCGGAATCTTGGCAATACCGCTCATGACAAACAAATTCAGGCCAATCGGTGGTGTCAATGTGGCTATTTCAACGTTGGCCACCATAATAACCGCAAAATGAATAGGGTCAATTCCCAAATGCGTTGCCATGGGAAACAGCAAGGGTGCCGTCAATACAATCATGGCCACCCCATCCAGAAACATACCCAGCACCAGCAGCACGGCATTGGCCAGGAGCAGAAACTGCCAGGGCTCCATATCCAGCCGTTCCATAAAACCAATCAGCTGCGCGGTTGCCCCCATCCTGGCCAGGATAAAGCCAATCAGGCTGCCTCCCAACACAACCGCAAAAATCATGGTTGCCTGCAGCAGGGAATCTTTGGAAATGCTCCAGATGTCTTTCCACTTCAGGGTCTGGTACACAAACACACACAGGACAATGGCATAACCCGCAGCAACGGCAGACACCTCGGTCGGTGTAAAAATACCCAGGTAAATACTACCCAAGACCAGCACGGGCATTGTAATGGCACCGGCCGCTTTGGGCGTACTCCGCACAAACCCCTTAAGATCGGCTTTTGAGGCCACTTCACCGTAACCGTTTTTTCTAACGACAAAAATGGTGGTCAGCAGTAGCATGGTTGCTTCCATCAGGCCAGGAACGATGCCGGCAATAAACAGCTTGTCTACCGGAATACCCACAATCGAGCCAATCAAAATGAACCCCAGGGAAGGCGGAATCATCAGGCCCAGTGTGCTGCCTACGGCCACCAATGCCGCAGAAAATTTTACCGGATATTTTTCCCGCTTCAGGCCCTCGATGGTTGCCGAACCAATGGCAGCGGCAGAGCCCACACTGGAGCCTGAAACCGCGGCAAAGAATATGCACGACAGCATCACCGTAATCGCCAGCCCGCCACGAATACAGCGGACGATACTGCCGATCAGCTCAATCAGAACACCCACAATATTGCCCCGGGTCATGACATTACCCATCAGGATAAACATGGGAATCGCCATCAGGGGATAACTGTTGATGGATTGGAAAGCGGTTTGGGCAATAACAGTCACCGGCACACTGGGCATGGACAGCACCAGCGCACTGGATACCAGCCCCATCGTGACAGCAATATGAAAGCCCAGCGCCAGCATACCCAGCAAACCGGCAAGCGCGACGAACAAAGTCATAATTGTGCTCCTTTGGAAACCGCATTCAGCACGTTCTCATCAATCCCTTCCTCTGGTTCATCCGAAACAAAAGGATCAATCCCTTTCAATGCATAGACAGCCACCATGAAGTAATACATGAACAACGCCAGGGCACCGACCGGAACCGCCAGGGAAACAATCCATAAAGGAATTTCCAGATTGGACTCTGAAACCATCCCCATCTTATGCAGACGCATTACCTGAAAAATTGAGGAGTAAAACAGAATGCCGGCAAAAGTCATTCCGGCCACACCGGCAAGCAACCAGGTCACTTTCTGCACTCCTGCAGAAAGTCGCTGCACCAGCAGCTCAGTACGGATATGGTAAAACCGGAAGCCTGCAATGCCCAATGTCAGGAAAAACGCCCATACCATCAGGAATCGCACCAATTCTTCAGCCCAGAAATAACTCACGTTGAAGAAAAACCGGCTAAGTCCTTCCACAATCATGATGGATGTAGAGAGCAATAAAAACAGCGTGGCCACCGACCAGATGATTTTGCCCAGGACATTCAAGTGTGAAATGGATTTTTTTTCCGCCTGCTTCCTGATCATTTTTTGCTCGCCGATAAAAACATCAGATTTAGCCAGAATGTTATCCATTTAGTTTGCACTCCTTTTTCACCTGGGCCAGCTCCTCGACAGCCTTGGCATTTTTTTCCACGAACTTCTGGTTGGCACGGGTAAAGCTGGCTTTCAGCTTTTCAACTTCAGCCGGGTCCATTTCACGGTATGTCGCCCCTTGCTGAACCATTTTCTGAATCAGCTCCTCATCTTTCACAATAGAGCTCTTCCACTGATCAACAATGATTTCCTGAAGAACCGTTCTGATCACGTCACTGTGCTCTTTGGGCAAGCTGTCCAGCCAGGCCTTATCGGTCACCACGGCAGAGGTGGTAAGCGCCATGCCAGGCACCGAAGTACCAAATTTGGCAGTGCTGCCCAGCACATCCGCCCATCCGGCCGGAGAGCTTAATACCCCGTCAATCGCACCTTGTGACAACGCCGCTGACATTTCGGAAGCCGCCATGGAAACCGGACTTGCCCCTATCGACTTCATCGGGTCCAGCATGATCTGTCCACCAATCACCCTGATCTTCAAGCCTGAAACATCTTCCTGTTTCTGGATATCCTTGTCTTTCATTAAAAACATCAAATCAGCGGTACGCAAAAAGCCTAAAACCGTCACACCCTTGGGCTCGATGTAGGAGTTAACCTGTTTGGTCAGTCCTTCAACAAAACAGTTATTGGTCATTTCCTGGGTGGTTAATGAAAATGGCAGGCTGACAATGCCGATACGGGGATCAAGCGCTTCCAGACGCGAAGTCACCGGCCAGACCATATGGACCGACCCGGTACCAATGGCGGCAATCCCGTTAATATCGTTATACAGTTGTGAAGCAGGAAAATACTTGCCCTTGACCTCCCCATTGGTTCGTTTTTCCACTTCTTCAATGAATTTCATGATGGAAGGGCTGGGGTTGGTGGTAATGGGAATTTCACCCGTAATGATCATTTCTGTTGCCGCGTGTGCGTTAACAGCCAAAAGGGTGGCAAGCAGTCCGGTAAATTGAATCGCTTTCATTAAATGTCTCCTGAAGTATTAATATTGATGTTGATGTTAATGTTGATGTTGCCGAGGCAAGACTTGAATTTTCCAAAACCGGTTCAGCACTCCGGCTTATCCGGTTTTGGCCTCCTTTACTGTTTTTCTTTCTGTACCGCTTTGTTTTTGTACTGCTATTTCTTTGGCCAGCCTGTCTGCATTTCAAACTGATGGGCCATAGACAGAATCCTGTCTTCACCCAAAGGACGACCAATTAATTGAACGCCCAGAGGCAAGCCCTGCGCGCCCCTCCCTGCCGGGAAACTGATGCCGGGCACACCCAGATAGTTGATCCCTCTGGTCCAGTACGACAAGGCTGAAAACCTTTTCTCAAGGATAGTCTCATCTGAACCAATCGTATCTGTGATTTTGGGCGCTTCACCCGGTGTGGTTGGCAATAAAAACGCATCCGCGCCTGGCATGGACTCTTCAAGAAAACGCTTGAGGAATACTGGACGCAAACGCAATACATCGTAATAATCCATGCCGGAAACAAAGAACCCGCGTGACAGACGGCGTCTTACCTGACGGCCGTATTTCTCGGGCTGGGTCATCAGCCAGTGCCGGTGAACCGCGGCAGATTCTGCCGCGAGCATGACCGAGGCCAGTTGACCCAGCAGGTCCAGATCGGGCAGTTTTGTTTTAACAAGCGTAAAACCCATTTCCTTGAAAGTCGCCAGGGTTGCCTTGAAGGCATTGAGCATTTCCTCAGTTAACAGGCTGCCAGCCTCAAGAACCGGATAAGCGATGGTCATGTTGGTATTGGGCGTATCCCAGTCAGGCAAGTTTGGCTTGACCGGCAGGCAAGACAAATCAACTCCGTCCGGGCCGGCAATGGCTGCATAGGCCTCCCCCACCAGCCGGACCGTTTGCGCCAGAGGACCCACACCATCAAGATTGGGAGACAATGGCATCACACCATGCAGGCTGGTTCTGTACTGGGTGGCTTTCAAACCCACCACGCCACACAAGGCGGCCGGCAAACGAACTGATCCGCCCGTATCAGAACCCAAGGCCAAGGGCACATGCCCTGCCCCCACCGACATACCGGCTCCGCTGGAGCTTCCGCCACTGACATGGGCAGTGTTCCAGGGGTTTTGACCGGGTCCGTAAGTTGCATTCAGGCCGGTCGGCGACATGGCAAATTCAGCCATATGCTGGGTACCCAGAATAAGGGCACCGGCCTGCTTCAGGCGGGTAATCATGGTGGCCTCTTGCGTGGCCACGGCCTCTGACTGTCTTAGGGTACCGCCCCAGCCAGCCCGTTTTCCTGTCTGATCAAACATGTCTTTGACGCCAACAGGAATGCCGTGCAACGCACTGGCCGATTTGCCTTCGGATGTTTCCTTATCTGCCCTGATGGCATCCTGCAAGGCCTCATCGGCATAAATATCATGCCAGGCCAACTTGCCGGGTGCCACATTGGCAATTTTTTCCAGGGAGTGTCTGACCCACTGCTCGCTGCCTGCAACCCCCTCAGGAAATTGCGGCTCATGTCTTGATCTTTGAGTCACCTTGCTCAGGGGTTCTGCTGCATACTTCAGCAACACTTCCTGAAACGGCACGGCAATTTCATCCATCCCCAATTCGGCACTGGCTTTGGAAACAGCCAAGGATAATGCTGATGCAGCTTGACGGATATCCTGGATATCGGCCACCGGTGCTGAAAAACCATTATTTGCACAATATTGCAGAAGCACATCTGCATTGATCAAATCCGTTTTTTGTGCCTCCTTACCCAACTCGATACTTCTGTCCATTTGATCCAGTGCCTCCGATAAGTTCTTAAATTAGTTTGTACGGACATTGTCACTTTATCAACAATTCAAGCAACTGGTCAAATGAAATTTTCTACGGGATTACCTGTAGACTGGCAAATAATATCGGTGTGAAAGTAGTACTCGTTCCCACGCTCCCGCGTGGTAACGCCTCCCCCCCACCAACCAGCAACACAAACCAAAAACGGCTCCCACGCGGGAGCGTGGGAGCCAGAGAAAAAAACGCAGGAGCGGGGGGGGAGCCAGAGAAAGTCCAGAAGAACCAGAATTCTCCTTTATGCAGGAAGCACGCCCTCGTAAGCATTCTGAAGCAATTGCCGCAATGCGTTCTTTTCAATCTTCCTGGGATTTGGATATTCTTTTTGCAATGCCAGTTCACAGGCCACATCCAGGTCTTGTTCCTGCATGCCCAGTTCTCGCAAGGAAACACTTGCACCATGCCTTGCCGAAAACGCATGGATGGTTTGCGCAAGATCCGTCACGCCCAACGCCTCGTTCAGTTTTTGCAACTGGCCAAAAGCCGCAAATTGATTATAGGCAATCGCATGTGGCAATATGACGGTATGCAACCGGGCATGCGGCAAGTTGAAACTGCCGCCCAGCACATGACATAATTTATGGTGCAGCCCCATACTGGTACTGCCCAACACCGCGCCACACATCCAGGCTCCATATAAGGCCTGGGAACGCGCATCCACATAAGCCTTGGTGGAAACGGTTCCCTCTGACAGACACTGTTCAATAATCGGAATCGCCTTCATTAAGGCCACTACACCCTGAATGGCGAATGACTCGGTAATTGGGCTGCGATCATGGGCATACAAGCCTTCAACCGCATGTGCGATTGCATTGATCCCACTCACCACCGTCAAATCCAGCGGCAAATCAAGACTTAGCAGAGGGTCATAAATCACCACTTTGGGCAATACGGCGGGTGATTTCCCGGTTGTCTTGATACCCGCTTCGGTCAGGCCATAAATCTGTGTCATTTCCGAACCTGCATAGGTCACCGGTATGGCCATCACGGGAATGTGAACTGACCCCAAAAAGTTGGACACCTATTCAACTTTTTGGGGTCAGTTCACTCCAGCTTAGGAGCCAGAAGCCAGAGAAAAAAACAGCCCGTTATTTCACCGCCGATGAAACAACAGCGCCCTCCCCAACCTCCTCAACCTCCTCAAGAAATTCAAGCTCTTCCTTGCGCCCGGACAGCCGGGCGGCAATAAAAGCGCATACCATTAACTGAATCTGGTGAAAAATCATCAAGGGCAACACAATTGCCCCCACTGCCTGTCCAGCAAACAGGACCTGCGCCATAGGTAAGCCACTGGCCAGGCTTTTTTTCGATCCACAAAAGACCAGGGTAATACGGTCTTCAAGAGAAAACCCCATCAGCTTGCCAATCAAAGCCGTCAACAACAGCACAATAACCAGTAACACAACACTAACCAGAACAAGCAACAACAAAGCCACCAGGGGCGTCTGGCTCCACAAGCCTTCATTTACCGCTGCGGAAAACGCCACATACACCACCAGCAGAATCGAACCCTGATCCACAAACTTCATGAGAAAACCATGACGGCTTATAAAACCGGCGGTGAAAGGACGGCTGAAATGCCCCAGGGCAAACGGAATCAGCAGTTGTTGGGTAATTTCCCAGATGGCCTCAAGGGCCAACTGCGAATCACTGGTGGCTGCACCATCGGTTATCAGCAAGCTGACCAGCATGGGCGTAATGAAAATACCCAAAATGCTGGACGATGAAGCACTGCAAATGGCAGCAGGAATATTTCCACGCGCAACCGACGTAAAGGCAATAGCCGATTGCACGGTTGCAGGCAGCACGCATAAATACAGGATTCCTTTGTACAAATCAGGCGTAAACAGGGGTTCAAGAATGGGCCTGGACATCACGCCAAGCACGGGAAAGAGAATGAATGTAAAAGAAAAAATCAGTAAATGCAGGCGCCAATGGGTAGCACCCGCAATGATGGCCTGTCGTGACAAACGAGCCCCATGCAGGAAAAACAGCAGCGCAATGGCCAGGCTGGTCACCATTTGCGCCACCGGCATCCCACGGCCAGAGGCTGGCAAGACCGTGGCAACCAAAACAGCTACCACCAACAAAAAAGTGAAACGGTCAATTTTAAGAAAACGAAGCAGTGACTGAAACATGGGATGCACTTATGTTTAGGGGTTAATACGTTGTGTAACTGCCAGCCATATTACCCCATACAAGCCTTGGTTTCTTAGCTCTCCACCGCATCACGCAATTCAGCCGGCAAAAATTGCGCCGCCTGTTCATCAAGCAAGATCATCGCATTCGGATGAGACTTGACCACCGAAGCCGGCAACTGCTCGGTAACAGGGCTTTCATAAAGCTCTGCCATGATTTGCGCCTTGTTGGTGCCTGTGGCAATAAGAATAATTTGTTTTGATTCCATAATATCCTGTAAACCCAGCGTAATCGCCTGGGTGGGAACTTCATCTAAAGAATCAAAAAAACGACTGTTATCAATTCGGGTTTGTTCAGTAAGTGGCACTACATGCGTGCGGCTGCCAAATGAGGTGCCCGGCTCGTTAAAGCCGATATGACCGTTATTGCCAATACCGAGCAATTGCAAGTCGATGTGGCCCGCCTGCTGGATTTGACCTGAGTATTGTTCGCATTGTTTTACCGGATCCGCACACAAACCGTCTGGCAGGAAGGTGCGATGCTGCGCAAAAGCCAGGCGATTGAACAAATGCTGCCGCATATAGTAACGATAGCTTTGTGGATGATCGCTGCCCAACCCGATATATTCATCCAGGTTGAAGGTGGTTAAGCCCGACACATCCACATTTAACCGTGCAACCTGCTCACACAATTTTTCATAGACAGGCTCCATGGTACTGCCTGTGGCCAGCCCCAATACCGAATCATTTTTCTTCTGGATTTGTGCAATAAGCAATTCACTTACATGTTCTGCAATTGCCTGGGGGTTGGAGAAAACATAAAACATAGTCGGTCCGGTAATGATCAATAAAAACGGTACTTACTGCTGATAAACAACCGGAATTATCCTCCTATTTTTTGATTCATGTTTTGTTTTTGTTCGGCTTTTTAAAAATTTACTCCCCAAGTGTTGCAAAACCATCCTTTTGCTTTGCTTGTTTGCCTGAATGGCTCATTTATCATTAATCACTGAATTGCCAATTTTGGATGGCCGCCTCTTACACTAAAATTAATAACTGCATTCACAATTAATGATTGTTCCATCAACCATATTTATTAATGAAAATTTTTGTTATTAATAAATAAAAACTTAAAAACCCTATCCCAGGCAGCCATTTAAATAATTTTTATAATAAACAGTAGCATATAAATGCTGCCTTATCTATAATTAAGTCCAGTTTTCTAGCTTGATTAATCGTTTTTCTATTAATCATTCACAAGAAACCAATTATTTATCATAAGTTAATTTTAAAGGCTATAAAAACATGTCTCGCTCTATAGCATTGGAATCCGTTAAAGAAGAACACAAAGCACTTATTGGTTCTTTTAATGAATTAATCAATAAACACAATGTTTCAACCAGCCAGTTTCTGGAAGCCCTCGTTTCCAACCTCCCTTCCGCCTCAGACATCGTCGCGGTACAAAACCTGCTGGAAAAACGTGTTAATGAAATCCGTACGGAAGAACTGAACCGTTATATTCAGGAAGGCAAAAAAATGGCACAGGCGCTGGGTATAGACCCTGCCATTATTGCTGAAGGTTTAACCGGCAAACAGGCAAAAATCTCAAAACCGGTTAAAGCCAAATATCGCAGCAAAGAGAATCCGGAAGAAACCTGGTCTGGCCGTGGCAAAAGACCGGCATTTATTGCCAACTATCTGGCCGCCAACCCCAACAACCAACTGGAAGATTTGTTAATTAACGATTAACGCCAGTTAATGCCTGTTATTTAACAGCATCAACAAAGACGCCACTGTAATCATGTGGCGTCTTTTATAAAAACCATTAATATATGCCATTCAAACAAAAGTGCCTTGTGACTTTCAAATGGTGATATTATCTGCTCAGCTTTTTTTGCATACTGGCCTCATTTAAAATCGTCATTCATGCGCTAAAACTCATCTACTATTACAACTCTTCAACAAAGAACCTGCATGAAAAAACTGATTTGGAAAAACAAAAAGCCCTTAAAACAGTAGGAAAAATGAAACAGGAAGGTATCCCCAACCGTTTTTCCACCGATTCAGGCGCACAACTTGACCGACGCGAGCAACGCAAACTGGACCAGGCACAAGGCTTGGTCTCATTCCCGGTAAAAATCAAACAAACACTGATAGAAGAAATTCGTGCCCAGGCAATTGCACAAAACACCAGCACTAATGATGTGGTTAATGCCTTACTGGAAAAAGCCCTGAAAAACTGAAAGTGAGCGGTTTTTTCCCACTCTCGAATATAAAAGTAATGCCCATTTCACTAAGGGCATTACTTTTCAAAAACAGCTAAATTTATCACTTACCACAAGAAAGAAATTTTTTATTAATTTCTCTAGTCTGCCTTCGCACCTGAAAGCTTAACAATCTTGCCCCACTTTTCAAATTCGGTTTCATTGAATTTTTTGAATGTGGCCGGATCAGATGCAACGGGCTCTGCACCCAATTGTGCATACTGCTCAATCACCTTGGGTTCTTTCAACGCTTCGCTGGCTGCTTTCCACAATGTTTGCACTACCTCATCAGGTGTATTCTTGGGTGCCCACAAACCATACCAGGTACTCACATCAAACTCGGGCAGGTTAGCCGAGTCCGCCACAGTGGGAACACCAGGCAAGGCATCAACCGGTTTTTTTACCGTCACGGCCAGTGCTTTTAATTGCCCGGATTTAATAAACGGCATGGCCGAAGGCATGGAGTCAAACATGAAATCCAGCTGATTTCCGATTAAATCGGTCAGGGCAGGCGAGCTGCCACGATAGGGAATATGCTGCATATCCACTTCGGCCAGAATTTTCAATAATTCACCCGATAATTGCTGGGAAGAGGCATTGCCGGCCGAACCAAAATTCAGCTTTGCAGGGTTCTTTTTCGCAAAATCAATAATATCCTGCACGCTATTAAATGGAGAATCCTTGGGAACGACCAGCACCAAAGGCACTGACACCAGCTGGGTGATGGGTGTAAAGTCATTCAAGGCATCATATTTCATGCTTGGGTACACACTGGGATTAATCACATGCAAAGACGCATTGGCCAAATAAGTATACCCATCAGGTTTGGCTTTACTGACAAACTCCGCAGCAATCATGCCGCTTGCGCCAGAACGGTTATCAACAACAATGGATTGTTTTAATACTTTGGACATTTCAGCAGCGGCAATCCGGGCCACAATATCCGTAGGCCCTCCGGGCGGATAGCCCACCACCATCTGCAGGGAATGGTCGGGGAATTTGTCTGAAGCGGCCAAGGCTTGCATATTGAAAATACCGCAAGCGGTCACTAAACCGATGCCAATAAATTTACTAATATTCGTTCGTTTCATAATATTCATCTCCTAGTTGATTTTTTTAATCTATTTTTACTGCCAGTTTCCCTGTCACACTTCTACCGTGCAGGGTTTCAATCGCTTCAGGCACCTGATCCAAAGAAAATACTTTCTGGACATCCGGATTCAGTTTTTTCTCCTTCACCCATCTAAATAAAACCGCCATAACCCTGGACATCATGCCTGCATGAATGCTGCGTTCATCCGCTGGTGTCCAACCGGTATATTGGCCAAAAAAGAAACCATGAAGAGTCAGGTTTTTAACCAACACAATATTCATGGCTACCTCGGGCAATTGACCGCTGGCAAAGCCGATACTGATTAACTGGGCATTCTGTGCGGCTGCCCTGAGCGCTGAAGCAAAAAGCGATCCGCCAACCGGGTCAAAAATAATATCAACCCCCTTGCCTCCCGTAAGCTGCTTGACCTGTACAGCCAATTGATCACTACCTGTCAAGGTATCACTGGCACCCGCCTTTTGCGCCACCTCACACTTTGTCGCCGTGCTGGCACAGGCAATGACCCGACACCCCATATTTGAGGCAATTTCAACGGCGGCCAGCCCCACACCAGAGCCCGCCCCCAGAACAAGAACGGTCTGATCCGGTGTAAGTCGACAACGCTGTACCAGACCCAAATAGGCCGTACCGTATGAAATGGGAATGGGCAAGGCTGACAAATATTCAATCCCATCCGGAATGGGATAAACCGTATAGGCCGGCAATTTCAGATATTCCGCATAGGCGCCCCAATCACAAATGCAGGCCACTCTTTGACCAACAGATAAATGGGTGACTGCACTGCCTTTTTGCTCAACAATCCCGACTGCTTCGGTTCCCGGAGAAAAAGGAAATGGGGGTTTGCGCTGATATTTTCCTTCAATCATCAACCCGGTAGCATGACTGACACTGGCGTAATGCACCCTGACAATAACTTCATCGGGCCGGGTTATTTCCGGCATGGGTGCATCTTCAACAGAAAGCACCTCTCGTGGTGCCCCAAACGTTTTGCAATGTAATGCTTTCATTTATATTTCTTCCTTCTTGATTTGTCGAATAACCTGTGACGCGATCAAGGCATCAATCTGTTCCTGGCTGAAATTGAATTTTTGCAGTACATCAATCGTGTGTTCTCCAATATCCGGTGCCTTGTTCAATATGGGTTTTTGTGACAAACCGGGTATGAACACATAGGGAAGCGACAGCCCGGGAGACTGTTCAAAATAATCCACCGTCTGGTTGAATACGGCCTGCGGGTGTTGCATGACCTGATCATAATTGCGCACGGGGGCGTGCAATACTTCATATTGACGAAAAACATCCTGCCATTCTTCATTCGTTCTTGCCGCCAGAATCCTGGCCAGCTCACCGTGCAGCACGGCCCGATGTTTCATGCGCTCCGTATTATTAACAAAACGGGTATCTTCCAGCCAGTCCTGCCTGCTCAACGCCTTGCACAAACGTTCAAATTGATCGTTATTCAAAGCCAGGACATTCAACTTGCCATTTTGTGTATCGAAAACACCATTGGGAGCACTGACTGCCGTTTTGATTTTCACTGGATTCAAGGTGTGCTCAATCAGGTTCGATTGCTGGAAAGCGGCACAGGCATCAAACAGATTCAGTTGAATATGTTCTCCTTGCGCGTCTGCGGAAGATTGACGACGGTAAATCGCCGCCAAAGCCTGCTGGGTGGCAAACATGCCTGACAAAACGTCCACCATCAGAATCCCGATTTTTTGTGGATTACCTTCCTGATCATAATTGGCCGACATAATACCGGTTTCCGCCTGCATGACGGAGTCTGTGGCAGGGGCAAACGCGTAAGGTCCCGAAGGTCCATAACCACTGATGGAAATATAAATAATTCCCGGATTTGTTATTTTCAGATCCTCGTAACTCAGGCCCAGCTTTTCAACGATTCCTGGCCTGAAGTTTTGCACGAACACATCACATTCAGCGGCCATTTTTCGAATTGCCTGGCGTCCTGCCTCCTGCTTGGCATCAATGCATACACTCTGTTTGCCCACGTTATAGCTGATAGACAACGCACTTTGTCCGAAAACGGTTGTGCCCACATGACGCCCCCAATCTCCGGCTGGCGGTTCAATCTTGATCACCTCGGCACCATATTGCCAGAGCATATTGGCGCAGTAAGGTCCGGCCACCCCCTGGCTGATATCAAGTACTTTCAAATCGGCAAAGCAGTTATTTTCGTTCATCATTTCGTCTTCCATTCACAACAGCTCCATCCTAAGACAAAGCGAATTATGCGACAATACGCTAAAACTACTCATCAGTGTTCAATTATGATTGACAATAATCTGGATCTAAACCTTCTGAAGCTGTTTGTTGAAATTGTGGAAGCAAAATCTTTGGCAGAGGCCGCCCGCCGAACGGGCATGACACGATCCAATGTTTCCATGCGGCTGAAAAAACTGGAAAAAACGCTTGAAACCCAGCTTTTCAGAAGAAACACCCGAAGTATTGAACTGACCCAGCAAGGTGAGTTGCTATATGACAAAAGCCAGAAAATCCTGGAAGAAATAGCGTCGGTCAGTTCGGACATCCATCATCTTTCAAAAAGCATGAAAGGCTATATCCGCGTTCGTATTCCAACCGGGTTTGGTCATTTGTATTTATCAGACATCTTTATTGACTTTATTCGAGAGTATCCTGAAATAGACTTGAAAATTCTTATCAATGACCGGCTGGATGACCTGATTGAGTCTGAGGTGGACTTCGCTATCAAGATTACCTCAAACCCCAATAATGAATATGTCGCCAGAAAAATATGTGATGTTCAGTGGTGTTTGTCGGCATCCCCTGACTACTTAAAAGGAAATCCTGTTCTGCTACCTTCAGACTTACTGCACCATAAATTGGTCATGCCGGCTGCCATGGGCAAGAATTTTTTTCTGAAACTGGTCCATGAACGAAGCCTGATTCGACAGCGCGTGTCTTGCAGTCTTCAATCGGGCAGCTATACTTTTTTACTGGATGCGGCCCTCAAAGGAGTGGGAATTACGCTTTTGCCCCGTTACGCGGTTCACCAGGAACTGAAACAAGGAAAACTGGTGGAAGTGCTTGAGGACTACATGCCCGAAGGAGTAGGCAATGCCATGTATTTCCTGACCATTCCCAATAAATTCACAACAACCGCAACACACCAGTTAATGAACTTCTTACAGGAGCGCATTATAGCCTTGGTGGATTCATGGAACCACACGACTTTGTAGCCAATACCAAGCCATCCCGATCCATTCATGCAGTACGCTACCGGAAATACGCAAGGCGTCAGCCCGGGGAATATATTTAAGAAAATTAGGCGGATAATCGGGCCTGACGGTAGGGGCTGCAATCACATTGAAACCGGCCCGTTCAAACGTTATTTTGGCGCGTTTCATATGCACGGTATTGGTCACCAGCAAAATAGTATTGATCCCTTCCCGGGTCAGTGAATCCCTTGAATATCGGGCTTCTTCAGCCGTCGTGGCCGGTTCAGGCAACACCCATCTAACCGGTGTATGAAACAGGGTTTCCAGCTCTCTTTGCATTACCTGGGCAACCGGTTCTTCCCCCGGCCACCCGCCCCCGCTAACCTGAATAGGCAGGCCGGTTTCCCGGTGCAAGTAAGCGGCATAGCGAATACGTTCCAGCGTGGAAGATGCGGCGGAACTGCCACCAAACTCTGGCTGATCGTGGTTAACCCCACCCCCCAGAACAACAATGGCCTGGGCCTGCCTGGCCTGATCCAAGGACAAAACAGGTTCGTCATACAAGAACTTTACCAGCGCATTGGCCACAATAGGCATACTTGCTACGGTGAAGGCCACAATACAAAACAGCAATAATGCCCGCCCCCATTTTTTAAACCGGCCACCCAGCAAAAGCCAGCTAATCAAAAACAGAATAATAAAGTTAAAAGGAATTAACAGGGCAGAAGAAATAATTTTGCTGGTAAGCAGGCTCATGACTGGCGATTGGTTTAAGCACACAAAAATGGTACAAACTGCATATTAAATATTCTGTTTCGCATTGGCGATCATTACATTCAGCTGCTGCCCATCAATTAAAAACAGGTTACGGTTGTATTTTGCCATTTCACCCGCTTCTTTCTCAAACTTCCCCGTTGTAAAGATGTAGCTGTGATGACTTTTTTGCTGGTTCATGCCAATCACTTCCTGCGAAATCTGGCTAACACCCACCTTGGCCGCCCCCCAGTGACGGGTAGAAACAAAACCACGGTTCCCTTCTTTTTCAATCAGAAAATCTGCAATACTTTGCAATTCACCGCTTGCATTTTTAACCTGATATCCTTTGGCTTGAAAAATCTCGGTAACTAATGCCGCAATTTTTTCTTCCGAAAAACTTTTTACTTCAGACAAGGGTACACGTTGATTGTTCAGGTTAATATATGAAGCGGAAGGTTTATTCCACTTCCAGACAAGATATACAACGACCGGGACTAGTAATAGAAAAATGTAAGTATCCATCTCAAGCCTCAGTTAGCAGATATATTTATGATACTGGGGCGCTGTGGCGCAAACCATTTAATTCCCCTCGTTTTTTAAAATTCGCAGTAAAAATTTCTGTTTTTCCAGCATTATAATACCTAAAGTATCTTAAAATTACCAAAAAGAAACAATATGTAAAAAACATAAGCACATAAGTAAACAACAAACCTGTCTGAAGAGGTCAACCTGTTATTTGCATTTTTTTTCAATTTCTTGTTTTTAATAATAATTAAACCAAGATGTACTACCTTTATAAAACACAATAGTACAATCACGGCAAGTCAATCCCACAAGGTTTTCAACAGCATGAGTCTTCATTACCTCGTCACCGGTGGAGCCGGCTATATCGGCTCCCACACGCTTATAGAAATGCTGCAGGCAGGTTATACCCCTGTTGTACTGGATAACTTTTCCAATAGCAACCACAAAGTTTTTGATCGTTTAAAAACCATTACCGGGACAGGCATTAAAGTCATCAATGGAGACATCCGCGACCGTAAACTGCTGGATGATATTTTTGCAGAACATGCCGCCCAGAATACACCCATCCAGGGGGTCATTCATTTTGCGGCCCTGAAAGCCGTGGGCGATTCAGTCAAACGCCCGCTTGAGTATTACGAAAACAATGTCGCCGGTACCGTTACCCTGCTACAGGCCATGCTGGCCGCTGGTGTAAACCGCATCGTCTTCAGCTCATCCGCCACTGTTTACGGCGAACCCGAATTCCTGCCCTATACCGAATCCCATCGAATTGGCGCCACCAACCCTTACGGCTGGACCAAGGTTCAGGTAGAACAAATATTAAAAGACACCTGCGTGGCCCATCAGGAATTTTCGGCCATTGCATTACGCTATTTCAACCCGATTGGCGCCCATGAAAGTGGCCTGATCGGTGAAAACCCACGAGATATTCCCAACAACCTTTTCCCCTTCATTACCCAGGTTGCCGTTGGCCGCTTAGAAAAGCTGAATGTTTTTGGCGACGATTACGATACGGTCGATGGCACCGGTGTCCGTGACTACCTGCACGTGAGTGACCTGGCACTGGGGCATGTAAAAGCCGTGAATTACGTTAATGAAAGCGCCCATAGAGGCTTTACAGCCATTAACCTGGGTACCGGCACCGGCACCAGTGTCCTGCAAATGGTGAGCGCTTTTGAACGGGTCAACAATATTAAAGTGCCCTATATTATTCAGGCCAGAAGGGAGGGAGACATTGCCTCTGCCTGGGCCAATCCGGAGTTGGCAGAAACCCTGCTTGGCTGGAAAACCACTCGCAGCATAGATGATATGTGCCGGGATGGCTGGAACTGGCAAAGCAGGAATCCTGAAGGGTATTGATACTCTGCTTGCTCGCAGCCAATCCAATAACACAGACCAACACAACAATCACCCGCGCCCTGTCTGCCAGACTCCTTCTGGCAGACAGGGCGTTTTACATTTTCAAGCATTGACACGACTTCATATTTCTTTATAATAACCACAAGTTCATCAAAAGAACATATGTTCATCATGCGAACTTTTATTATATAAAATACGGAGACTCTCAATGTTTTTTTCCAAGAAAATGCTTGCCCTGCTGGGCCTTGCCAGTTGCCTCAGCCTTGCCCCCTCAGTGCCATCCAGGCCAGTACCTCAAAATACCCGCAAAAACCTATCAGTCTGGTCATTGCTTTTCCAGCCGGCACCACATCTGACTCTATCGGACGGATTTTTGCTTCAGAGCTTAGTAACGCCTTAGGACAAAGTGTCGTCGTCGAAAACAAACCGGGAGGCAATGCGACCATCGGTGCCAAATATGTGGTCAATGCCAAGCCAGACGGCCATACCATTTTTCTAACAACCAATACGCCAATTTCGGCAGCTCCCTGGTTGTTAAAAAATGTTGGCTATGATCCCATCAAAGACTTCACACCTATCGGAAGAATTGGCAACCTCCCTTTTGTCCTGATTGCCAATAACAATGTGCAAGCCAGCAAAGTACAAGATCTCGTTAGCATGGCCAAAAAAAATCCGGGTAAGGTAACCTATGCCAGCGGAAATGCCACCGGTATTCTGGCGGGTGCGACCTTTGCCAAAAGAGCTGGTATTGATATGCTGCATGTTCCTTACAAAGGCTCACCCAATGCCTTGACCGATTTAATGGGCGGACGAGTTGACGTCATGTTCAATGACCTGTCCTCCAGCCTGCCCTACATTCAATCAGGCAAAATCAAGGCCATGGCGGTAGCCAGCGCCAAACCCAGTGCCATTGCACCAGAACTGGAGTCCATGGAAGCTGCAGGTATCAATAACTTTGACCTAAGCGCATGGATGGGCTTTTTTGGACCTGCCAATATGGATCCCGCCATCGTTGAACGTCTTAATACGGAAATCAATAAAATCATTGCCAATCCTGAAGTCTACAAAAAACTTTCAGATATGGGGTTTGATGCATTTGGATCCACATCACAAGACTTCGGCCAATTCGTTACCGGTCAACTGGATGTCTGGGGAGGCATGATCAAAGAAGCCGGTATAGAACCACAATAAAGTCCTCCCGACTTGATCAAATATAAACAATAAGTAAATCCCACATAAGCAGTCTTTTTGTTTATGTGGGTTATGTCATTATCAGGAACTGGAAAAAAGCAATGTCTCCTACCATAAAAAAAACCAGCTACGATCATGTTTCTGTTGAGTATCTGGTTCAGGGCTCCGGCACGCCAATTCTATTTTTACCTTCACTGGGAAGAGGACAAGATGATTTTGATGAATTAGCCCTGCTCATGGAACAAAAGGGGTTTAAGGTAATAAGGCCACATCCAAGAGGCATCGGCGCCAGCCTTGGTCCCATGACCGGTATTACCCTGAAAGATCTGGCCACCGATGTGGCTGCAGTGATTAAAGCCGAAAATATTTCACCCTGTATTATTGCAGGACACGCGCTTGGCAATTTCATTGCCCGCATGACAGCAACCCTGTTTCCAGAACAAGTGCGTGGCGTTGCGCTAGTGGCCGGCTCTCCAGGCAAAACACCCTCAGGTGATCCCTCCATTCCTCCCGACATCCTGGTATCCGTCAGCCAAAGTGGCAATCTGGCGCTCAGCGATGCAGAAAGAATCACGCACCTGAACAAAGCCTTCTTTGCCCCTGGCAACGACTGCCGTTCCTGGCTACAAGGCTGGCATCCTGAAACCAAAAAAATGCAGTGGGAAGCCTGGCATGCTACCCCCATTGATGCATTTTTCAAGGCAGGAAATGCGCCGGTACTGGATTTGCAGGCAGAGCTGGACACGGTCGTTCCACGGCAATACACCAGCTATCTGAAAAGTGAACTGGGTGAACGTGTCACGGTAACGGTCATTCCCAATGCCGGCCACGCCTTGGTCCCAGAACAGCCTGAGGCGGTATGCGAAGCCATGACAAACTGGGCGTTATCATTGCAGACAGACACAAGACATTAAGCGCTTACTTTGGCAAACGGCTCTCAAGCACATTCAAACCGTTTGCCAATAGGCTTTTATTTCCCCTGCGGCTTAACTGAAGGGAGCTCGCTTTCAAGCGGCATGCCGCACTTCACCCACCCGGTTTTCTTCATGATTTAAAAACGCATCGGAAAGTTGCTGGACACTTTCCTGATCATTCACGATACGCAACAACATATTGGCCACGTATTTCGGACTGATCACCTGCATGAAATGCCCTGAAGGAATAATCAGGGCTTGCGCAGCAGGACAAAGGCCAGACAGCCTTCTGATTTCGGCGGGTGGACGCAACGCGTCGAACTCGCCCCCGATAAACACCACGTTGCCGGATAATTTAGCCAGTGCTTCGGATAAATCCAGACCCGCCAGCATTTTATAAATCGCCCCCAAACTTCTTGAATCGGATGCCAGCCAGGCACAACGATAATCATGATATTTCTGTTTGTCTGTTTGCAGGCTTTCAGGAAAAGCAAGATCAAAAATCGCCTGGCCTTCAGCACGAATGCCTTTCTGGGCAATCTCGCTAGCTTTGAGTACCGCATTGTCACGTTTTTCTGCGGCAATACCACAAGCCGGAGCAAACGCCACCAAGTGGCTGACCCGCTCGGGATAACGCGCGGCAAAGCCGATCGCAATACCCGCGCCTACCGCTACCCCTGCAAGCACCACTGGTTGCGCTATACCCAACTTATCCAGCAGCATGGCCAGATCCTGAATATGCTGATCAATGCTGACCTCATCAACTATCTTTTCAGACAGGCCAAACCCACGCTGGTCATATCGCAATACCTGTGCCGATGCCGGGAAATAAGACAGCGTTTGCGTCCAGCTTTCCAGTGTCCCACCCATTTCATGCATCAATACATAGACAGGCCCTTTTCCTTGCCTGAATTCATACCTGATAGCACAATCATTCACTTCCATCCAAGCCATATCAGTCCTTAGAACATTTCCATCAATTTTGCATGATCGCCCTCAAAATCGGCAGGTACACCCCTGTAGATGATTTCACCCGATTTCATGACCACCACTCGATCCGACACATTCAGCGCTTCGCCCACCTGCTGCTCCACCAGCAGAATAGACATCCCTCTTTGTTTCTGCACGGCCCTGATCGGCTCCAGCAGATCCTGGAACAGTTTAGGTGCCAAACCAATAGACGGTTCATCCAGCAAAAGGATGGAAGGCTTGCATAACATGGCCCGACCAATGGAAACCATCTGCTGCTGACCACCCGATAACTGACCTGCCTTGCGCGTCCAGAAATCCTTCAGTTTGGGTAAAACCGACAAGACTTCCTCAACACGCTCGTCGGCCACCTGCCCGGTCATTTTGGCAGACCATAATGCAAGCGCAAAATTTTCCTTGACGGTTAATCCGGGAAACACCCCCCTGCCTTCAGGTACATAAGAAATGCCATGCCCCGCCATATCACTGGGTGAAGGCACAATATGTTGACCATTCAGCAACACCTCACCCGCCGAATAAGGCTGCAGTCCGAACAGGACTTTCAGCAAGGTCGACTTACCGGCACCGTTATGGCCAATCAAACATAAAATCTCATTCTTTCTCAGCTCAAGATTCATGTTTTCAAACACATTATGGTCATCATAGCCCGCCGACAGATTTTTGGCCTCAAGCGCAGATACTGCTTGCTCGGCAGCAGTGGCTGCCCCATTGTTTTTAGTTTCCACTCTGACTCTTCCCAAAATAAATGGCAATTAACTCTGGATCGCGCAATACCTTCTCAGGAACATCTTCTGCCAGTTTTTTTCCCTGATCCAGAAAGGCAATACGGTCGGCAAGCTGGGTCATCACATCCAGATTATGTTCAATCAGGCAAATCGTGACGCCATCTGCGGTTGCTTCACGCAGAATATTGATAAACCGGTTACGTGAGTTAAGATCCAGACCCGATGCGGGTTCGTCCAACAACCAGATTTTTGAACCGGTTGCCAGAATACGCGCCAAAGACAGGAACTTGGTTTCGGCATATGACAAATCCACCGCCCGCTTGTCAGCCATGGCAGACAAACCGGTCCTTTCAAGCGCCTTCTCAACCGTCTCAAGACGTTGATGCCAGGCCGCTTTGCCACCCGGCTGCCAAAACCATGATTCCGGCTCAACGGCCACCAGCACATTATCGCGCACGCTCATATGGGTAAACAGGCGCAAATCCTGAAAACTTCGGGCGATGCCCATCTGTGCAATACGATGCGGCTTCTGGCCAATAATTGATTTTCCGTGCAACAGCACGTCACCGGCACTGGCCACCAGGTTACCCGTCATCAAGTTGAAAATAGTGGTTTTACCGGCACCGTTGGGGCCAGCCAGCGCCGTTACCACCCCTTCCTGAAGGTCCATGTCTACCGATTGCACGGCAGCCAAACCACCAAAATTCTTGCTCAGTCCACGAACAGAAAGCAATACATTCGACATTTTTATTTCCCTCCTGTTTTACCGGCAATGCCTGATGGTTTGAAAATCATCAGCACAGCCATGAGTGAACCATAAATAAACTGCTGAACCGTACCGATTTCCGTAGGAGGAATAAAGGGAATGAAGGTCAGAATGGCAGGCAATATCAGCAAAAAGACAGCACCAATCAAGGGGCCGGAAAGCGTGCCAACCCCCCCGATAACCACCATCGCCAGCATCAGGATAGACTGTTCAAGCGTGAAGCTTTCAACGTTAATAAAAGCCAGATTGAACGCAAACAGCGTACCTGCCACCCCCACAATGGCACACCCGACAACCATCGCCAGGGTCTTCAGCAAGGGAACGTTCTTGCCAAAACTTTCTGCCGCGCTTTCATTGTCACGAATCGACATCAGGGCACGACCAAAGCTGCTTCGCATGAGGACCTGGATCACAGCCAGTGAGAGCAGCAAGGCAACCAGACACACTGCCAGAAAAGCCCCCGGCGAAGAGACATCAAAGCCAAACAGGGTTGCCGGTGGAATACCCACCAGGCCACCATGCCCGCCCGTCAGGGAATGGGCTTCACTGAAAATGGTAATGCCCACCATTTGCAAACCAAGACCGGCGGCCACAAAATACTCACCCCGCACCCGCAATGCCGGCAAGGCAAGCAAAAGTGAAAAGGCACCGGACACTACGGCACCAATCAGGCTGGCTAACAAAACATCAGGCACAATCAGCAAGGCAAACTGGGCACCGGCATACGCTCCCAGGCCAAAGAAAATGGCATGGGCAATACTGAAAATACCCGCATAGCCAACCAGCACATTCAGGCTGGCCGCCGCAATACTGTAAATGGTGGCCAGTGTTAACAGGTTAAGAATATAGTTAATCATCGTTTGACTGACGCTCCAAACAGGCCACTCGGACGGAACATAATAAAGGCGAACAGGATAAAGAAGCTGACTGCCTCACTCCATTGCGTATCCACGACGGTAATGACGAGATTTTCAATAATTCCCAGAAACAAACCCGCCAGCGCAGCCCCTTTCAGGCTGCCAATACCCCCTACAATCGTGGCGGCAAGACTGATCAGCATTACCTTGGAGCCGGATGAGGGCTGAATGCCAATGGAAATACTGGTTAAGATGGCAGCAGGCACCACCAGGGCCGATCCAATCACGAAAGCCAACACGGTCAGATTCTTCGCATTCAAACCAAAGGCTTCCAGCAGGCCCGGGTTTTCAGACAGGGCACGCAGGCCCAGTCCGGCATTTTTCTTTTCCAGAAAAAGTACGACCAGGCCGAACAGCACAATTGAAACGCCAATCGCCACTGCCAGTATGGGGGCCAGATACAGGCCTTCAATCACCTCACTGGCCATGGTCAGTGACGAACTGACCGTGACCGAACCACGACCAAAAAAATACTGGATCAGACTTTGTACGGCAATACTCACCCCAAAGGCGGCCACAAACACGGTAAAAAACGATCCCTCACTGCGCTGGATGGGACGATAAATAAAAACGGCCATCAAGATGCCAGCCAGTATCGCCATGACAAAGGAAACCAGGGTTGCCAAAGGCCACCACATGCCCAGCTGGATACACTCATAAAAAGCATATCCGGCTATCACAAAAGTCGCGCCATGCGCCACGTGAAATATTTTGGTTGCACCAAAAATCAATGCAAAACCGGCAGCAGTCAGCGCATATAAAATGCCCGTCTGTATACCTGAAGCCAGAAGTTGAAGAAAAAGCATTATTTATCCCTTTTGAAAGGAACCATTAGAAACAGTGATACAAAAACCAGACACCCACAAAATCGGATAGAGGCTGGTAGGCAATAACAGCACCAGACCAGCCCTTATCCTGTTGCAATCAGGCAAAGCCAATTACTTGATTTTTTCTGTCACGCCGTTAGTGATTTTATTAATCTGCATGGCAGCGGTTACGGTACCGTCATGGAAAGTTGCCTCACCACCCGCCAGATCAAATTTGCCAACCCGCTTCAGCTCCTCTACCAGGGTATCGCCCGTGACCGGTTTACCGGCCTCTTCCAGACCTTTGGCCAGATAACCAAACAACAATCCACCGTTGTAATAATTAAGACCATAGGTAGTTGGTTCAGTTTTGAATTTCTCACGCCAGCTCTCTACAAAGCGCTTCATGATGGGTTGATCCGATTTCCAGTCAGCACCCTGACTGGTAAAAATCAGGCCTTCACTTTCGGGCAGTTTTGAAATGGATGGAAAATTGGCAGCCCCATAGGTTAACAGCTGCTGCTTGATGCCTCCATCACGTACCTGTTTGATGATGTGACCAATCTGGGAAATATTGGGGCTGGCAATATAGATGGCATCCGGCTTGTCACTGCGCAGTTTGGCAATAATGGAAGAGAACTGCTGCAGATCAGGTGGAACGCTGTATGCAGAGGTAACCGTGCCCCCCGTTTCAGGCAATCCTTTTTTCAGCTCTTGCAAAATACCCTGTCCCAGGGCGTCATCAACATAAATGACCGATATTTTCTTGATATTGTTTTCACTCAGCCAAGGAATCAGGAATTTCACTTCCTGGTTGGCCAAAGGAATAATATTCCAGAAATAGGGAGACAATGAAGCCAGATCGGGTCCCACCGCCCCACCGTTGATCATCATGGCCTTGGCCCGCTGGCCAATCGGTGCCGCCGCCTTGGAGACACCGGTAAAGCCAACAAGAGTATAAACAGCCTTGTCTACACTGGTCAGGCGGCTCATGCCAATCGCCCCACCCTGTGGCGTACCCAAACTGTCCGCACTTTTGATTTCAACATTGCCCTTAAGCAATTTATCTTCCCTGATATGATCAAAAGCCAGTTGCACGGCATTGGTATAAATGCTGCCCGCCTCGGCATTCGGACCGGACATGGGGAACAGGGTTCCCACCACATAAGGCCCTGACTGGGCACTGGCGCTCATTGAAACCGCACCCAATAAGGCCAGGCCTGATATGAATGAAGTAATTTTCCTGTGTTTGTACATTGATGTCTCCGTTATATGAATTACTTTTTCCAGCTTTTTTTAAAAAGAAAGTTCTGCTTCCGTCCTTTCCTGCAAATACTCCCTGCTTACACCCGGTGCCATATCCACCACCCGGAAACCTGTTTCAGAAATATCCAGGACAGCCAGATTGGTATATACCCGTGATACCGCCCCGCTAGCCGTCAATGGATAAGCACATTGATTCATCAAGCGGGGTTTACCGTCTTTGGTGGTATGCTCCATTAAGACCCACAGTCTTTTGGCACCCACCGCCAAATCCATTGCCCCGCCCACGGCAGGTGCGGTATCTGTTTCTGACAAGGCCCAGTTGGCAATATCACCGGTTTTGCTCACGTCATAAGCGCCCAGCACGCATAAGTCCAGGTGACCGCCACGAATCATGGCAAAACTGTCAGCATGATGTACATAAGAACCCCCTTGTTTCAGGGTGATATATTGCTTGCCGGCATTAATCAGCCAGGGCTCAATGTCATCTTCACCCGGTGCCGGGCCTATACCGATCACCCCGTTTTCCGAGTGAAAAATCACTTCTTTGTCATCGCCTACATAATTGGCCACCAGTGTCGGAATGCCAATCCCCAGATTCACAAACCATCCATCACTGATATCCCGTGCCAGACGCGCAGCCATTTCATGACGGCTCCATGGCTTCACGTTTTCATCTAATGCTTTCTCTGTTAATGTTGTCATTTTTTTCTCCTAGAGCTGGGGTGATCCGTATGGAAGATGCAGTACGCGATCCACAAAGACGCCAGGGGTAACAATGGCTTCGGGATCAAGCTCTCCCAGTTCTGCGGTATGCTGGGTTTGGGCAATGGTTAATTTGGCGGCCATGGCACATACTGGATTGAAGTTTCTGCCCGACTGCTTATAGGTAAGATTGCCCCAGCGATCCGCCTGCCAGGCTTCAATCAGCGCGACATCACCCTGCAAGGCCTCTTCCAGCACATACTTGCGACCATGATATTCACGGACTTCTTTATTATTGCTTAACAGTGTATTCACACCCGTTGGCGTATAAAAAGCGGGAATGCCCGCACCGGCAGCCCGCATGCGCTCTGCCAGCGTCCCCTGTGGCACCAGCTCCAGTTCAATTTTCCCTGCCTTATACAGATTTTCAAAAATGGTAGAACCGGCAATCCTTGGAAAACTGCAAATCAAGCGACGCACCCGACCCGCTTCCAGCAAACGGGCCAAACCAATCTTGCCATAACCGGCATTGTTCGCCACAATCGTCAGGTCTTTGGCTCCCTGCTCAATCAAACCCTCAATCAGATGAACCGCTTGTCCCACCGCACCAAACCCGCCCAGCAGGATGGTTGAACCATCCTGTACCCCTTCCAGCGCTTGCGCTACTGAATTAACAAACTTTGAAATCATAAATTACCTGATCATTTGATTTTCAAGGACAGGTTGCACTGGCAGCCATTAAAAATGTTTGTATGCCAGACATTTGTCCAAATTATAAAGAAAAAAATAAAATGCTTGTAATATGGTTTGTACTAATATGCAGTACAAACCATTAAGGCATCGTTACTCAAATTTGGAAGAGCGTGGCGCCGATCCGGTAAAGCCCTCATTAACCGGACTATAAAAATAGAAGGTGATTTTCCTGGACTTGAATTTCCAGACCCCGTTTTCCCTGACCATCACATCATCGTAATGACCCGCCGACGTGTAAGAAACGCCATTGGAAATGGAAATGTATTCCATAGAGATACGACCCGTGGCCGTATCCCCATCAACCTGGACCGTGCCATTGGTACAAAAATGCCAGAACTGCTCGGCCACTTTAGGTACATCCTGCGAAAAAAACCGCATAATTTCCTGATGCCCGGAAACTTTCGACAGCCCTTCAAAGACCCCGTCTTCTGTAAACAGATCCACAAAATCATCCCACTGCATATCATCCAGCAAATGGCAATACCGCGCCCTTAACCTGATAATTTCCAGCTCATCTTCCACTTTCTGCAAACGTTGTTCCAACGATGATGTCATTTTTCCCCCCTGCTTATCCAATTACTTTGGCCACACCCGATACCACCTGATTAATCTGGATCGGCATGATTGATGTTGCGTTATCACTGAACTCAATATCACCACCGGCAAAATTGAAGCTGCGTATTTCACGCAAAGCTGCCAGCAGGGTATCGCCATTCACCGGCTCACCTTTCTTCTCAAGATGCTCTAACAGATAGGCAAAAAGCAGGGTCCCGTTGTAGTAGTTCTGGGCATAACTGGTAGGGTCGGATTGATGCTTTTCACGCCAGCCATTAATAAACCGCGATGTCAGGCTATCGCTTAAAGTCAGGTCATTACGCTGTGTCGTAAAAATCAGACCTTCCGCTTCGGGCAGTTTTGCCACCGAAGGCAGGCTGCCAATTGAATAAGTCATTAACAACTGTTTCAGACCGGCATCCCTGAGCTGTTTGACGATTTGCAGTTGCTGCGAACCGTAACTGGCAAAATAAATGGCCTCGGCATCGGTATTGCGGATTTTTGCCGCAATCGCGGCAAACTGCTCCATGCCAGGTGGCACGCTATAGGCGTCCACCAACTCTCCATCAATTTTGGGCAGTTCGGCTTTCAATTGCTTCAATACCGCCGCCCCCAATGGATCATCAATATAAACCAGGGCCACTTTCTTTTTACCCTGGGTTTTCAGCCATTGAATGGCCGGTGGAATTTCCTGGTCGGCCAAAGGAATAATATTCCAGAAATAAGGAGACAACTCACCCAGCTCGGGACTGACACCTCCGCCATTCATCATGATCACTTTCTGGCGAACGCCAATAGGGGCCGCCGCCTTGGAGACGCCGGTCACGCCCAGCAGCACATATTGGGCATGGTCCACGTTAACCAGACGCGACATACCCACGGCACCACCCTGAGGGGTTGCCAGACTGTCCTGGGCTTTCAGTTCGATGGGGCGTGACAGTTTGTTATCCTGCTTGATATGCTCCAGCGCCAGCATCACGCCATTCATAAAGACAGCCCCCAACTCTGCCACCGAACCTGACATGGGAAAGAGCGTTCCCAGCCGATAGGCTTCTTTGCCCTGCGCAAAAACATTGAATGAAGGTACCACGGCCAAGGCTGCCCCGGCTTTTAAAAGATCACGCCTGCTTATTGCCATTTTTGTCTCCTCTCACTCTTTTTTGAGTGAATTTAATTAGGTGTTTTTTATGGAGTTAGAATGGTGAGGGTTCAAAACTGAAACCCTGTCCATTTCTTCTGATGTAGCCACAATAAGGATCACCAAAATGCACGGGCAGTATCAATGAGCCCGTATCGGCCGCCTTGTTTAAAAACTCATAGCGGGTATTACGGGCCACGTCCGGGTAAATGCAATAACCTGAATTAATTTCCGGCTTCACGATCTGCATGGGGCTATGGAAAATATCGCCACTGAAAACCGCCTCTTCACCCTGTGAGCGAATCCGGAAGGCCACTTGACCGGGACTGTGTCCGGCAGCATCTTCCACCTGCAGGCAATCCGCAATTTCCATCCCCGGGCGAATCATCACAGACAGGCCTTCATTCACAATTGGCATGACGCTATCGTTAAACGACTCACCGAACACGTCTATTTTCTCTTCCTTGTTCTTGCCTTGTTCACAGAACCTGAAGTCCTGTTCAGGAATGTAATATTTGGCATTCGGGAAAGTTGGCGTCCAGCGGTTATCCACCCAACGCGTGTTCCAGCCCACATGATCAGAGTGCAAATGGGTCAGCACAACATGCGTTACTTTTTCAGGGGGGGCACCGGCCGCTTCCAGCCACTCCAGAATCAGGTTATTCAGCATGTGCATGCGCGGAATATCCTGGCGATTCTTGAAGTTGCCCACGCCCGTATCCACCACGATAATATTTGAACCCGCGTGCACCACCCATAACTGGATGGTCACAATCAGCTTGTTCATGTGCGGAATCCAGTGATTGGGGGCCATCCAGCTTTCATTTTCTTCCAGGGCCTGCTGATCCATTTCCGGCAGCAAAAACTTGGGATCATGTGAAGGGGCGGAATATTCCTGGATTCGGGTTACCCGAATATCGCCAATTTGTTTAACTTGCATTGTCTTTCCTTGACGGTGGATGGGTGTTAATTATTTTTATTTGATTGAGCTGGGGTGTTTGGCCAAAGGCACAACCTTGATGGAAAAATAAGGGAACATGGGCAAGGATGACAGCAAGTCATGCAACTCATCATTGCTTTCACAGTCAAAAATGGAAATATTGGCAGGACGCCCCGCTACCCGCCACAAATGCACGAACTTGCCGGATTTCTGCATTTCAATGGCACGGTTTTTTTCTGCTTCACGCAGTTTGGCCAATTCAGCCGGATCCATATCAGCCGGTACGTTTACATCCATCATTACGCAATACAACATTATTTATATCTCCTATCAATTTAATATTTAATTTTGTTCACTATGCAAACATTTGTTTGTATTATAGATAAGCAACTTATTTTGTCAATTATCTTTTTCCCCTAATACCTGAAAAAGGGCAGACAACCTAAAATGCTGTTTAACACCCACTCACAAAAATGAAACCTGTCATCAAAGGAGACAACAATGCGCTGGAAAAACAGACCGGAAGGATCCAATTGGGGCGATTACGGGCCCGATGACCAACTGGGCAGATTAAATTTACTCACTGAAGAAGTCGTCCTGAAAGCGGCAGCCGAAATAAAAACCGGCAAAACCTTTTGCCTTTCCCTTCCGCTGGATTACCCGGGTGGCAATATACTTAACCCCCGCCGTACTCCGCCACAACTTCAGCCCACCGAGCGCGAAGGCCATCCCTACTTCAACTTCCCCATGGCAATGCTGATTCCAGGTGCCCACGACGTGCTTAGCGACGACAAAGTCACCCTTTGCCTGCAATACTCTTCACAGTGGGACAGTCTGAGCCATGTCGGTGCCCTTTTTGATGCCGACGGTGACGGTCACGCCGAACGGGTTTATTACAACGGCTTCAAGCCCAACCAGGATATCCAGGGACCTGCCGATTACGATGAAAGAAACAACTTTGCCCAAAATGATACCGGCCTGAAACACTCTTCAGCCAAGGCGCTGGACATTGCCAACTTTGCCGTCAAAGGCATTCAGGGCCGGGGCGTTATGGTCGATTTGGCGGCCCATTATGGTCGTGAACCCAAAATCATTGGCTACGATGATTTAATGCGTGTCATGGAAAAAGACAAGGTAGTCGTAGAGCAAGGCGATATTCTTGTGCTGCACACGGAATTTGCCCAATACCTGCTGGAAGCCGGTAAAAACCCTGATCCGCATACCGTACATAATATCTGCACGACCCTGAATGGCCAGGACGAAAAACTGCTTCAATGGATCAGTGATTCTGGCATTGCCGCGATTGCCGCAGACAATTATGGGGTTGAATACCCGGGGGGCTCTTTAACCGACCGGTGCTGCGCCCTGCTGCCATTGCATCATCATTGCATTTTCAAGCTGGGCATGCCTTTGGCAGAGCTATGGTATCTAAGCGATCTGGCCAAATGGCTGCGGGAAAACAAGCGTTCACGTTTTATGCTAACCGCGCCCCCTTTACGATTGCCCGGCGCAGTCGGCTCACCCGTTACACCCATTGCCACGGTTTAACCAGCGCAGACAGGTAATGATATTTTTTATTGATTGACTCCCGTCCAGGTGAACTGCTCATTGTCAGACTATTCACCTGGACGGGTCTGCGTGCACTACGCCATACTTTACATACTTTAATTACCAACCCCCAGCACCATGCTGATTTTCCTGGCGGCATCTCTTAACACTGGAAGAAACTGGTTTTCCATTTGCTCCAGTGACGTTCTGGCAGCCAGGGTAGCCACATTAATGGCGGCAATCACTTTCTGCTCCCTGTCCAGAATTGGTACAGAAATGGAGCGCACACCAATTTCCAGCCCGCCATCATTAATGGCATAGCCGTCTTCACGAATCTGGGTAATCAGGCGCTTCAGCTTGCGTTTATCGGTGATGGAGTTTTTGGTGAATTTGGTCAAGTGGCATTTTTCAAGCCAGCGCTCAAACTCATCTTCACTTAACCCCGCCAATAACACCAATCCCATTGAGGTGGTATGAACCGGCAAACGAGTCCCCACTTCAATGCTGTTGGAATAAACACTTTGTTTTTCAACCCGGGCAACATAGACAATCTCATCGCCATCCAGTACGGCCATGGAAGAGGACTCATTGAGCGTATCGGTGACTTTCTGGATAATAGCATTAGCGGCTTCCCCCAGACCAAAGGTTGACAGGTAGTCACTGCTGAATTTAAGTACCTTTGGTGTGAGCCAGAAAAGCTTGCCATCCGTAGCCACAAAACCCAACGTGCACAATGTAAGCAAAAACCTTCGTGCCGTACCCCGGGTAAGGTCTGTTCTGGCTGCAACCTGGGTCAGGGTCATTTTCTGGTGACCCTTTTCGAAACAGCCCAGTACGTTTAATCCCCGTGCCAGTGAATTAACAAAGTCCGGCTCACTCATTTGAAATACCAATCCTGAAAAATTATATAAAGTGCTGTCCCGATTATTTGCACAGAGACAATTTTTTGAAGCACACTACAGAAAAATAACGCAAGCGTGAATTATAGGAAATTTGCAACCACTTGTATCAAAAATGATACCCTCCTGCACAATATAACCACCACGGGTAGTGTTTTTACAGCATTAAGACCACAATACTAATTGCCCGGCCATTTTGTCCGAATAACAAACATTTGTTCGTATTATAAAAAATATCGCAGCAATGTCAATATAAAAAAGGGGTGGTAACCCACCCCTCTTTCACCAGCACTGAACTTTACAGGCCTTCTTGCGCCGCTTCACCCTGACGATAGGTTTCGTACACAATCACCGGGATCTTCAGGTCAGCCAGGTGTTTTTCCACCAGAGGCTTAACGTCAGACCACTCCAAACCACCCACACCAGTGGCCAGACGTGGGATTGCCAGGCTTTCAATTCCTTCGGACTCTACAAAACGCGCCAATTCTTTCAGGGCACGGCTTACGTTTTCCGTATTTGCCTTGCCTGGACGCGCTGCAGGACCTTCTCCCAGCATGTCCTGTGTCAACAGATTGACAATACGACGAACGCTGCCATCTTCATTAACACCTCCCCATGCCCATATTTCTCCTGGTTTGAGCGGGTGCACATGCGTCGACTGGCGGTAGTCGCGAACCAGTGATGGCCAGCGCTCACGCAGGCTGCGAGCTAGACCGGTATCAAAATGCTCCTGTGGCGCGATGCCATGAGCGATTAACTGTGCCTTGCTTAACAGGATGTCACCTTCAACTTCACGGATCATAGATAGTTCCTTTTATATTTCAGGTTATGGGGATGATGCCTTGATCAACCCTTCACTATCAGTATATCCATTCAAGCGTATTTATCCATGATCAAATTCAATGTTTTTGTTGATAGGCTGACCAAAACCTTAAGTCGCCCCCGAAACCATATATGTCCATTGCCAAAATCCCTGTGTTCCTGCGTTTCAGGCTGGTAACCCACGGGCTTGATGGGTGATTTTTTTTCACCTTTATTGATGAACAGTTTTTTCCTGCTCCGTTTTTCAGGATCGGCAACCGGCACGGCATTCAGCACGGCAACGCGATGGCTGATCTGTTCAACCACAGACAGGCGCGGATTGAGGCTCACATACGGGTCCTGAAAAACCATCTGGATATTTTTCCGGTACGGCCGCATGGCAGATTCTTCCAGCCTGGAAACATCATTGCCCCGAATTTGCCGCAATTGTCCGGTACTGGCATCATCACTTTAAGTGTCGAGTGACAAGCCGGCATTTAGTATTTTTTTTCTATCTGTTTGAATTATTTGAGTGATTTGTCAAACGCACGTCATGTGTTGGCAGTGCTGTCTGGACTGGGCGAGAGAAAAACGCCGGTGGTAACCGGTTTATTACGCGAGCTTTCGCCGCCTCAGCTTGAGTTGCTGGCGATGATTGCCCAAGGCTATTCCAATCAGGAAATAGCAATACAAAAAAATCTGGCGGTTCAAACCATCAAGAACCAGGCATCAGCCATTTTCAAATTACTGAATGCCAAAAACAGGATTGAGGCAATCTCAATCTACCGTTCAACAAACAGGTAAACGATCATTATCCAAGACCCGTTACCCTGATACCGCAACTGCTTCGCCTTACAGCCAGTAACCTCCAACATGCTGGCTGCTTTCTTCAACTTCGGCAATATTTTCTTTGGTGTCTTCAAACATTTCAACAAAAAAACGAACGGCTGAGTAAACAGAAACAGCCACCGCGACAAAAGGGGCAACAATACTTTCCAATTTCACCTCACGGGCTTCCTGTTTCATCAATTCACGTTTTACTTCATCTGACAAGACGATTTGATTACTGTAATTTCGCATTACAAACTCCTTTTTCATATTATGGAACATGTATGCATTATAGGGTAAACCCTAGAATATTGCAAGCAAACCCTTATAAACAATTGAATTATCAATATATTTTTTGCTTATAAAACCACGAATTTATTATTTTCCTGATTGGTTTTAACGCATCATCCGTATTATTTATTGGCAACTTCAGGTTTTTTAAAGGCTAATCAGGCTGTATTTCAAGCCATAAGGTGCATAATCAATCATTTTGAAACACTTCATTCATTGCCCACGTTCACCGCAACCGCCCCCAAAATATCAACCAGTACCCGCGGTTCAATCTCCACCAAATACCCTCTTCTTCCCCCATTGATATAAATCAGGGGCAACTCAAGAATACTGGCTTCCACCCATATCGGCATTTGCTTGCGCGTACCAAAAGGTGACGTGCCACCCACCTGATATCCCGAATGCCGGGAAGCGACCTCAGGCCGACAGGGTTGCATTTTTTTGGTGCCGATTTGTCGTGCCAGGTTTTTTAACGAAACTTCAAGGTCTCCGTGCATCAGCACGACATGTGGTTTTGCCTGTTCATCTTCCATGATAAGGGTTTTAATAACGGCATGCTCTGGCACCTTCAGCTGCCTGGCCGATTCTGCCGTACCACCATGATCCACATACTCATAGGCATGACCAACATGGGGAATCCCGTTTTTTTTCAGGAATTGGGTTGCGGGGGTTTCAGATACGTGTTTTGCTTTAGCCATATGATCAAGCTCTTGGATGATGTTGTGCATGCAGGGCTTTAAGCCGTTCTCGGGCTACATGCGTGTAAATTTGGGTGGTGGAAATATCGGAATGCCCCAGCAACAGCTGCACCACCCGCAAGTCGGCCCCATGATTCAACAGGTGCGTGGCAAAGGCATGACGTAATACATGGGGGGACAGCGGGGCATTGATATCCGCCAGCAGGGCATATTTTTTGATCAATTGCCAAAACGCCTGACGGCTCATGGCACTACCCCGTCGGGTTACAAACAGGTCATCGGATGGCCGATTACCCAATAACAGGCTGCGGCTGTTTTTCAGGTAGGCCTCCAACCAATGCACGGCTTCCGCGCCCAGCGGCACCAGACGGTCTTTGCCTCCCTTACCCATTTCCACCCGCACGATGCCCTCATTCAGGCTTAAATGCAGTACTTTAAGCGTAACCAGCTCTGTCACCCTCAACCCGGTCGCATAAAGCGTTTCCAGCATGGCCCTGTCACGCAGGCCACCCGGGGTTTCAATATCGGGGGATTCCAGCAATTCCATCACCTGACTCTCCGTCAGGGTTTTGGGGGTACGCGGGGGCTGTTTGGCAGATTGCAGTTCCAGGCATGGGTCTTTTTGTATCAAGCCCGCATCAAGGGCCCAGGCAAAATACCGTTTAAGCGAGGCCAGACGCCGATTGGCCGTACTTGCCTTGCTGCTGTCATGTTTGCTGCCAAACCAGTCCTGAATATCATTGCTACCGGCATCGATTAATGATTTGGCGGGACCCTGCTTACCCAGAAAATCCGCAAATCCGTTCAGGTCCTGCCGGTAAGCCGCCAGGGTATTGTCCGACAGCCCATCCTCAAGCCAGATTGAATCGATGAATGCATCTATGTCTGTTTGTTTCATGTTTTATTCATACAGCCTTTGGGTTTATTGAATACACCTGTTTGCAATACAAAAGACGCACCCCCCCATTGTGTTCTATGATAGGCGGTTGCGCCTGTTGGCACAAAACCCTTAACCTGTTTTTCATTAAAGTGCCGTGTATGCAGATTGCCTTTCTTGTTTTACCTGATTGTCTGATCGTTATTTTAGGCTGGATACTGTATAACAAACTACACTTTTCCAAAGAGTTTTTTTCAGGGCTTGAAAAACTGGTTTATTTCATTCTCTTCCCTGCCTTGCTGGTTCGCTCTATTGCCAGTACGCCCATGTCACTGGCTACCACCGGTAATTTCCTGCTGGCGACCACGGCCCTGGCCATGATAGCCAGTTTATGCGTGTGGCTGGCCAAGCCGATTTTAAATCCCCGTCCCATTGCCCTGGCATCGGTGGGGCAATGTGCTTACCGCTTCAACACCTATATCGGATTATCTTTAGCACCCTCACTGGCCGGCCAGGAAGGTTTGGCCAGCATGGCCGTGATTGTGGGATTTGCCATTCCCTTTGTTAATCTACTGGCGGTCAAATCCCTGGCCAGTCACCAGGGCAGCAACCTGTTCATGGAAATCCTTAAAAATCCACTGGTATTGGCCACTTTTGCCGGTCTTTTATTGAGTTTTAGCGGTTCTTCCCTGCCCACTATCCTGGACACCACACTGCTCAAGCTAAGTCACAGCTCCATTCCGCTGGGACTGCTTTGCGTCGGTGCCAGCCTTTCGTTGCAGGGTGGCAGCCGTGACGGCAGGCTGGTGGGCTGGATCCTGGCCATCCGTCTGGGCCTGATGCCCGTATTTGCCATGATAATTGCGATGACGCTGGGCTTTAGCTTTATTGATACCCAAATGTTTGTACTGTTTGCCGCCCTTCCCACCGCTTCCGCAGCCTATATTCTGGCAATCCGCATGGGGGGTGACGGCCGCCTGGTGGCCTTTACCATTTCAGCAGGCACCATTCTGAGCGTCCTGACCATTCCATTCTGGGTTTATGTGACCCAGCAACTGTTCACTTAAGGCCAGACACTTCCTGAATGGAAGCTTCGCATAACTGCGATACTGCCATGATTTCCGTTTTTCCCAAGAACCCGCATTTCTCATTGGAAAGACGGAAATCAGCCTGTCAATCCTGAAAAACACCACGACCAGCAAAACCAATCGTGAAAATGCATGAAAAAACAGCCATGAACTGTTGTTTTTAGACAATTTTTTGTTTTTTTCCAGAATTTACTTTAACTGAATTTATAATAAAAGTATTAAAAAAACCACATTTTCAGGTCTTATGTCCAGCGAACTTAACAATTTTATAACTGTTTATTTACCAGACGAAAGCGCTACCGATCGTCTGGCCCAACAGCTCGCGACCTTAATAAGCACTGAAATATCAAATGGTTGCCACCATGATCCCCACTTAAAAAAAGGGGGACACATCCACTTGAAAGGAGATCTGGGAGCAGGAAAAACAAGTTTTGCAAGAGCTTTTTTAAGGGCAATGGGGGTAACCGGGCGCATCAAAAGCCCTACGTATACCCTGCTTGAAAGCTATAAAGTTTCTAGCTTATACTTGTATCACTTTGATTTTTATAGATTTAGTGACACAAACGAATGGCAGGACGCAGGGTTCCGTGAGAATTTGCTTGAAGATGCCATCGTCCTCATCGAGTGGGCCGAAAAAGCGGGTTCAAGCCTGCCTCCCCCCGATATTGAACTGTCACTCAATTACGCTTCCTCAGGTCGCGATGCAAAAATACAAGCGTTTTCGGAAAAGGGTCAATCATGGATAAAACAGCTACAACAAATGAATATACAAACACTCGTCCAATGACGCGTCGTCGTATTCTGGCAACAGCTGCTACTCTGTTGTCACTTCCCGTCATTTCCAAAGTAGCCCAGGCAGCCACCAGCCAGATTCTGGCCGTGCGTACCTGGCCGGCCGATGAATACACGCGAGTTACCCTGGAATTGAACGCTCCTCTCAAGGCCGAGCATTTCACCCTGTCCAACCCCAATCGTCTGGTGGTTGACTTGCAGGGTCTCACCATGAGTACAGCCCTTAACTCGCTCATTTCCAAAATCAAACCCAATGACCCTTATATTTCTGCCGTACGGGTCGCCCAAAACCGTGCCGACGTTGTTCGTCTCGTCCTGGATTTAAAACAAGCCATTGCCCCCCAGGTCTTTACCCTCAAACCCATTGGCGATTACCAATACCGTCTGGTTCTGGATTTATACCCCAAGGTAGCCAAAGACCCCTTGCTGGCGCTCAGCTCGAACATGGCCGGTGACGACCCCTTGGCCAGCGTCCTGGATAAACTTGCCCAAAACCGCAACAACGCTCCTGTACCCTCCGTCAACGGTCAGGTACAACCGCGCCAGCCTGCTAATACCGGAAATCGTGGCGGTGCCAACCGTCCGATTCTTATCGCCATTGATCCGGGGCATGGTGGAGAAGATCCTGGCGCCATTGGCGGCATGGGTACCAAAGAAAAAGATATCGTCCTGGCCATTGGCCGTCGCCTGCGCAATCTTATTAATGCACAGCCCAATATGCGTGCCTACATGACCCGCGATGCCGATTTTTTTGTCCCATTGCATGTTCGTGTCCAGAAAGCCCGCCGGGTCAAGGCCGACCTTTTCATCTCCATTCACGCCGATGCCTTCACCAACAAATCCGCACGCGGAACCTCTGTCTTTGCGCTTTCCCGCGGTGGCGCTTCCAGTGCTTCTGCCCGCTGGCTGGCTAAAAAAGAAAATGCCGCCGACCTGATTGGCGGTATCGATATTGGCAATCACGACAGACACACCGCCAGCGTGTTACTGGATATGTCAACGACCGCCCAAATCAAGGATTCCCTGGATATCGGTCACCGCGTGCTTAACTCTTTGGCCCAGGTTAACGGCATCCAGAGTCGGCGCGTTGAACAGGCCGGTTTTGCGGTCTTAAGGGCACCAGACATCCCTTCCATCCTGGTTGAAACCGCCTTCATTTCCAATCCGCAAGAAGAACGCTTCCTAAGAAACACTAACAACCAGCAACAAATTGCCAGCGCGATTTTATCTGGGGTCAAGGGTTATTTTGCAACAAACCCCCCACTTGCCCGTATAGGGTAGACACATTGTTGCTTTTAAGGCAAAATGAAAATGCATGCGATAGTAGCGCATGCATTTTGCTGCAGTACCTTTACGGAGCCGTTTACGGCTCCCTTTTTCATTTAGCTGAAATTTTCCTTTAGGCAACATGCCAAGACGCCATATTTCCCCCCTTCCCGATCAACTCATCAGCCAGATCGCGGCCGGTGAAGTCATCGAGCGCCCCGCCTCAGTCCTCAAGGAATTGCTTGAAAATGCCATTGATGCACAGGCACGCGCCATTGAAATCCGCCTTGAAGGTGGAGGAATCAAGCGAATCTGTATCACCGATGACGGTACCGGCATCCCCAGGGACGAGTTGCCACTGGCCCTCATGCGCCATGCCACCAGCAAAATCACCTCACTTGAGGAACTGGAATCGGTCAACTCCATGGGTTTCCGGGGCGAGGCTCTGGCCTCGATTGCCTCGGTGTCACGACTTGTCATTACCTCTCGCACACAGACCGATGATCACGCCTGGCAAATAGATGCGGCTCACAATGAAATAACACCGGCCTCTGGCGCTTATGGCACCACCATCGACATGCGCCAGCTGTTTGACCGGATCCCGGCCCGCCGCAAGTTCCTGAAATCGGAAACAACGGAACTGGGGCATTGCCTGGATGCCGTGGAAAGAATCGCCATGGCGTTCCCGGAAGTGGCTTTTCGCCTTTTTCATAACGACAAGGCCTACCGCCAATGGGTAAGCACCGATTCGTTTCAGCGCATCCGTGATGTATTGGGAGCCGAGTTTATCGATGCCGGCATTCCCGTGAATGCCGACGTTGGCCTGGCCAGCCTGCACGGGCTGATCACCCAACCCAATGCCGCCCGCAGCCGTGCCGATAAACAATACCTGTATGTGAATGGCCGCTATGTACGCGATCGCACCGTGTCCCATGCCATTCGCACTGCCTATGCCGATGTCTTGCACGGTGACCGCCAGCCGGCCTATGTCCTGTTCCTGAATATCGATCCCAATACGGTCGATGTCAACGTACACCCCGCCAAACATGAAGTCAGATTCAGGGATGGTGGCGCGGTTTACCGTTGTGTTTCGCAAACCGTTGCCGCTGCACTGGCCAGTGCAGGCGGCCAGCAAGATGCCATGAACCGGCTGCCGGCCCAACTGCCTGCCGGACTTGCGCCAGCCACCTTGCCTGACACATCAACAACCACCAGTCACAATGGCGGCACTTCCCCGGCCAACCAGCCAGCCGCCCGCTTCAACCCCTATCAGCGGCAAACACCTTTGAGCCTGGACCATCAACAGGCCTGGACCCAGGCTTACCGTCCACTAGCATCTTCCGACCAGCTGCCGGCCAGCCACTTCAATGAAAACGCACCGGGAAACAATACAACCGGCACGGTGGGAGCCGTTTTCAATCCCCCTGCTTACCCGGCCAGCACAGCCGGTAAAACACCTCCCGCTTCCCTGCCCGAAGAAGATACATTTCCACTGGGCATGGCACTGGGCCAGTTGCATGGTATCTATATCCTGGCTCAAAACTCCAGGGGACTGGTGCTGGTAGACATGCATGCCGCCCACGAAAGGGTGGTTTATGAAAAGCTGAAAACCGCCCTGGACACGCACAGCATGCCCAGACAAGACCTGCTGGTGCCGGTTGTTTTTCATTGCTCTGAAAAAGAAGTGGCCTTGCTGGAGGAACACCACGAAGCCTTGCATGCGCTGGGACTTAACCTGACGGCTGCCGGCCCACGTGCCATTACCGTGCGCTCGGTACCCGCTTTGCTGGCCCATGGCGATATTGAATCCCTGGTACTGCATGTTTTGAAAGACTTGAGCCAGGCCGGTGTATCCAGACACCTGACCGAACAGCGCAATGAGTTGCTCTCCACCATGGCCTGCCACGGCTCCGTCAGGGCCAATCGCCGTTTAAGCCTGGAAGAAATGAATGCCCTGCTGCGCCAAATGGAACAGACCGAAAGGGCCAACCAGTGCAACCATGGCCGCCCCACCTGGTTCCAATGGACCATGAACGACCTGGATAAACTGTTCATGCGCGGGCAATAAAGCAGCAAAAAGCATCGGGGTTCCCAATAATCAGGCTTCGGCTAATGCTAAACTACCCCTTGAACGGGCAGAAAACTCACTGCCTGTTATTTTTTGTGTTTTTTTCATAACAGCCCATTGCCATCCAAGACCATGCCAACTCAGGACACCAGGCACCCAGCCATTATTTGTATTGCAGGCCCCACCGCATCCGGTAAAAGCGCCAGTGTACTGGCCATTGCCCAACGCTGGCCCATTGAAATCATTAATGTGGACTCGGCCACTATTTATAAAGGCATGGATATTGGCACCGCCAAGCCATCCCGGGAAGAACAGGCACAAACCCCCCAGCACCTGCTGGACATCCGTGATCCGGCACAAACCTACAGTGCCGCCGAATTCACCCGGGATGCCGCAGAACTTATTTCCGCCATTCAGGCGCGGGGCCGGATTCCAATCCTGGCCGGTGGCACCATGATGTATTACAAGGCACTGCGCGAAGGGCTTAATGAATTGCCGGCTGCCCATGAGGATATTCGCCAGGAGCTGGAGGATTTTGCCCGTCAGCACGGCTGGCCCGCCCTGCATGCTGAATTGGCCAAGGTCGATCCCGTTACCGCTGCCCGCCTGGCTCCCAATGACAGCCAGCGGGTACAACGTGCAATGGAAATTTATCGCATTTCCGGCAAGCCCATGTCTGTACTGCTTGAGCAGCCGGCAGAAAAAGCCGGTGATTTTCTGTACAAAACCATCAGCCTTGAGCCAGCCAACCGCCTGGATCTGCACGAGCGCATCGCCGCCCGGTTTGATCAGATGCTTGAAAAGGGGTTTGTTGAGGAAGTCCAACAGCTTAAACAACGCCCCGAGCTGCACGCTGACCTGCCATCCATTCGCTGCGTGGGATACCGGCAAATATGGTCACACTTGAATGGCGACTATGATTTGCCAGAGGCCCGTGAAAAAGCCATTGCCGCCACGCGCCAGCTGGCAAAACGCCAAATTACCTGGTTGCGCGCCCAACCCGACCGAATCCGGATTGATTGCATGGCCCATAACGTGGCAGTGCAGGTCATAGACGCCATTGCCCATGACCTGGAGACCTCCCTCCAACAATAAAACAAGGGCTTGCCACGGCAAGCCCTTATTGCTTTTTTGCGTTGTTTTATAACTTAAACAACGACGGTCTGTTCCATGCCATCTTCCTGCGGAACGATTTCACCCAGCTGATAAACGGTTTCACCCTGCTCCTGCAAGGTGGCAGTAATGTCCGCGGCCTGGCTGGCGGAAACCACCAGCACCATGCCAATACCACAGTTGAATACACGATGCATTTCGGTGTCTTCAACATTACCCTCTTGTTGCAGCCACTTGAACAGTTCAGGCAATTCCCAGGCGTCTTTGCTTAAACGGGCGGACAGACCAGGTTGCAAAATACGGGGTACGTTGTCTAACAGGCCACCACCGGTAATGTGGGCCAGGCCCTTGATATCGGTACCATGCTTGGCCAGTGCAGCCAGCACCTGTTTAACATAAATACGGGTCGGCGCCATGACAACATCAACCAGGGGTTGACCGTGGAAGTCGTCATTGGGCTGGGCGCCGGCACGTTCAATAATTTTACGGATCAGGGAAAAACCGTTTGAGTGTGCACCGCTGGATGCCAGGCCCAGAATACGGTCACCGACCTGAATGGACTTGCCATTGATGATCCTGGATTTTTCAACCGCACCCACGGCAAAACCGGCCAGGTCATATTCACCGTCCGGATACATGCCGGGCATTTCCGCGGTTTCACCACCAATCAGGGCGCAGCCGGAAAGCTCACAACCCTTGGCAATACCTCCTACCACGCTGGCCGCGGTATCCACGGACAGTTTTCCGCAGGCAAAGTAGTCAAGGAAAAACAATGGCTCGGCCCCTTGCACCAGGATATCGTTTACACTCATGGCTACCAGGTCGATACCTACCGTATCGTGGCGATTCCACTCAAACGCGAGACGCAATTTGGTACCCACACCATCGGTGCCGGAAACAAGAACGGGTTCCTGGTATTTTTTGGGTACTTCAAACAAAGCCCCAAAACCGCCGATCCCGGCCATCACACCTTCGCGCATGGTTTTGGCAGCCAATGGCTTGATGCGATCAACCAATGCGTCGCCAGCATCAATATCCACACCTGCATCACGATAGGTCAAAGAGGATTTTGTTGAATTTGTCATGAGAAACGAGCCTAAATATGTAAAAATGTCATAAATCAAATGGAGTAAACGCAATTTTACGATGAATGAGAAAAATTTACGTAGAAATCAGACACTTTTGTGGTCAGGAGTTGGAATATGCCTGCTAATTCTACTTTATATCCTGTCTCCGGTGCTGACTCCGTTCATGCTGGCACTGGCGCTGGCCTATATTCTGGCCCCCGGTGTAGAGTTGCTGGTCCGTTTACATCTGCCACGCTGGCTGGCCGTGTTCTTCATGGTGTTTTTACTGTTTGCCGTCCTTCTGGGCATCATGTTGATCATTATTCCGCTGTTACGTCGGGAAATCAATCTGGTTATCGGGCAATTGCCAATATGGGTTCATCAATACAATACCCAACTGGCTCCCAACATTGATGAATGGCTTGGCGTAGACAGCAAACTGGATATCTCCCGCATCCGCCTGCTCCTGCAAGATGCCGTCACCGGCACCGACAGCCTTTTCACGACGGCACTCAATTATCTGAAAGCCAGTGGCTCCACCCTGGTTTTCTATATTGCCAGTGGCATGCTCACCCCGGTTGTGCTGGTTTACCTGTTATTTGACTGGAACACTTTCCTCCACCGTTTCAGTGAAATCATTCCACGCCGCTTTCTGAATACCGCCCTTGATATCGGCAATGAAATAGACAAACTGCTGTCCAGTTTCCTGCGCGGACAAATTCTGGTCATGCTGATTCTGGCGGTTTATTACAGCGTTGGCCTGTCCATTGCCGATTTTGACAGTGCGATTCCCATTGGCGTCATTACCGGATTACTGGTTTTTATCCCTTATTTGGGCTTCGGACTGGGATTATTGCTCGCAATCCTCTCGGCTCTATTACAATTCGAGGGTTACTACGGTCTTATTGCCGTTGCTATTGTGTTCGGCATAGGTCAGGTTTTCGAAAGCTTATATTTAACCCCCAAGATTATGGGTGACCGAATTGGCTTGCATCCACTGGTCATCATTTTTGCCCTGTTTGTATTTGGCGAAATTTTTGGCTTTTTTGGTGTTCTGCTTGCCCTGCCGATCAGTGCAGCCCTGTCGGTATTGGTCCGTCGCGTTTATGGTCAATACCTGAATAGTACTTTTTATAAAAATGAATGAACAATTAACGCTTGAAGTCTCTCCGGTTCCCGAGCCCACCCTTGACAATTTCATCGTGGGGCAAAACGCTGAAGCCATTACCACGCTGCGTCACCTCCAGCCGGGGCAATCACTCTATCTTTGGGGAAGCAACGGCTGTGGCAAAACCCATTTACTCAAAGCGATGGCTGCCTGCCACCAGGGCACTTATTTCAATCATGAAAGCCACCCCTTTCTGGCATCCATTACTTTCCAGAATACCCCACCCCTGGTGGCCATTGATGACATTGAATCCTTAAACGAAGACCAACAGGCCGAACTGTTCAGTCTGTATAATGAATGGAAACTGCGCAAGAACACGCCCGATGCCTTCATACTGCTGGTTTCCGGCAATGTATCTCCGCTGGCCATGCCTATCCGTGAAGATCTGCGAACCCGACTTGGTTGGGAACTGGTCTATCGGCTCGAACAACTCAGTGACGAGCAACGCCTTACCGCTTTGCAACATCGTGCCCGCGAAAAAGGCTTGCAATTAAGCCACGAAGTCACGCATTGGATTTTCACCCATTATTCGCGTGATATTGCCGCCCTTTTCAACCTGCTCGATGCCCTGGACACCTATTCACTGTCTACAAGACGCCCTATTACCGTCCCTTTACTTAAAGCTTTTTTCATTAAAACAAAATCATGACATCTACCAATCTGGCCCTTTTCGATCTTGACCATACGCTGCTCCCCATTGACACTGATCGCGAATGGGTTGATTTTTTAGCTCGCAACAATCTGGCCGGTGATCCTGTCGCCATCCAGCAAAAAAACCATGAACTGATGGAAAAATACACGGCAGGTATTCTGAAAATAGAGGAATCTGCCGAGTTCATGCTGAGCTTTCTTAAAATGCACAGCCCTTATGACCTGGCCCGGTTCCATGAGCAATTCATGTGTGAGGTGGTGCGTCCCACCATTCAGGCCAGTGCCATCGACCTGGTTCGCCAGCACCAGGAAAACGGTGATCTGTGCTGCATTGTGACGGCCACCAACTCTTTCGTCACGTCCCCGGTAGCCCGTGCGTTTGGTATCGAACATTTAATCGGCACCCTGCCCGAATATGTCAACGGCCGCTTTACCGGCCGGGTGCAAGGCGTCCCCAGTTACAAGGAAGGCAAGGTAACCCGCGTTAACATGTGGCTTGAGTCCATGGGCAAAAAACTGGACGATTTTACCGAGTCCTATTTTTATAGCGACTCGCAAAATGACCTGCCCCTGCTTGAAGTTGTCAGTAACCCGGTTGCCACCAACCCCAATGAGTTCCTGCGTAAAACAGCACATGAAAACGGCTGGCCAGTTCTTGATCTGTTTGCTTTAAAATAACAATATCTTCATTTATTTCGTCCCTATGATCAAAAGCACCATTAAAAGCTTCGTCAGCCGCCTGTTCAATTCCCCGGCCAGCGACACAAAAAAAACCAAAGCCCGGATTTACCACCAGGAGCAACACGGCATTGATCGCCGGCTTGTCTCGCGCAACGCCATCAAGGTCTGCGAGGTATTAAACCAGAAAGGGTTCCAGGCCTTTATCGTAGGAGGTGCCGTGCGCGATCTTATCCTGGGCCTGGAGCCCAAGGATTTTGATGTGGCCACCAATGCCACCCCCGAAGAGGTCCGTGCCTCTTTCCGGCGAGCCCGCATTATTGGCCGGCGCTTTCAATTGGTGCACGTGGTTTTTGGCCCCGAAATCATTGAAACCTCAACTTTCAGGGCCAATAGCAATGGCCAGAACAAAACCGATGAACACGGCCGCATCCTCAACGACAACGTCTTCGGCACCCAGGAAGAAGATGCCGCCCGACGCGATTTCACCCTTAACGCCCTGTATTACGACCCGCTTACCGAGCAGGTGATCGACTACCATAATGGCCTGTCAGATCTTCGCAAGCACATCGTACGCATTATTGGCGACCCTGAAACCCGTTACCGCGAAGATCCGGTCCGCATGTTGCGGGCGGTACGCTTTGCCGCCAAACTGAATGGCACTATCGAGCCCCACACCAAGGAACCCATCAAACGACTGGCCGATCTCATTTCCAATGTGCCCGACTCGCGCCTGTTTGATGAAACCCTTAAACTCATGACCTGCGGCAATGCCCTGGCCTGTCTGAAACAGCTTCGCGAAGAAGGCCTGCACGAAGGAACCCTGCCCCTGCTGGATGTGGTCCTGAAGCAGCCAGGTGGCCAGAAATTTGTCGAACTGACTCTTGACCGCACCGATCACCGGGTCCGTCAGGGCAAGTCGGTCAGCCCCAGTTTCCTTTATGCCGCGCTGTTATGGCGCCTGGTGGATGTGTACTGGAAACGTAATATTGCGCAAAAAGAACCGCCCATGCAGGCACTGATTCATGCGGCAGACCAGGTGCTTGAAGACCAGGTTCACAAACTGGCCATCCAGCGGCGTCACACCACCGATATGCGTGAAATCTGGTTCATGCAGCCCCGCTTTGAACATCCCGTTCCACGCCAGATCTGGAAAATGACCGAGCAGCCCCGTTTTCGGGCCGCCTGTGATTTTCTGCAATTGCGTGCAGCCAGCGGTGAATTCGATAGCGTTCAGGCTCAATGGTGGATGGATCTGGCAGATACCGATGCGGCTGGCAAAACCCGGATGATTGAAGAACTGACGCAAAAACTGAAAGGCACCCCCGGTTCGGCGGGTACCGCACGCAAACGTCGCAAGCGTCGTTCGCCTGCCCGCAAGAAAGCCGCTTTGCCACAGCAGGACATTTCATGAACATCGCGTATATCGGCCTTGGCTCCAATCTGGGTGAAAGTCGCAATATCCTGCAACAGGCACTGGTCAATCTGGCCGACCATCCGTCCATTCACCAGCTGGAGTGTTCCCGCTTTTACCGCAGCAGCCCGGTCGATTCATCAGGGCCCGACTATGTCAACGCGGTCGCCCGGCTTGAAACCTCATTAAGCTCATTGGCGCTGCTGCATCTGCTGCAAGAAATTGAAAACCGCTATGGCCGGGAACGGCCCTATATAAACGCGCCCCGCACACTGGATCTGGACATCCTGCTATTCAACGATGAAATCAATCATTCGGCTGAACTGACCCTGCCGCATCCGCGCATGCACCAACGGGCCTTTGTGTTATTGCCCCTGCAAGACTTGGCACCAGACATTGTTCTGGCTCAAGGTACCCTTGACACCCTGCTGGAGCAGTGCAAAGACCAGGGCATTGAACTGCTTTAAACCTGAATCAACATATCTTTCATTATCAAGGCATACGAACCGTTGCAAACGTGAAAACACCACATTAAGCACATAAAAAAACACCGGCGGATAATAAAACCCGACCGGTGTTTTTGTCTTCAACAACAGAAACGGCTTACAACTCTTCTACCGCTACTGGAATTTTACCGATTTTGGCTTGCCATTCTCTGGGACCTGTTTTATGAACAGAGGTACCTTCGGAATCAACGGCGACGGTTACCGGCATGTCTTTCACTTCAAACTCGTAAATGGCTTCCATGCCCAGGTCCTCGAAGCCCACGACTTTAGCGCTACGAATCGCTTTGGACACCAGGTAAGCCGAACCACCCACCGCCATTAAATAAGCCGATTTGTGCTTGCGAATGGACTCGATCGCGACCGGTCCGCGCTCGGCCTTGCCGATCATGGAAATCAGGCCGGTTTTTTCCAGCATCATATCGGTGAATTTGTCCATACGGGTTGCCGTGGTGGGGCCTGCAGGGCCAACCACTTCATCACGCACCGGATCAACCGGGCCAACATAATAAATAACACGGTTGGTGAAATCAACCGGCAATGACTCGCCCTTGGCCAACATGTCCTGGATGCGCTTGTGGGCGGCATCACGACCGGTCAGCATTTTGCCGGACAGCAACAGGGTTTGACCGGGTTTCCAGCTGGCCACTTCTTCTTTGGTCAGGGTATCCAGATTCACCTGTTTGGACTTGTTGTAATCGGGTGCCCATTGCACATCTGGCCAATCAGACAAAGAAGGCGGTGTTAACACGGCAACGCCTGAACCATCCAGTACAAAGTGGGCATGACGGGTTGCCGCACAGTTTGGAATCATGGCGATGGGTTTAGAGGCGGCATGGGTTGGGTAAGTATTGATTTTGACATCCAGCACGGTTGTCAGGCCACCCAAACCCTGGGCACCAATTCCCAGGGCATTGACTTTTTCATACAGCTCGATACGCAACTCTTCGAGTTTGTTTTGCGGGCCACGGGCCAGCAACTCGTACATGTCGATGTCTTCCATCAGTGACTGCTTGGCCATTAACATGGCTTTTTCAGCGGTACCACCCACCCCTATACCCAACATGCCTGGAGGACACCAGCCGGCCCCCATTTGCGGAACGGTTTTCAGTACCCAGTCAACGATCGAGTCACTGGGGTTGAGCATGGCGAACTTGGTTTTGTTTTCTGAACCACCGCCTTTGGCCGCAACCTGAACGTCAACCTTGTCACCAGGAACCAGCTCAACGCTCAGGATACAGGGGGTATTATCTTTGGTATTCTTGCGCTCAAAAATGGGGTCAGCCAGCACGGAAGCACGCAGCTTGTTGTCAGGATCCAGATAACCGCGACGAACGCCTTCATCACATGCCTCTTGCAGCGTACCTTTCAGATCAAACTTGACATCCATACCCACTTTCAGGAAAACGTTCACAATGCCGGTATCCTGACAAATGGGGCGATGCCCTTCCGCGCACATGCGGGAGTTGGTCAGAATTTGGGCAATCGCATCTTTAGCTGCCAGGCTTTCTTCGCGCTCATAGGCACGAGCCAGATGCTGAATATAGTCGGCAGGATGGTAAAAACTGATGAACTGGATCGCATCCGCGATGGATTGGATCAGGTCCTCTTCTTTGATAATGGTAGTCATTGTTCAATCAACTTTTTCAAAAAACTAACGGTTAACAACTTTACGGTTTATTTGCCTTTCCAGACCGGAGCCCGTTTTTCGGCGAATGCGGTAGCCCCTTCTTTGGCATCTTCTGAAACAAAGATATGCGCCATGCGTGGCTGTTGCAGGGCAAACATGTCTTCCTGGCGCCAGTCTTGTGACTGCACCACCACCTGCTTGACCGTACGTACGGCCAGAGGGCCATTCGCTGCAATCTTCTCAGCCAATTTTAGCGCAGCTTCCAGCGCTTTGCCCGGTTCTGTCAGTTGATTGACCAAACCAAGCTGGTGCGCACGCGTGGAGGGAATCATGTCACCGGTTAATAAGATCTCCATGGCAACGTGGTACGGCAGCCTTTGCGGCAGGCGCAGCATGCCACCCGAACCGGGCACCAGGCCACGTTTTACTTCAGGCAAGCCAAACTGGGCATTTTCAGCGGCCACGATCAAATCGCAGGCCAGCGCCAATTCACAGCCACCGGCCAACGCATAGCCCTCGATGGCGGCAATCAGGGGTTTTTGAGGCGGTGCCTCACACAAACCACCCAGACCGCGGCCCGGCACCACGGCACGGCGCTGGGTTTTGGCGAACTCTTTCAAATCCATGCCCGAACAAAACGTATTGCCTTGTCCGGTAAGAATGCCCACCGTCAGGTCATCATTGGCGTCAAGCTGGTCAAGCGCGGCAGCCAGCGCAAAAGAAGTATCGTAAGTAAGGGCGTTGCGGGCTTCAGGTCGGTTGATGGTAATGACCAATACCCGGCCAATGATTTCTGATTTCACCAATTCTGTCACAGTTGTCTCCTGTAGGTTCGGGGTTATTGAGGCATTTTACCCTTTCAAACCACAAATTATCCCTAGAACCGCAACAAATACCCTAAAATCCAAGGTTTGGTTATTCATCCGATGCTAGAGTCGAATTCATGCTTACTTTTCAGCAAATTATCTTAAAACTTCAGGAATACTGGGACGCACAAGGTTGTGCGTTGCTCCAGCCTTACGACATGGAAGTGGGCGCGGGTACGTCCCATACAGCCACTTTCCTGCGCGCCATCGGTCCCGAGCCCTGGCATGCCGCTTATGTGCAGCCATCACGCCGCCCCAAAGATGGCCGCTATGGCGAAAATCCCAACCGCCTGCAACACTATTACCAGTACCAGGTTGTGCTCAAGCCGGCTCCACCCGACATTCTTGATCTTTACATCGGTTCGCTGCAAGCGCTGGGCATCAACCCCCTGGAACACGATATCCGCTTCGTTGAAGATGACTGGGAAAACCCCACGCTGGGTGCCTGGGGCCTGGGCTGGGAAGTCTGGCTCAATGGCATGGAAGTCACGCAATTCACTTACTTCCAGCAGGTAGGCGGCCTTGACTGCCCGGCCACCACCGGTGAAATCACCTACGGTCTTGAACGCCTGGCCATGTATCTGCAAAACGTGGAAAGTGTTTATGACCTTGTCTGGACCCGTCGTCCCAATGGCGATACCGTGTATTACCGTGACGTGTTTCACCAGAATGAAGTTGAACAATCCACCTACAACTTTGAATACGCCTCAACAGAAATGCTGTTTGCGCATTTCAATGACTACGAAGCCGAAGCCAAAAAACTGGTCGAGATCCCATTGGCCCTGCCTGCCTACGAGGTCGTCCTGAAAGCCGCCCATACTTTCAATATGCTTGATGCCCGGGGCGCCATTAGCGTTACCGAACGGGCCAGCTATATTGGCCGTATCCGCAACCTGTCCCGTGCAGTTGCCCAGTGCTATTACGACTCCCGTGAACAGCTTGGCTTCCCGATGCTGAAAAAACAAGAGATTGCATAAATGTCAACGAATCCTTTACTGATCGAATTACTTACCGAAGAACTGCCTCCCAAGGCATTGCAAAAGCTGGGCAAGGCATTTGCCCAAGGTGTTTACCAGTCCCTGAACAAACAACACCTTCTGGGTGAACAGTGCGCGCTTGAGTCCTTTGCCACACCACGCCGGCTTGGTGTCCGCTTAAGCCAGGTATTGGCGCAGGCTCCCGAACAGGCCTTTGCAGAAAAACTCATGCCTGTGAAAATCGGCCTTGACGAAAACGGCAATGCCAGCCCCGCCCTGCAAAAAAAACTGGCCGCCAAAGGCCTGGAACACTTGAGTGTTGCTGACCTGACTCGCGAATCCGATGGCAAACAGGAATATTTAATCGCCAAAGGCACCGCCCCCGGCGCACAACTGGCCGCATTCCTGCAAACCGCCATTGATGAGGCGATTGCCAACCTGCCCATTCCCAAAGTCATGCGCTATCAACTGGCCGACGGACAAACCAGTGTCCGCTTCGTACGCCCCGTGCATGGTCTGGTTGTCCTGTTTGGTGACCAGGTCCTGCCAGTTAGCGTGCTGGGCATTTCATCCAGCCACGTAACCCGGGGACACCGCTTCCTTAGCCAGGCACCGGTTCAGTTAAACCATGCCAACACCTACGAGCAGCAACTGCGCGAAGAAGGCAAGGTCATTGCCTCGTATGAAGAACGTCGCGACATGATCAGTGCCCTGCTGGCTGAAAAAGCGGCCTCACTGGGTGCCACTATTGGCAACGATCCCGAGGTCACCGCGCTACTCGACGAAGTCACTTCACTGGTGGAATACCCAGCCGTGTATATCGGTCAGTTTGAGGAAAAATTCCTGGCCGTACCACCAGAATGCCTGATCCTGACCATGCGCCTGAACCAGAAATATTTCCCCCTGTTCGACCCGGCCACTGGCAAGCTGACACACCGCTTCCTGATTGTCAGCAACATGGACATCGAGAACCCACAACAGATTATCGAGGGCAACGAACGGGTCGTGCGCCCGCGCCTGGCCGATGCCGAATTTTTCTTCGATACCGACCGTAAAATGCCATTGGCCGCACGTGTCGAGCAACTGGCCACCATTGTTTACCACAACAAACTGGGCACCCAGCTGGACCGCTCCGAACGGGTCCGGAAAATTGCCGCTTACATTGCCCAGCAGCTTGGCGCCAATGTCGCGCTGGCCGACCGTGCCGCCCTCTTGGCCAAAGCCGATTTAAGTTCCAACATGGTGGGTGAATTCCCTGAACTGCAGGGCATTATTGGCGCCTACTATGCCAAGGCCGATGGCGAGCCCGAAGAAATCGTGACAGCCCTGGCAGACCAGTACCGCGTGCGTTACGACAAGCCCGTCAGCCAGGAAACCTTGACCTCGGCCATTTTGTTTATTGCCGAACGCGCCGAAACCCTGGTTGGCATTTGGGGGATTGGTCTGGTTCCCACCGGTGAGCGTGACCCTTACGCCTTGCGCCGTGCCGCGCTGGGCCTGATCAGTGCGGTTGAGCAATTGGCCGCCGGCCAGTTCCTGAACCTGCAAACCAGGCTGTCCCTGAATGAATTGCTTGAATTTGCCGCTGGCACGTTTGAAAACATCAGCCTGAACCCGAACACGGTCACCGAAGTACAGGAATTCATTTACGAACGTTACCGCAATCAGCTCAATAACGAGTATGACCGCTCAGTTGTAGATGCTGTTATTGCTTTGGCACCGCCACTGAATGAAATTATCGACCGGGTCAAGGCCGTTACCGCCTTTGCACAATTACCCGAAGCCGAGAGTCTGGCTGCCGCCAACAAACGGATTGCCAACCTGCTGAAAAAAGTCGACGGATCACTGCCTGCGATTAATGCCGACATTCTGCTTGAGCCGGCAGAAAAAGCCCTGGCAGGCACGATTGAAACCATCCAGCCGGTTGCTCTGGATCACTTTAACAAAGGTGAGTTTGAGACCAGCTTACGCAGCATTGCCAGCACACGTGAAGCGGTTGATGCCTTCTTCACCGATGTCATGGTCATGGCTGAAGACCCGAACATCCGCAATAACCGTCTGGCTTTGCTTTCACAGTTACATGGCACCATGAACCTGGTGGCCGACATTTCCAGGCTGGCGCAATGAAACTCGTGATTCTTGATCGGGACGGCGTCATCAACCAGGATCGTACCGATTTTGTTAAATCGGCCGATGAATGGGTTCCCCTGCCCGGCAGTCTCGAAGCCATTGCCCGCCTGTACCGGGCAGGCTGGAAAGTGGTGATTGCCAGCAACCAGTCCGGCCTGGGCCGGGGCCTGTTCAGCATGAGCGATCTGAATGCCATGCATGCCAAAATGAATCAGGAGCTCACTTTGCTGGGCGGGCAGGTGGATGCCATTTTCATTTGCCCGCACAAGCCGGAAGATGGCTGTAATTGCCGAAAACCCTTGCCAGGCATGCTTCACGATATTATTCGCCGCTACGAGATAGATCCGGCACAGGTTCCAGTGATTGGTGATTCCCTGCGCGACCTGCAAGCCGCACAGATCGCAGGCATGAAGCCCTGGCTGGTGGAAACCGGCAATGGCCTTAAAACAAAAAATGACCCCAATCTGCCACCCGGCACGCAAATCCGTGCCAGCCTGGCGGATATTGTCAATGAATGGTTGCGGGAAAATTAATCATCATGTCTTTTTTACGTGCCCTGCTGTTTCTGGTTTTTCAAGCCGTTACTCTCATTCCCTTCGCACTCGGGTGTTTCCTGCTGCTGCCTTTTCCCTTCAAATGGCGATACCGTTTCACGGTAGGCTGGCCCCATCTGCTTATGTGGGGAGCCAAATATATTCTTGGCATCAAATGGAAAATCAAGGGAAGGGAAAATATTCCCACTACACCGGTGGTATTTCTAAGCAAACACCAGTCTGCCTATGAAACCCTGCTTTTCCCCTGGTTCTCACCCAAGCCGGCCTGTTTCATTTATAAAAAAGAACTGAACTACATCCCGTTTTTCGGTTGGGGGCTGGCCAGCCTGCGCAATATTCCCATCAACCGCTCCGATCGCAAGGGTGCCATGCAACAGGTATTGGACATTGGCAGCAAGCGCATCCGCGAAGGCCACAGCCCGGTTCTGTTCCCCGAAGGAACCCGGATACCCGTCGGACAAAAAGGCCGCTACCAATCAGGTGGGGCTCGTCTTGCCGTCCATGCCGGTGCCTCGGTCGTTCCGGTTGCGCACAATGCCGGAGAAGTCTGGCCGCGCAATTCTTTCCTCAAAAAACCCGGTCTGGTGACCTTCTCGTTTGGCCCTCCCATTTCATCCGAAGGCCTTACCCACGACCAACTTAACCGCAAAGTTGAAGAATGGATTGAAGGGGAAATGCGTGTACTGAGTCCACATCGTTACACCGACAAGACCTGACGCTCCACAAAGGCAATAATATCCATGAATCAACTATCCTTTATCAACACTACCCATGGATAGAATTACTTACACTCTTCAGCGTTCCAATCGGCAAAGCATTGGTTTTACGGTTAACGCTGAAGGACTGAAAATTACCGCGCCAAAATGGGTCTCGCAAACCGTCATCGATCAGGCCATCCAGGCAAAAAGAACCTGGATCCAAAGCAAGTTGCTGCAATGGCAACAAGAATCCCCCACCCCCATCCGCTGGCAAAATGGCACGCAATTGCCGTATATGGGCCGGCAAATTATTGTTCAACTTGACCCGCAGCTGGCTTCATGCCGCTATGAGGGCAATTACAATCTGGCACAAGATAACGATCTTCTCTATCTCAACCTGCCATCCACCGCCAATGCCCTGGCCATTAAAACAGCTTGCACCCAATGGTTTCAGGGGCGTGCCCTGGCCTGGTTTGAAACCCGTCTGAGACATTTCCAGCAAAGCAGCGGCACAAAACCCCAGTGCCTGCGCCTGTCCAGTGCCACAACCCGTTGGGGCTCCTGCAACGCCAATGGGCAGATTCGCCTGAACTGGCGCCTGATCCATCTGTGCCCGGATCTGATTGACTATGTCATTGCCCATGAGCTTGCTCACCTGAAAGAAATGAATCACAGTCCCCGCTTCTGGGCCGAAGTCAAACGCATTTTGCCCACTTATGAAGCCGCCAAAAACAGGCTGAAACAAAAAAACCTGCGTACGCTCCCCATCCTTTAAGATAGGTATGAAAGCGCTCACCCGCCTTCAGTTTTCATCTATATAATGCCGTTGTATCTTTCTTACAGTACCCGTCATTTAAATATACTGCACCCATCATTGGGTAAAGACAGGTTTGCTAAAATAGTCCGTTTGTAACCATTTCCACCAGGAGTCATCATGCAATTTCTACATACCATGCTTCGAGTCGGCAACCTTGAGCGTTCCATCGAATTTTATACAAACGTAATTGGCATGAAACTGCTGCGTCGTTCGGAAAACCCCGAATACAAATACAGTCTGGCTTTCCTGGGTTTTGAGGCCAACCCCCATCAGGCCGAACTGGAACTGACCTATAACCATGGTGTTGACTCCTATGAACTGGGTACCGCCTATGGCCATATTGCCATTGGCGTGCCAGATGCCGGCCAGGCCTGTGAAGCCGTCAAGGCTGCCGGAGGCAAAGTGACACGTGAGGCCGGTCCGGTTAAGGGTGGCACCACCGTTATTGCTTTTGTTGAAGATCCCGACGGCTACAAGATCGAGCTGATCGAACGCAAAAACATGCAAGCTTCAGGCACTGGTTTGCATGCAGAATAAATCCTGTTAAACAACCATAAAGTTAAAAAGGTACATTATGAAAACAACAAATATTGTTATTGGCGCGCTTGTTGCTGCCGGTGTCGTATGGGGAGGCTCTACCTGGTACGTTGGCCAACAGGCCAAAGGTGAGATCGATAAATCCATCAGTAATCTCAATGAATTTCTGGCACACACCTCTCCCTATCTCAGTCTGAGTGAGGTCAGCTATGAAAAAGGCTTTCTTTCCTCTACCGGGATTTATAAGCTCAACATAGATGTACCTGATCTGCCCCAAGAACTTTCCAATATTACGTTCCTGAACCAGGTTTTTCACGGCCCCCTGCCATTAATTCAGGAAGGTCGTTTTACGCCCGCCTTGGCCATTAGCAAAACCACGCTCATTAACAATGACAATACAAAAATACTGTTTGATGCCGCCAATGGACAGGAGCCGTTTACATCCAGCAGCGTGCTTTCTTTTGCCAAGGAAATTGCCAATACGATTGAAACCGCACCACTGAAATTCGATGATCAGGATGTTGAAATCATGGTCGAACCGATACAGGCGATTACGCACACGAATCTTGATTACGCTTTTTTCAATACAGAAGCCATGGGTGGCGCGATGAAAGCAACGGGAAAAAGCACCAGCAGTCTGTCTACGGACGGCTTTAAGCTTAGCAATAAAACAACCCGAACCGCCCACAAAAATTATATTGGTGATACTTCCTTAACATTTGGAAAATTCAATATTACCAGTTCGGACCAATCCATTGCCATCGACTCGGTCGACGTCAATGCCAGCACGACTGAATCTTCCGCAGGCCTGCTCAATGGTGACATCACCTATTCCGTGAATAATATCAACGTCAACAAAATTGATTTTGGCACCACAGCCCTGAAGATGACCGTGAACAACCTGGACATGAAGGCGCTTAATGAGTTTAGCCGCGCAACAGCCAGCCTGGATCTGAGTTCTGCTTCATTCGAGGAAGAAGAGTTGGCCGATCATTTCGAAACCCTGTTTGTCAAACTGGCTGATGACAAATTTGAGTTCCATATTGATCCCTTCCGTATAAAAGCGACAACCGGCGAAGCATCGCTGAATTTCGGAGTTGCTTTTAACGGAGAAAAAGCCTCTGCCGAATCAAGGGAGTCTCCGGAATTATTTGCCGCTGAATCATTGCGCAAAGCCAATCTATCCTTTTCTATTGATGACAATCTTATCAAAGAATATGGCTCAGGCATTATTCAGATCTCCGAAGGTACAGACAAGGCCGAAGCTGATGCTCAAGCACAAATCCTTGCTGCCATGGCAAACCTTGTCGCGGAACAATCCGGCATGGCTATTTACAAAGATGGCAAAACCACGTCTTCAGTCACCTATGATGCCGATCAACCCGAAGACAGTCAGATTGACTTCAATGGCAAAAAAATGGGCTTGAATGAGTTCGCCATGAGAGCATCCTCCCTGCTTGGCTTGGCAGGCACATCGGCTGCCCCTGCGTTGCTAAACGAAGAGGAGCTATTTCAAGCCCTTGAAAACGAGACTGAGACCGAACCTGCAGAATAAATGCATGAGTTTGAAAGCGAAACAGCAATGACCCGACAATACCTCACTGTTCGTCTGCCAATTAATACAAACTTGAATTAATTAGCAACAGAGCGCGATCAGATCTTCTTGCTTATTAACAGGTGATACCCCAAAATCACCTGTTAATAACGTCTCTTTCAGGTAGAAATCATCTTTACCAAACAAACCCTTAATTATTGCCATAAAAAGCCCGCAAGCGTTGCTCGTCAAGCTCATTGCCTGAGGCAATGGCCCTGACCTGCCTGGGAGAATTTGTACGGGCAGTATTAGCTACAACTGCATTGGTGCCAGGATTGTTCACCACAACTGCAGGAGGTGCTGATACCCGATTGGCAACCACCTCATTTTCTGGCAAACCCTTGGCGGTCGCCGTGCTTGGACAACGCCGTCCGGTAGCCTCATAAGCCATGCGGTTCACGTCTTCACCAAAACAGAAAAAACGCATATCCGCAACTTCCTTATAACCCAGTTTATAGGCAATACTGGTATCCTCTCGTGCGTTACACGCATCTGATTCACCTGCCATCGAACCACCTATTCCAAAACCGGTAAAACCGACGCCAATAGTATTGGATTGACCGCAATTATTGGCCCCGCCAAACATGCTTGCAGGTGCATAAACGTTAGGGGTCGTGTGTATACGCTGGGATTTCCTTTGTTCTGATCCACCAAAGGTAAGGTCAATAATGGCCGCTCCTCCCGAAGTGACGTTTGCACTTGAAGAGGCTCCGGAAGATGACCCCGCAGAAGCTTCTGCCCCGGCACCCACGTTAACCTGTGCCAGTACCTGACCCGATGCAAATAATAGTGCAATTGCAGTGAATATTTTTTTCATGGCGATTCCTTTCGGAGGGGGAAACCCCCTCCAAGAATAATATGCATATTATAATTTTTAAGGCGATTGAGCCCTGGGTTATGGCCAGAGACCACCAACCAGACCAAAGCCACCAAAACCGCCAAAACCGCCAGCGTTGGTACTATAGCCACTACCGGCATTTGAAGATGTACCTTGGGCAGCTCCTCCTAAAGAGAAACCGTTACCATATTGCTCAGTAGTAGAGTGTCCACCTGTAGATGTACCCACTCCAACAGGACTCATGGTAACTGCAGCAGTACCGCTTGACTGAGTCAAGGCTCCGGATTGATTGCCGGCAGCCCCAAAACCAAATGAGCCCTGTGTGCCTCCTGTACCAGATGCGCCACTAGTGGAACTGCTTGCACTTCCTCCTGCACCAAAACCGCCAAGCCCAATACTAAAAGTTTGTGCCTGTGCGCTGGTAGCCATGAACGTACCAGATGCCAAAGTCAACGCAGAGATAAGTAGTAGTTTTTTCATTTTGCTGCTCCTTTACGGATACATTTTTCGAACCGGATGCCGTCCGGCACGGTTACTGCAAAATGGAATATCCCACCCAGTCAATTTACTCATATATATGCAATATCGAACAGGGAGATCATCCCACCAATCTCAGCAACTTGAACCATCAAATTGCTGAATTCTTAATTTGTTACATTGCCACATAATTAGATAGTGAAACGGACTACATATTCCCTAACATTGAAGGGAAGTGATACATTCGTCCTGATAAAAGTACAGAAACAGTGAAAGTTGAAACTTATATATATTTGTTTTCTAAAACTTATACTGCCAAAGGATTTTGAATTGCTGATAGTAGTTAATAATTTATGTATGATGGCTCAGTACTTGCCTGAACCTTATTTATTTGCTGCATACCTGCTTTTGTTGAAATTAATTCTACATGAATCAATAAAGTTTTCAACACTTTAATTGATATTTTCTTACTTTTTTGTAACACAAACAAAATTATTACATGATGAGAAAATAATAAAATGAACCTAAGACGCACTAAAATTGTGGCGACATTGGGGCCTGCAACCCAAACGCCCGATCAAATTGAAAAGATGATTCTGGCTGGCATGAACGTTGCGAGGCTAAATTTTTCTCATGGCAACCACGAAGAACACCGCCATAAGGCCCAAACCATCAGGGCAATCGCACGCAAGCTGCAAAAACATATTGCCATCATGGTTGATTTGCAAGGCCCCAAAATCAGGATTGCCCGATTCATCAACGGACAGGTTACATTACAGGCTGGACAACCCTTTGTTCTATCCAACACCCATCCATACAATGAAGGCACGGCACATATTGTCGGTATTGACTACCCAGCCCTGGTGACGGACTGCCAGGCCGGAGATGAACTGCTTCTTGATGATGGCCGGGTCGTGCTGGAAATTACCGGCATTGAAGGCCAGGAAGTGCATACCCGAGTCGTGAGCGGTGGATCGCTTTCCAACAACAAAGGCATCAACCGCAAAGGTGGCGGTCTTTCCGCTCCTAGCCTTACAGCTAAAGACGAAGAAGACATTAAACTGGCTGCCGACATTCATGCCGACTATATCGCTGTTTCTTTTCCCCGCTATGGCAGCGATATTGAGCATGCCAGGCAACTTGCCCGCCAGGCCGGTAGCCACGCCTGGATTGTGGCCAAAATTGAACGCGCTGAAGCCGTGGTTGATGACCAGGCCCTGGATGAGTTGATTACAGCCAGTGATGCCGTCATGGTTGCCCGTGGCGACTTGGGGGTTGAAGTCGGTGATGCGGAATTGGTGGGCATACAGAAAAAAATCATCCTGCATGCACGCACTCTGAATAAAGTGGTTATAACGGCCACGCAAATGATGGAGTCCATGATTGCCAACCCCATCCCCACTCGCGCTGAAGTGTCTGATGTCGCCAATGCTGTTCTGGACTATACCGATGCGGTCATGCTGTCGGCCGAAAGTGCATCGGGCAATTATCCGGTTGAGGCCGTCACGGCCATGTCACGCATTTGCATGGGAGCCGAAAAACATCCTACGTCAAATAAATCCGGTCATCGACTGGGGCAGGTTTTTCCACGCTGTGATGAAGCCATCGCGCTTTCCGCCATGTATGCCGCCAATCACTTCCCTGGCGTAAAAGCCATTATTTCCCTTAGCGAAAGTGGCCATACACCACTTATCATGTCACGCATCCGTTCAGGCGTTCCCATTTATTGTTTTACCCGTCATAAAGAAACCCAAAACCGCGTTGCCCTTTTCAGGGGCGTTTACCCGGTAAATTTTGACAACAGCCATCTTGATCCTGCGATACTTATGCAAGCCGCCCTTGATGAGTTGAAAAAACACCAAACGCTAAACAGCGGTGACTGGATCATTGTGACCAACGGAGACCTGTCAGCCCCCGGCAACGGCACCAACAGCATGAAACTGATCTGTGTCAATTAATTTAAACTTGATTTTTTCCCGCCCAGGAGCATACTCGTTCCCACGCTCCCGCGTTGGGAATGCATACATCCCATGAAAATCATCATCGCCCCCGACTCTTTTAAAGAAAGCCTGCCAGCCCATGACGTGGCCAAAGCCATTGCCAAAGGCGTAATGCAGGCAGCTCCCGATGCCAATATCCATTGCGTCCCGATGGCCGATGGCGGTGAAGGTACCGTCCTGGCCATTGCCCAAAGCACGCCGTGCACCCTCATGCAAAGCACCGTTCGCAATGCCTTGGGCCACCCGGTGCAAGCCACCTGGGCCATGCACGACACCGGCACTGCCATTATAGAAATGGCCAGTGCTGCCGGTCTTGAGCAAATCCAGCCCCAGCACAGAAATATACTGCGTGCCAATACGTTTGGCGTTGGCCAACTTATCCTTGAGGCTTTAAATAGAAATGTCAAACACATCATTCTGGGGCTGGGCGGTTCAGCCACCAACGATGGCGGTGCTGGCATGCTTGCCGCCCTGGGCATTCAGTTTAAGGATAAAAACAATGTCTTGCTGGAACCCGTACCCGAAGCGCTGTCCAGACTGGAAAAAATAGATCTTTCAGGTCTGGAGCCACGCCTGGCGCAAACAGCATTTACCCTGGCCTCTGACGTCAGCAACCCCTTATGTGGATCCCATGGCGCTGCTGCGATTTTTGGTCCACAAAAAGGAGCTACGCCAGAACAGGCTCGGCTCCTTGACCAGATCATGGCGAATTATGCCGATATTACTGCGATCACGCTTGGCAGAGACAGGCGTCATGAACAGGGTGCAGGTGCAGCAGGTGGCCTTGGTTTTGCCGGATTGAGTTTCTTGAATGCACGATTTCGTCCAGGGGTGGAAATAGTGGCCGAATTTGCGGGCCTGGCCGATCTGATTGAAATTGCCGATCTGATTATTACAGGAGAAGGTAAGCTGGATGATCAAACCCTGCAAGGTAAAGCCCTGGCCGGCATAGCCGCCCTGGCACAAATGCATCAGGTTCCAATGATTGTGATTGCCGGTACCCTTGGTAGCAATTACCAGGCTTTATACAGCCAGGGAATGACCGCGGCCTTCAGCCTGTGTAACGGTCCCATCACGTTACAGGACGCCATGCAACATACCTCGAGCCTGCTTCAGGATCGCAGTCGGGATATTATGCGGGTTTTCATGGCCAAGCAGATAAAAAACGGGAGATAAAACTATAAGTTTAAACAATTAGTCCCCAATGTTGGACAATTAAAAACCAGGCAACTCAAACTCGTTCCCACGTGGGAACGAGTGCTATTTCACACTTCAAACCCGGTTGAATTTACCGCTATCCAGCAAATAGTCGGAAAGACGGATAAAATCAGCCACACTCAAGGCTTCAGCCCGAGCCGTTTCCTGAATACCCACTACATCCCAGTCTATTTCCCAGTCAGCCAAAGAGCGACGCAACATTTTTCGGCGTTGCGAAAAAGAACGGGCAACCACCTGTTCAAACACCTGCCATTGTTTCGGCGCTGGACGTGAGTCAGGCAATGGAACCATTCGCACCACTGCCGACATCACCCTCGGGGGAGGATCAAAGGCTTCGGGGGGAACATCAAACAGCCAATGCATTTTATAGCGTGACTGCAACATGACAGACAAACGGCCATAATCGGACGAACCCGGCTTGGCCACCATTCGGTCAATCACTTCTTTTTGCAGCATGAAATGCTGGTCTTGCACATGACTGGCATAGTCCATTAAATGAAACAGCAAGGGACTGGAAATATTGTAAGGCAGATTTCCCACTACCCTTAAAGGAGAACCAAACTGACTGAAGTCCACCGTCAAGGCATCGGCCTCATGGACCGTTATTTTTTTGGGACTAAACGTATTGCGTAGCCGCTGTGCCAGATCCCGGTCAATTTCAACCACCGTCAGGTGATCAAGGCAAGCCAGCAATGGGGCCGTCAGGGCTGACAGCCCCGGCCCGATCTCCACCACCTTGTCACCACGGTCAGGATTGACTGCACGGACAATCGCCTCAGTTACGCTTTCATCCACCAGAAAATGCTGGCCAAACCGCTTTCTTGCCTGATGTGCTGTCATAATCAGTTTCTGGCAGAAATGGAGCCGCTCAGGCGATTATCGATAAACGACTGTGAACGCAATTGCTGCAACCAGTCTTCAAAAATAGGTTCTGCCCGTTGCTCATACAGGGTCTGGCGAGCCAACATACGACGGATTTCAGGCTGTTTGTCTCCGGTTCGTCGATCAAGCACTTCAATAATGTGCCAGCCAAAAGCGGAGCGCACTGGATTACTGATTTGACCCGGCTGCAAATTGGCCACTGCTTTTTCAAATTCAGGATCGGCCGTACCTGGCGCTATCCAGCCAATTTCTCCCCCCAGTGGCGCCGAGGTATCTTGCGAAAACTTGCGCGCCACATCCTCAAAAGCCTCGCCATTGCTTAAACGATTATGCAGGCTTTGGATCCGCTCATAAGCCTGCTTGTCAGACACCACAGGACTGGTCTTGACAAGAATATGACGGACATTGGATTCAGTCACTTCAACCGGCCCTTGCTGTTTGGCAGCTATTTCCATGGGAGAAAGCTGTGGTTTGGGCGGTGGTGGTGGCTGGACATTCACGACACGCTTGTTTTCTTTAATCAAGCCACGACGCTCGATCACCTTCAAAATATGGAAACCATTAGGTGCCTTGAAAACCCCGGTCGTACGTCCATCCGCCACGTTTCGGGTCACGTTCACAAACAGGGAAGGCCAGTCTTCAAACAGCCGGATTCCCAGTTGGCCACCATTAGCCGCTTCCGGCGCATCGGAATATTCTTTGGCGACCGCAGCAAAACTGGTACCCCGTCTGAGTTTACTCATTGCCTCATTGGCTTTTTTACGGGCTGCCTCCACAACGTCTGCAGACGCGTTATCGGGGACACGAATGAAGATATGCTGCAAGGCAACGGCTTTAGGCTCAAAAGAACGCTCAATCACGACCTGTTTCTGGGGAGGAGGAGGCGTATAAGCAACCTCTTTTTTAGGTAGCACGCCGGTGGGATGCTGCTTCAAAAAAGCATCCACATCAGATTCGGTCACACTGATACGGCTTTGAATAATACGGTTGCGCAATTGATCCATCATCACTTCACTGCGCAGGTTTTGCAGGTACTCATCCCATTTCATGCCAGAACGGCTGACTTCTTCTTTCAGACGTTCAACAGGAATGTTATTGCGCTGAGCGATCGTTGCCAGCACCTGATTTAACTGGGCATCGGTAACTTTGACGCCAAGCCGTTCGGCATCCTGCTTCATCAGTTTTTCATCAATCATGGACTGCAGCACCTGATCCCGGGTCGCACCGCCCTGCCCGCTGATTCGCAAGGACGCCATTCGATTGTCCAGCTCGCGTATGGTGATAATTTCAGTATTGACTACCGCGGCTATGCCATCACCAAACTGAGCTTGTGTTTTCGCAGTTTTGCCTGCTGTACCCGGTGCTGCCTGCGCCACCATTGGCAAAGCAAGGCAAAAAACGGGAATGGTTGCAAATGCGAGTTGGCGTACGCGTTTTAGTCTACGCATTATTCATACCTTTCAAATGTAGATTTTACTGGAACCGGGACCGTTGTTGATTCATAGCCCCGCACATTTTCTCTTAACAAACCCATTGGATCACTACCCAGAGATCCAAGACCGGATAATTCCAATTGTAAGAATATAGCAGAATTTGCTTTTTCTTTTGAAACAGCATAACGCTGCATGACAACCCGGCCGGTCCAGCAACAGTTGCCTTTATATTCAAACCCAAGAATGGATTGCGTTACCCTTTTATCCTGAATGGAATAATCGATACGACCAACACCGGATATTTTTTCTGTAAATGGCCACTGTGCCGACAGGCTGGTGGTTTCCTTACCCTTTAACTGATAACGTAACGGATTGCCAGTCTCATCAAGGAAAGGATCCTGCTGGTAACGGTAAGACATGGAAACGCTGGTCAGGCGCTTGGGTTTCCAGTGTAAAGAGGCGTAAGACTGCACCACATTCTGGTCAGCCGAATCCACCTGCACGGCCAGTTCGGTGTTCAGGGTATCGGTCAGCGCGGCACTTAAACCCGCCAGATAATCCGATTTGGAGCGTTTACGGGCCTCTTCTCCCGGCAGGGTTACTTTCTGGTCTTCAAAATAAAACCGTTGCGCCAGTTGCAAAGCCAATCGCTCGAAACCGCTATCCTCGTCAAACCAGCGACTGGTTATTCCCAAGGTAAGCAAGTTGGCATCGTTAATGCGATCCCAGCCACCACTGTAACGGTTTTCAGCAAAAGCCGAACCAAAACCGAACTGACTGATGGAGGTATCATAAACAGGAATATCCGCCTGGTTTTTATAGGGGATATTCAAGTAATAAAGACGGGGCTCAAGCGTTTGAAGGGACGGTTTGCCGAACAACGTGGTGTTACGCTCAAACGTCATGCCACTATCAAGGGAAAAGATGGGCAAAACCCGGTTAATCGACCCCTTTTGCGTACCCGCCTGGCTTCTGAAACCATATTTACCGAACTCTTCATACCAGTTCGTCGAATAATGAGAGGCATGCAAGGCCGCCTTGGGCGTGACATACCAGCCAGGACGGACAATGGGATAACTAATCGCGTTATAGGATGAAAAACGCGTACCATCAGGGGCCCGGTGGCCATCGGTTCTGGAAAAATCAGCGATATCCCCAAAGTAGGTGGGAAACTCAAAACGGGTAAGGGTATTGTCGGTTTCCACATCAAACCCGTTCCAGTCATATCGACTGCCACGCACCTTGAACTCGGGTACTTTTTCATATTGCCCATATAAGTATCCCAGCGTGTCATCTTGCAGGGTTTGGTATTTTTGCAGCGTTAAATAACCGCTCCAATAGTCGTACCCCGACCAGTTCAGGCTAGCCCGTTTTGATAAATAGGTCTGGTCTGCCTCATTCAGACCCATACTGGTAAAGTCGCGAAAATAGTTGTCATCAGACACACCATTCCAATCCAGATCCAGATTGAATTTCAGCCCCAGGAACTGGCCCAGATGCTGGTCATGCAAAATGGAATACGACCAGCGTTTATCACGGGTATCCATATCCTTGTTAATATAGGTACCCGAAACAATACCCGAATAACCTGGCATTAAATAGCGGAACTCCCCACCCATCAGTAATCCGCGCTTGCTTAAATAACGGGGAGTTATTGTGGCATCATAATTGGGCGCCAGATTGAAAAAATACGGAACAGCCAGATCATAACCACCTCTTGAGGTATAACCATAAGTAGGTGTCAGAAAACCCGTTTTCTTTTCTGCCCTGACGGGGAAGGTAAGGTAGGGCGACCAAAGTACAGGAACCCCCTTGATATACAGTACCCCGTTTTTTGCAATCCCTTCGTTTTCATCCTCGTAAATATCAACCTGTGGCGACTGGATTGTCCAGAACTTCTCAGGGCAATCGCAACCTGAATAAATGACATCCAGCAACCGGGTGTGATTTTCATCAAGCGCTTCGGCCTCGCTGGCCGTACCGCTTCCACCGCCAGCCAGATTAAAAACAGGCTCATAAAACTTGCCACTGTCCGTATTGATATTGTAATGTAGCCCCGTACCGGTAATCAGGGTGCCATCCTTGAAAAAGCGGGTATTGCCGCTTGCCGTCATCTCTCCGCTATCCGTGTTATAACGGATCTGATCACTTTTCAGGATAGCATCCGTACGCCGCACCTGCGCCAGTCCATGCAGGGTAATATCACTGCTGTTGTTGTCGTAACCCGCCTTTTCGCTATCAGTAAACGTAACGGTATTGTTTTTATTCCCGGTGGTAACCTGCAACAAAGATGAATCCTGCAAAGTCGGGTATTCATCAATACGAATCCCGGGGGCAGCCAGCACAAAGCCGGTCTTGGCAAATGCGGCAAGCGCCAGCAGAGTAAGAGCACAAACTTTACGCACAAAAAACAAATCCATTCAAGATTCTATTTATATGGAACACAAACAATTTTATTCCCGGTTGCAAACGACCACCCATGACATTACTCCTGCAGACTATTTATTGATGCAGCAAAGACAAAACCCGGTTAAAAAGCTTAAAATAGGTCTTCCCAGAGTAACTGCCACGTCGAAACGACCAATTATAGTAGTTGCTCTTTAATTTAAAGCGGCTTTTTTAATTCTTTCACTGAAATTAAACCGATTTTACATTCAGGACTCAGGTTTCGTCACCCACTTGTCGCGAAATACTCATTTTTTATAATTATGCCCTCAAACGTTTCCGCAGATCCCCGCAAAGATGCCTTGCAACAATGGCTGGCTGTCATTGCAAATACCCATCACATTCAAATCTCAAGCCTGCGCACGGCATCCAGCGATGCCAGTTTCAGGCGTTATTTCCGTGTCGATACCAACCAGGCTCCCCTTATCATCATGGATGCTCCACCACAGCACGAAAACTGCACGCCCTTTATTGATATCGCTGGCAAACTGGCCAAAGCGGGACTGAATGTACCGGCTATCCTTGAAAAAGATCTGGAAAACGGCTGGCTGCTACTCACTGACCTTGGCAACGACACCTATTACCAGCGCATTCAGCAAGGAATTGATGACGCCACCCTGCAATCCCTGTACCGTGATGCCCTTCAGGCCCTGGTACAAATGCAGCAGGCCAGTGTCCAGGGATTACCCGCCTATGATGCGCAACGTTTGCGCGATGAGCTTGAGCTGTTTACCGAATGGTACGTTCATCAACATTGCCAAAGCCAGTTAAGCGATGATGAAAAAAACGCACTTGAAAAAACCTTCAGCCTGCTGGTGGCCCACAATGCCAAACAGCCCTGCGTATTCGTGCATCGCGACTACCATTCCCCCAACCTGCTGGTGTGTGACCAGGACATGTATGGGCCCAACCCCGGCATCATCGATTTCCAGGATGCGGTCAACGGCCCCATTTCCTATGACCTGGCTTCTTTGGTCATGGATGCCCGCACCACCTGGGAGGAGCCCCAGCAACTGGACTGGGCTATTCGTTACTGGCAAATGGCACGGGATGCAAAACTGGCGGTCCCCGATGACTTCGCCAATTTTCACACCGATTACGAGTTCATGGGATTACAGCGGAATTTACGCATCCTGGGTGTATTTGCGCGACTTTCCATTCGTGATGGCAAAGATCATTACCTGCAGCACATGCCCCGTGTCAACGCCTATGTGCGCCAGGTTGCCAACCGCTATCTTGTTTTCAAACCCCTGTTAAGACTGCTGGATCGTCTGGACAACATCGAACACAAAGTGGGGTATACGTTTTGATTCAGGCCATGATTCTGGCTGCCGGCCGTGGCGAACGCATGCGCCCGCTCACCGATACCTTGCCCAAACCACTGCTGTGCGCAGGTGGAAAACCCCTTATTGTGTGGCACATAGAACGTCTGGCCAGTGCCGGAATAAGCAATATTGTCATCAACCATGCCTGGCTGGGTCACAAAATAGAAGAGACCTTGGGCAATGGCCACCAATTTGGCGTTACCATTAAATACTCGGCCGAATCCCCCAAAGGCCTGGAAACCGCAGGCGGCATTGCCAATGCACTGCCCCTGCTGGGCGAACAGCCTTTTCTGGTCATCAATGGCGATATCTGGTGTGACTGGAACCCCACGCAAGCCGTTACAATTACTGACCATTTGCAGCATGCATCAACACAAGCATGGCTGCTCATGGTGGATAATCCCCCTCACCACCCCGAAGGGGATTTCCATCTGGATCGTCAAGGGTTCCTGCACAACAAAACCGCAGAGACCATTAATCACACTTTTGCCGGCATTGGTGTATATCATCCCTCCTTTTTCAGAGGCGTCAACCCAAAACAGTCGCAGCCACTGGCCCCCCTGCTGCGTTTGGCCATGCAAAGCCGTCTCGTGGCAGGCAGCCTTCATACCGGACAATGGATTGATGTTGGCACCCCTGAAAGGCTGACACTGCTTGACCAGCAGTTACAATATGACAGCAATGCCCTTGCCTCCTCCGTTCAACCCCGATGAAATCACTTCATTTCGTAACCAAAGGATAGTTCAGTAATGTTTGGATCTTCAAAAAGAGCCGTTTTCAAACCCTCCGTTTATGAAAGCAGTAGCAGCCGTCGCGGCAAGCGCATGCCTCGCTGGCTCGTGATCCTGTTTACTGGTGTCATCATGGGCGCAGGCGGATTCTGGTTTTTGCAAACCAACTATGGTCCCAAACGTCTTAGCGTTGAGGAATCCAACAGCCTGACCAATGAGATCAGCATGCTGACCCAGGAAAAACAACGTCTTCAGGCCGAACTGGAAAAAACCACCCTGGATCTTGACGCCCTGAAAAAAAGCAATTCCGCCCAAGGCAACACCCTGAAAAGCAGCCAGGAACGTATCCAGCAGCTAACGGCCGATCTGGAACTTATCAAAAAAGCCATTCCTGCCGACCCAAGTGGCAACCCGCTGGGCATCCGTGCCGCCGAATTTGATGGTTCGATGGGTAAACTTGATTACAAACTGCTCATCATGAAAAGCGATGATGCCCAACCTGATTACAAAGCTCAACTTGAGTTTATTGTAGAAGGCAGATACCGTAATGGCAAAACCGGCTATGCCGAAATACCTCCTACCGATATCAACATCACCAATTTCCAGCAAGTCGGCGGAAGCCTGACATTGCCCCCCACCCTGACCCCAAGAAAAGTCACGATTCGGGTTCGCAGTATCGACGACCAGAAAACCCAGGCCAACCGCACTTTCAATATACGGTAATCCCTATCAGCCCTGCCTTTTACAGGCGGGGCTGATTTTCAGTCGTCATTCAATTTCAATTCATTTCCAACACTTGCCTAATGACACACACTTTGGCAAGATGTGAATACTATGGAAAAACAGCTTATTAAAATTCTCGTTGTGGATGACGACCCGGCACTCAGGCAGCTGCTGGCCGAGTACCTTAACCGTCACGGTTACGATACGCTACTGGCCCCGGATGCCACAGACCTGCCTCAGCGCATTACCAAATTCTCACCCGACCTTATCGTGCTTGACCGCATGTTACCCGGTGGAGACGGCCTGGAAGCCTGTCGCAAGCTACGCAGCCAAAATGAAGACATTCCCATTATTTTGCTGACTGCCCGCGATGAAACCGCTGATCGCATTATCGGTCTTGAGTCAGGGGCGGACGACTATCTGGGCAAACCTTTTGACCCGCGAGAATTGCTGGCCCGCATAGAAACCGTCTTGCGCCGTAAAAAAGGTCCTTCGGCACTGGTCAAGGAAACCCCCATCAGTTTTGGCCCCTTCACCTTTGACCCGGCACGTCGCCAACTGTTCAAGGGTGAAACTGTCGTTAAGCTTACTGGCGGTGAAATCAACCTGCTCGAGGCCATGGTCAAAAATCCGGGCAAACCCCTGTCCCGCGAACGTCTGCTGGCGCTGGCCCGCGATGACGATGAAGGAGAACGCAACGACCGTGCCATCGACATTGCCATTCTGCGCCTGCGCCGGGCAATCGAAGACGATCCCAAAGACCCGCGTTGGATACAAACCGTATGGGGAATCGGCTACCGGTTTTCCCCTGATGCATGAAAAAATTCAAGCTGTGGCCCCGCTCCCTGCGCCTGCAAATGATCCTCATGATGCTGGGCACAATCATTCTGGTCCAGGTTGGCAGCCTATCGGTTGGCAATTACCTTAGGGAACGTTATATGGAAGACGTGGTGGTTAATTACCTGACCACCACCATTCGCACCTTAAGGGCGGCCGTCGCCCAGATACCGGCAGAAAACAGGGCCAGCTTTATTGAAGAAGCCTCACAAAAAAAATGGCGTTTATGGTCGCGTCAGCTTCCCAAAGACACCCGTTTTTCACAACCTCTGCGCAGGGGTGCTGAAAACGCCCCGCGTCACGAAAAAATGGCGGAATACCCAACGGGTGACCTGCGCAACAACCTGCAGGACATTATCAATCACCTGAACCGTGCCCTGAATGACGGCACCCGGGTGGGACTGTCCCGTGGTGAAGAGCCACGCATGTACATTTCCCTTTTGCCACAGCTTAACGAGTTTGACAATACCGTGATACGGGAATGGCTGGTAATTCCGCTTGACCGGATAGAACCACCCAATATGCAGGCCATCATGATGGCCTGGCTAAGCATTAACCTGTTACTGATTGCCATGGCGGCCGGTTTTGCCTGGCATATCACCCGCCCGCTTACCCGCCTGAGCAGAGCGGCAGACCAACTTGCCCAAGGGCGCCCCGAAAGGGTAACGCCAGCAGGCCCCACCGAAACCCGTTCGCTGGGTGAACGCTTCAACGCCATGCTGGATGCCCTTGAGGAATCCAAGCTGGTCCAGCAAACCCTGCTGGCAGGTCTGCCACACGACCTCAAAAGTCCGCTGGCCCGCATGTGGCTCAGGCTGGAAATGACCGATGACCAGGCGTTAAAAGAAGGCATGCGCAACGACGTGCAAGATATGCAGCGCATGATCGATCAATTCATTGGCTATGTCCGCGGTTCAGACCCAGGCACCTACACCTTCACCAAACTGGAGCTCAATGCCTGGATCGATGAACGGGTTTCATCCTGGGAAGGTGCTGGCAGCCCCGTTTTCCTGAAATCCATGCCCACACACAAAATTTATATCCATGCCGATGGCCTGGCATTGGGGCGGCTTTTGGACAATCTGATTAGCAACGCCCTGAAGCACGGCCAGCCACCGGTTGAAGTCCATGTGCACGCTGACAGGAAAAAAGTGGTGATCTCTGTCTGTGATCATGGTGAAGGTATTCCGCTTGAACGTCGTACCGAAGCCCTGCGCGCATTCTCCCGACTCGACTCCGCACGCACCAAAACCGGTAGTGTGGGCCTGGGGCTGGCACTGGCCGACACCATTGCCAAAGCACATCATGGCTCTCTGGAGCTGGGTAGCGGTGAGTCGGGTGGCTTGCGTGTGGACATCACGCTGCCCCTGGCCGAAAGCTAACGCAGTTTATCGAAAATATCCCCGTAGACCCAGCTAAAATACACCAGCATGACGGGCAAGACAAAAGCCATGCACCCCACCAGCAAACGCATCGTAGTCACCGAATCGATACTGTCCCACAGGCTTAATTCATCATAAACCAGAAACGGAAAATAACTGTAAGCAAAACCGGCCACCACCAATACAATGACCAATAACAACAAAATAAAGGGCAAGCGCCCCAGCCAGTCATTCTTATGCGCATGCCTGAGCAAAATTTCAATCATGACAAACAGACTTAACATCAACAGCCAGCCAGGCAAAACAATACCCAAGGTATCAAACAGCGCCCACTTATAAAAAATACCCGTATTGCTAAATCCAAGCGCAGCCATTAAAGCAAACAAACCCGTTGCACCCAGTCTTGTCGTACGACGTGCCCATTTAATCGCCATTTCCTGCAGGGAGCCTTGTGAAGCACTTACACGCATCACCAGCCAAAGTGCCCCCAACAGGGCATACAGGGCGACAACACTCAGGGCAATGAACAAGACAAACAATTCGTAACCAGGCTCATCCTGGAAATTAACCGCGAATTTCCCCAAGACCCAGCCCTGCCCCAACACCATAGACAAAGAACCGGTAAAAAACAGGGTGGTCCAGCAACGACGCAGCCAACCGGCAGACCTCAGTCGAAACTCATAAGCAATATTACGCAGCAATACCCCAAGGGCAATCGCAATCATGGGCCAATACAGAACTCCAAAAATAAAAGCCCAGGCCTTGGGAAAAACAGCCATGAAAAAAACAACTCCCAACAACAACCAAAACTCATTGACATTGCGCCATGGTCCCAGCAGGCCCACCATACGGTCACGATGCTCACCGGCAAATGGCAACAACAAGGCGACCCCCAGATCAAAACCATCCAGGATGGCACCCATCAGTACCAGCAAGAAAAATGCCGCCATGCAGGCCAATGGCATCCAGAACACCGGATCATAAATACTCAAACCCAACAAGTTTGCCAGTTCCGTCATGCCGCTGCTCCTACAGTTTTACGCACCGGCACCACCCCATAGCGGGCTGCCTGGTAAAACATTTGTATAAAACTGGCCACAATCACCAGATAGACCACCAGATACATCACCGAAGACAGCACCAGTGCCTGGGTACCAATGGGCCGAAACACTTCCTGCAGGGCAATTTCTCCCTGCACAATGAACGGCAAGTTTCGAACATAAGACAAGAGCGTCATTAGCAAAACCAGCAACCACCCCGAAAATGTCATGCCTGAACACCATTTTTGCAAAAACACCGGTGTTTTACCTATTTCCCTTTTTTTGCCCAACAGGTAATAGCATGAAACAGCCAATACTGACATCATCATACCCAGCAATAGAATGACACCCCACCACACACTTCGCCAGCCATCGGTGGAGAAAGCCACGAACAAGGTATCCTGGGCAAAAAAACCGGGAACAATGAAAACGACAAAACCATACAAGGCCATGACCAGACCAATCCGGAAACTCAGGTTTTCAGCCCGGCTCAACGGCCGTTGCCGTGCCTGCCATGCACTGACTCCCATCATCATGAACCCCATGGACAGGCTGGAGCCGGCAAAAACCAGCAGCAGGCGCCAGACAATTTCATGATGAAACACAATCGCCATCCAATCGTACACAACAATATTGCTCTCTGTCTTGATGGTTCCCTGCGGCGCGTTCATCCATGACTGCAAAGCCAGTACCAGGTAAACAATCGCGGTTACACTCAACGCCGACATAAAGACCGAGGCCGTATGCCACCCCTCTTTCATTTTTCCCTGACGGTAAAGCATGCCATTAAGGAAAATCAATTTACAGGCAAAAGCCAGCAAAACAGCCAAGCAGGCCAATGGCCCGGCCACTCCTGCAATTTTCATCAGCAATGCCGGCCATAAAGTGCCTACCTGTATCATCAGGGACACGATCACGGCCATGCTAACCATCATGGCAAGGGCAAAGACCCTGACCCAATACCGATAAACGCCAATCCAGGCTTCCTGCCCTGTCCGGCGCCAGGCCAGCTTCAGAAAAAGCAGCATCCAGCCCGATGTAAGCAACACGGACACAAATATTGACAAAAACCCTAACGAGCCAAAAAACTGCCATTCGGCGAGCAAAAGCGGGGAAATTTCAAGCATAAGCAACAATTCGCAAACTATTTTGTTTAACTATGATTATTCACCGTGAGTCTAACTCCTGAACGTGGCAGAATGTATGCTATTTCATGATTTATTGATAAATTTCTGTATGACTGATTTCTCAACTGATGTACCCGTTTCCAATTTTTTGCGAACCATTATTGAAAATGACCTGAGTGCAGGACGCTACCAATCCAAAAAATGGGCAGGTGTACCCGGCCCTGCATCGGTACAGGCCAATGCACCCAAAGACAGCGCCAGAATCCGTACCCGCTTTCCGCCCGAGCCCAATGGCTATCTGCACATCGGCCACGCCAAAAGTATCTTCCTTAATTTCGGATTGGCCCGGGATTACGGTGGCATTTGCCACTTGCGCTTTGATGACACCAACCCCGAAAAAGAAGAACAGGAATATGTTGATGCCATCAAGGACACCGTCCAATGGCTGGGCTTTTCCTGGCGCAACAACGACCAGGAAAACCTGTATTTCGCCAGTGACTATTTTGATTACATGTATGACTTCGCCCAAGCCCTTATCATGGGTGGGTATGCTTATGTAGACATGCAAAGCCCCGATGAAATGCGGGCCAACCGCGGTACGCTCACTTCGCCAGGCACCAATTCGCCCTGGCGTGATCGCCCCGCTGAAGAATCACTGCAGCTGTTTATTGAAATGCGTGAAGGCAAGCACCCCAATGGCAGTATGGCGCTACGGGCAAAAGTGGACATGGCCTCACCCAATATCAATATGCGTGACCCGGTTATTTACCGCATTCGCCATGCCGAGCACCACCGCACCGGCAATCAGTGGCCCATTTACCCCATGTACACCTTTGCCCATCCCATTGAAGACGCGCTGGAAACCATTACCCACAGCATTTGCACTCTGGAATTTGAAGACCAGCGCCCCTTTTACGACTGGGTCCTTGAAAAACTGGTTTTCCTGGGCAAATTGAATGAGCCCCTGCCCAAACAGTATGAGTTTGCCCGCCTTAACCTTAACCATGTGGTCACCAGCAAACGCAAGCTGCTGCAACTGGTCAAGGAAAACCATGTCAATGGCTGGGATGACCCGCGCCTGCCCACACTGGCTGGATTGCGCCGTCGAGGCTACACCCCCGAATCCCTGCGTTTGTTCTGTGAGCGCATCGGCGTTTCAAAATCAGACTCACGCATTGATTACAGCATTCTTGAACAATCCCTTCGCGACACCCTTGACCCTATCGCAGACCGTGCCGTGGCAGTGCTTGACCCCCTCAAACTGGTTATTACCAATTACCCTGAAAACCAGCAGGAAGACTGCAGCGCCCCAAAAAATCCGCATAATCCGGACCAGGGCCGTCGCACTTTCCCGTTTACCCGTGAACTCTGGATCGAGCGCGATGATTTCAGGGAAGAGCCTCCGAAAAAATATTTCCGCCTGTTCCCCGGTAACCAGGTACGTCTGAAATACGGTTATGTCGTGCGCTGTACCGGTTGTATCAAAGACGAACAGGGTAATATTACCGAGGTGCATGCCGAATACCTGCCCGACACCAAAAGCGGTACACCGGGTGCAGACAGCGTCAAGGTCAAGGGCAATATCACCTGGGTTAGTGCCAAATATGCCCAATCGGCCACATTCCGCATTTACGACCGTCTGTTTACCGATGCCCATCCCGATGGCCAGGACAAAGACTTCCTGGCATGCATCAACCCCAACTCCATGCAAACCGTTCAGGGCTGGCTGGAGCCGGGCATCCAAACCACCCCCGGTGCACGTTGGCAGTTTGAGCGCCTGGGCTACTTTACCGTAGACCCGGAATCTGGTGAGGTACCGGTTATCAACCGCAGTGTAACTCTGCGTGACTCATGGATTTAACTTTTTTCAGAAACAGGCATTACTGTGACAAGCAAAGCCAATACAACTAACGCACTCATCTTTAAAAGTGCCTCCCTGTTTGCATTACGCATTGTGCTCAATAGCAGCGATCTTGCTGCCCTTAAGGAAGCCATTACCCGTAAAATGACGGAAGCCGGCAGCCTGTTCAAGGATGAGGCTGTTGTGCTTGATGCAACCCGGATTAATGAAGCGCCAGACTGGTCTGCGCTGCTCAGTCACCTGCAGGCCAACCACCTGCCGGTGATTGGCGTCATGGCCGAAGGAAGTATTCTGGACAGCGCGCGTCAAGCCGGCCTGGTGCCAGTTACCCTTTCCACGCCGTCCAATGCAGAGCGTGTGCCTCACGAGCCACCTGCTGCCCCCATACCACAGCCAAAACCCGAAAAACCGGAAGCCAAACCGGTCGAGACACCACAGCTTGAACCCTCCTTGGTCATCAAACGTCAGCTTCGCTCAGGCCAGCGTATTTATGCCCGTAACAGTGACCTGATCGTTATTGGTGCGGTTGGCCGGGGTGCCGAAATCATCGCTGATGGCAACATCCACGTGTACGGTCCCCTGCGGGGCAAGGCCATTGCCGGTGCCAGAGGTAATACCCAAGCCCGTATTTTTACCACTCACCTGGATGCCGAGCTGCTGGCCATTGCAGGTATTTACCGCCTCATTGACGCAGATTTTAACCAGAACCTCATCAAGCAGGCGGTTATCGTGGAACTGGAAAATGAATCGCTCACGTTCATTGCCAACAATGAGCATAATTAACAATGGGCTTTTTTTAATTTTTTTTACAGTTTAACAGGGTCATTATGCAGTAAGATAATGACCATTTAAAGATTACAGGAATATCTTTTCATGGCACGTATTATTGTCGTTACATCAGGTAAGGGCGGTGTGGGCAAAACCACCACCAGCGCCAGCTTTTCTGCAGGATTGGCCATGCGTGGCCACAAAACCGTTGTGATCGATTTTGACGTCGGTCTGCGCAACCTGGACCTTATCATGGGTTGCGAACGCCGCGTTGTTTATGACTTCGTCAACGTGATCCAGGAAGAAGCTACCCTTAATCAGGCCCTCATCAAGGATAAACAACTTGAAAACCTGTTTATCCTTCCCGCATCACAAACCCGTGACAAAGACGCGCTTACCAAAGAAGGCGTTGGCAAAGTACTTGAAGACCTGAAAAAAATGGGCTTTGAATACATTGTGTGCGACTCTCCGGCCGGTATTGAAACCGGCGCTTTAATGTCTGCCTATTTTGCCGATGATGCACTGGTTGTAACCAACCCCGAAGTTTCATCCGTTCGGGACTCCGACCGTATCCTGGGTATTCTGTCCTCCAAGTCCAAACGCGCCGAGGAGTCAAAAGAACCCGTCAAGGAGTTCCTGGTACTGACCCGCTACAACCCCAAACGTGTCGAAGAGGGCGAAATGCTTTCCCTGCAAGACATTGAGGATATCCTGCGCATCAAGCTGATTGGCGTTGTGCCTGAATCCGAAGCGGTCCTTCAGGCATCCAACGCGGGTATGCCCGCCATTCACCTGAAAGACACCGACGTCGCCGAAGCCTACCAGGATATCGTCGCCCGTTATCTGGGCGAGGAAAAACCCCTGCGATTTACCGAATACGAAAAACCGGGCTTGTTGAAACGGCTCTTCGGGGGGAGATAATATGTCATTCCTCAAGTTTTTTCTGGGAGAAAAAAAGTCTTCGGCCAGTGTAGCCAAAGACCGGTTGCAAATCATCCTTGCGCGTGAACGCAGTCCGGGCAGCACCGAGCCCGACTTCCTTCCCGCATTGCAAAAAGAGCTCATTGAGGTCATTTCCAAATACATCAAAATCAACGCTGATGACATCAAGGTTCATCTTGATCGCAAAGATACCCTTGAAGTACTTGAAGTTAAGATTGAAATGCCCCAGGAAGATAAAAACAAAAAAACAGAGTAATAAACGGCATGACCGCTTCCACGCAGGAGCATCGTACTCGTTCCCACGCTCCGCGTGGGAACGCAAGCCCAAGCCAGAGCCAGGAAACATACCCGCTACCACGCAGGAGCGTGGGAGCGAGAGGCACTCCGCTTGGGATCGCCCACAAACCGTTATTTCTTCTGGGTATCAATTTTTTTATCAATTCTTAACATTTTTGATAAATCAACAACATTATTCAAAACAAATTTCCATAAAAAACCCGAACATTGATCAATGTTCGGGTTTCTGATTTGAAACAGGCAAGTCAAAACTGACCTGTTCTGTTCATCGGGCACTTATGGACGTTTATTTACCAACCTGGTTACCAATAACACCACCAACGGCAGCACCACCAACAGTACCCCAGCCGCTGCCACCCGTTAACACGGCACCTGCCACACCACCAATGGCTGCGCCACCAATTGTGCTTTTATCACGTGTGCTCATGTTGCCACAACCGGTTAATGCAGCGGCCACAACGGCAACCAACATTACCTTGCTTACGTTTTGTACCTTCATTTTAAACTCCTTCAGGCATTGGCCAGAGATTCAACAATTAAAACATTATCCTGTTACTGACAGGTTCTCAAAATACCACTCATTTGGCTATATATTTACGATTTAAATTGTATCAATAATTCAAATATACAGGCTTTCTGACATCCACTGAAACTTACTTCAAGGCTTTGTAGCGAATCCGTTTGGGTTTGGCACCTTCTTCACCCAAACGACGTTTTTTATCGGCCTCATACTCCTGATAGTTGCCATCAAAAAACACGACTTGTGAATCCCCTTCAAACGCCAGAATATGAGTGGCAATACGATCCAGGAACCAACGGTCATGACTGATCACCATGATACTGCCGGCAAATTCCAGTAAAGCATCCTCCAGGGCACGCAACGTTTCCACGTCAAGATCGTTGGAGGGCTCGTCAAGCAACAGAACATTGCCACCTTTAATCAGCGTGGCCGCCAGATGCAAACGTCCGCGTTCACCACCCGACAGTTGTCCAACCATTTTGTTCTGGTCTGAGCCCTTGAAATTGAAACGTCCCAGATAGGCACGGGCCGGCATTTCAAATTTTCCAACCGTTAGCAAGTCGGCACCATTGGAGATAAAGTCGAATACGTTTTTATCATTGCTCAGGGCTTCGCGCGACTGATCCACAAAAGAAATATTGGCAGTCTGGCCAATCTTGACCTCTCCGGAGTCGGGCTGCTCCTGCCCGGCAATCATGCGGAACAGGGTGGATTTACCGGCCCCGTTAGGACCAATGATACCCACAATGGCACCGGGCGGCACTTTAAAGCTCAGGTCATCAATCAGCAATCGATCACCAAATGCCTTACTGACATTTACAAATTCAATCACCTCGTTGCCCAAACGCTCTGCCACGGGAATAAAGATTTCCTGGGTTTCATTGCGTTTCTGGTATTCATGCGACGACAATTCCTCGAAACGGGCCAGACGTGCCTTGGATTTTGCCTGACGTCCCTTGGGATTCTGACGTACCCATTCCAGTTCTTTTTTAATGGTTTTCTGACGAGCGGACTCGGCGGCTTCTTCCTGCTGCAGGCGATTGCCTTTTTGTTCCAGCCAGGAGCTGTAGTTGCCTTTCCACGGAATGCCATGACCACGGTCAAGCTCCAGAATCCATTCCGCAGCGTTATCCAGAAAATAACGGTCGTGGGTAACGGCCACAACGGTGCCGGGGAATTTCTGCAGGAACTGTTCCAGCCACTCCACACTTTCCGCATCCAGATGGTTGGTCGGCTCATCAAGCAAAAGCATATCGGGCTTGGACAGCAACAGGCGACACAACGCAACACGGCGTTTTTCACCGCCTGACAAATGGCCAACCATGGCATCCCAGGCAGGTAAACGCAACGCATCGGCCGCGATCTCCATCTGATGCTCGATATCATCGGCACCACTGGTTGCCGCTGCCGCGATAATCGCTTCCAGCTCGGCCTGTTCAGCTGCCAGTTTGTCAAAGTCGGCATCAGGCTCGGCATATTCAGCATACACCTCATCAAGGCGTTTACGGGCGGTAAACACCTCGCCCAGGCCTTCTTCCACCGACTCACGCACGGTGTGCCCGGGATTCAGCTGGGGTTCTTGCGGCAAATAGCCAATATTCAGCCCAGGCATGGGAATGGCTTCGCCTTCGATATCCTTATCAACACCGGCCATGATTTTAAGCAGGGTTGATTTGCCAGAGCCGTTCAGGCCAAGGACGCCAATTTTTGCGCCCGGAAAAAAAGACAGGGAAATATCACGCAAAATCTGCCGCTTGGGGGGCACGATTTTACCGACTCGGTTCATGGTATATACGTATTGGGCCATTTTTATATGTGTAAATATGAAAAGGACTCATTGTAGCCATTTCCTGCCGTATTGTCCGTTTGTGGAATTGGGCAGGCACTCGGGCACACATTAAAAATCCAGTACAATCAAACGATTGACTCTACGCTTACCCTATAGTGATAAACATGCTTACCTTTACTGAACACGAACTGGAACTCCTTGGAAAAACTGCCGATGCCCTTAGTGCCTATATGGGCAAGCCGGTTCTGGCCGAAGTGGATACCTCTGAAGACGGCTTTGAATGGGTGATGTTCGGCATTCCACTGGACATCAACGATGAAGCCGGGGATGAAGAGATCGTTCACATCCAGATGGGTGGCCCATCCGCACGCTTGCTGGGCAATGCCGGTGGCCTTGATGATGGACAAAAAGAGGTTTATGCCTGTGAGTTTCTGTGGGGCATCCAGCTAACCGACCAGGACAACATCCGTTTTATTCGTATTGACTATACGGGCGAAGAAGTGCAATGGACTGAAACACTGGAAGAAATGCTGCCGTTTGCGATTAACGATGAAGCCTTATCCAATGATGAAGAGATTTGGGATGATGAGGATGGTGATGATGACGAACCCGACATCACACCTCCACCCCCAACCCTGCACTAATGCTGTTTTTTATCGCGCAGATAAAGCAATAAACCCACGGGATACATGGATGCCACCAACAGGGTTGGCATCAACCCGCGCAATTGAGCCAGTCCGGGCAGCTTAACGCCCCTTGCCCGCAAATGCAGACGAAAACGGGTATAACGTGCGGCAGCCATTAAAAAAGACACTGGCTGGAACCTGAACCATGGCAGGCATTCCACTACGGTATCCCGTGCCAGCAACAATAAGCCCAACGCATGTTTTCTTCCTGTTTGCGCTCCTTCTTCGGACAAGGACCCTTCGGTTTCATGATAAACCCGAAACACCTGATTTACGAAACGCGTTAAATATCCTTCTCGGGCAATGGCACGCCAAACAAGGCTTTCCGGTACAAACCCATCTATATTCTCGGGGAATGGAAAGTACTTCAGCACTTCCGTTTGCATACAGCCAAATTTTTCACCTTTGACCGAATGCCGGAAAGTCATATCCATGGACGTCATATCCATGACATCTTCGGGATATTTATCGCCAACGATACTGCCATCAGGACGGGCACACAGACCGGTTACGGCGATATAGCCTTCACGCTGCTCGGCAGGAATGGAGCGCCAGCAGGCCCACATCTGGTTAAGGGCATCCGGGGTCAGCGTATCATCGCTATCAAGGACAACCAGCAAGCGCCCCCAGGCATTATTCACACCATTATTGAAGGCCGTTTTTTTGTGCTGGTTTCTTTGCCAGACATAACGAATGGGAAAGGGAGAGTCCTCTTGCCATTTCTCTATCAACTCACGGGTGTTGTCGGTAGAGCCGTCATCAATAATGAGCCACTCAAAATCGCTGAATTGCTGATTGCACAACGACTCATAAGCGCGCAACAAGGTATGTGCACGGTTATAAGTCGGAGTCAATACAGTAAAAGAAAACTGATTATCTGTCATGGCTGAAAGTAAATAACGATTTTGCTTTATTAATGGCCGCTGAACCCACAAACAACATGGTTAGTTTGCCATGTTAATAATGCTTAACATGTAGTGAATCGTAAAATGCGTAATTGACATTAAAAGCCAGAGCTTTACATGAAAAAGGCCGCTGTCTGGGACAACGGCCTTAAATTTTTGCCATACGGGCAAAGCACGGTTAATGCCATGACGGCATTAAACACGTTTCACTTTTTCCAGCATTTTGAACACGCCTTTTGGTGAGCTAACAAACAAACGTTTGAAAGCTTTACCCAAGCAACGGCGCTCAAGAGTATTGCGACGTACGCGCTTGATTTCAGCCATGAGATTCTCCAGATAATAAATTGGTTAGCCCGTTAGTGTACTTGAAATATGCCTGCTTATCAATCGATAGCCCATCATGCAGAAATTAAATAAATCTCCATGCATTCTCACGCAGCCCCACTTGTTTACTCAGGGACCACCCTCATTTTCATGGCCAGCTCAAACGCCACCCGCAAAGAAGATTCGTCGGCAACCCCCTGCCCGGCAATGTCAAAAGCAGTGCCATGGTCAACGCTGGTGCGGATGAAAGGCAAGCCAACAGTTACGTTAACGCCATTATCCACGCCCAGGTATTTCACGGGTATCAAGCCCTGGTCATGGTATTGGGCCACGACAATATCAAACTCTCCCTTGCGGGCGCGCATGAATATGGTGTCGCCGGGATAAGGGCCGCTGACGTTCACGCCCTGTTCACGCATATACTCAATGGCGGGGGCAATAATATTGACATCTTCCAGCCCAAAACGCCCTTCTTCACCGGCATGCGGGTTTAAACCTGCCACGGCAACACGCGGATGCTCAATGCCCAGCTGGCGACAGGCCTGGTGTGCCAGCCGAATGGCCGTGCATTCATTTTCATACGTAACCTGTTGCGGCACCGCCGACAACGGGATATGAATCGTCACCAGCAACACCCGCAATTCGTCGTTTAACAGCATCATGCCCACCTGCCCCGCACCCGAACGTTGCGCCAGGATTTCAGTATGGCCGGGATGATCCACCCCCGCCATTTTCAAAGAAACCTTGTGCAAGGGTGCGGTCACAATGGCGACAATTTGCCCCGCCATGGCATCATCAATAGCCTGGCAAAGATAGGCATAAGCCCCCTGCCCGGCTTCTTTGCTAACCTGCCCCAGAGGCAGGCTGGCCGGAATGGGCGGTGCGCAGTTAATGACAGGAATAACAACAGCATCCGATGTGGCTGGCGTTGCAACATGTCCCGTCAGACTTTCCTGAAGATAATTATTCATGCTGGCAAATTCCCGGATATGCACCTGCGGCAGTGCCAGAAAACCCGCCGCCCTGGCCAGACTGCCCGTATCACCATACACCACCGCCGGTGCCGGCAAGCCGTTTGCAAACAGTTTCACAACCAGTTCGGGGCCAATGCCGGCCGCATCCCCCATGGTAATGCCCAGCGGCAAAGCCGCCTGTTGTAATGATTCGCCTGACATACTCCGCCCTTCCAATAAACAAGATTGCCAGTATTACATATTAATAAGATTTCCGTCTTCCAAGTTTAACAGTTCAGCCCTGCCATTCAGGCACAAATTCACACCTATTAATGGCAGGGTTTCATGGCTTTGGTGGCAAAGCCGTCATATAATGAATCTGGATGTTTGAACAGTATTCCCCTTTCCCCTTATTTTTTTCCACCCGTCCAAAAGCCTTCAAGCATAACGGTATCCATACACATGAGCTCTCAAATCAAGATCGTCGGCGCCCGACAAAACAACCTTAAAAACCTCGATGTCACTTTCAACACCGGTGAGTTCACGGTCATTACCGGGGTGTCCGGGTCCGGCAAAAGCTCCCTGGCGTTTGATACCCTTTATGCCGAAGGCCAACGCAAGTATGTGGAAACCTTTTCCCCTTACGCGCGCCAGTTCCTGGACCGCATGGACAAGCCCCAGGTGGAACGCATCGAAGGCATTTTGCCCGCCATTGCGATTGACCAGACCAATCCGGTCCGCAATTCGCGCAGCTCGGTAGGCACCATGACCGAGTTGAACGACCATCTGAAACTGCTGTATGCCCGTGCCGCCCGCCTGTACTGCCGCTGTTGCGCGCGTGAAGTCAAAAAAGACAATCCGGAAAGCATCTACCAATCACTGGCCAGCCTGTCCGCCACTGCTGATCCCCGTTTGATTATTACCTTCCCGGTGATTGTGCCCCTTAATTACTCCGAAGAAGAAATCAAAAGCTATCTTGAGCAACAGGGCTACACGCGAATTCATGTCGAGGAAACCCGCACGGTCACCCGCCTGGTGAAAGACAAGAAAAAGAAAGAAAAGCCGGTTTCTGAAACCCAGCGCGTACTGTATGTGGTGCAAGACCGGCTGCGCTTTTCAAATGCGGAAAAATCCCGCGTGATGGAGGCGCTTGAGGCCTGTCTGAAATATGGCAACGGACACTGTTCGGTTTACGTGCTTGACACTGAAAACACCCCCCTGCATACCTGGAAATTCAGTGACCAGCTGCATTGCGCCCACTGCGATATCAGCTACTCCGCCCCCTTGCCCAGCACGTTTTCATTCAACTCCCCCCTGGGAGCCTGCGAAACCTGCAGGGGCTTTGGCCGGGCCATGGGGATTGATTTTGGCCTGGTGATTCCCGATGAAAGCAAGTCCCTGGAAGAAGGTGCTGTCAAACCCTGGCAAACGCCCAGCTACAAAGAATGCCAAACCGAAATGATGCAATATGCAAAAAAAATTGGCATCCGCACGGCAACTCCCTGGAACAGTCTCAACCAGGCCGAAAAAAACTGGGTCCTGTATGGCGACCCCGAATGGAAGGGCGGCGCCTCGGCCTGGAAACACCAGTGGTACGGGGTGCAACGGTTTTTTGACTGGCTGGAAACCAAGTCCTACAAAATGCACGTGCGCGTGCTGCTGTCCAAGTACCGCAGCTACACGCCCTGCCCGGCCTGCCATGGCTCACGCCTGAAACCCGATGCCAACCTGTGGCGCCTGGGCAATACCCGCCAGAACGACCCGATTACTGGCAATTACAAACGCTTCAAGCCAGTAGGAGCCACCTGGCGCGAAGCACAACTGAACCAGCTGGGCGGCCTGGCCATTCATGACCTGATGCAGCTACCTATCGAACGGGTACATGCCCTGTTCCAGCAACTGGAGCTGGGGACAGACAACGATGCCGCGATGACCCTGGTACTGACCGAAATCCGCACGCGCCTGAAATTCCTGTGCGATGTCGGGCTGGGTTATTTAAGCCTGGACCGTCAAAGCCGCACCCTGTCGGGTGGCGAAGTACAGCGCATCAACCTGACCACGGCCCTGGGTACTTCGCTGGTGAATACGCTGTTTGTGCTGGATGAACCCTCCATTGGCCTGCATCCGCGTGACATGCACCGCATTATCGAGGTCATGCTGCGCCTGCGCGATGCCGGCAATACCCTGGTGGTGGTTGAACACGACCCGCAAGTGATGGTGGCGGCCGACCGGATTCTGGATATTGGCCCGGGCCCGGGCGAACGGGGCGGTGAAATCATTTTTGACGGTACTCCCGGGCAATTGCGCTCGGCCTCTTCGCTGACCGGCCAATACCTGGGCGGCAAACTGAAAGTGGAGTCACCCCGTCCCATGCCGGTCAGTGGCAATACGCCCCGGCTGATTCTTGAAGGCGTGACAGCCAATAACCTCAAGCACTGCGATGTGTCATTTCCACTGGGCCGACTGGTCTGCATTACCGGAGTATCCGGTTCCGGTAAATCCACCCTGATCCAGGATGTGCTGCATCCGGCCCTGCTCAAGCATTTTGGCAAACCCACCGAAGCCCCCGGGCCGTTTACCCGCCTGCTGGGTGCCGAACAGCTGGCCGATGTGGTCATGGTAGACCAGTCTCCCATTGGCAAAACCGCCCGCTCCAACCCGGCCAGTTATGTGGGCGCTTTTGATGCCATCCGCAAGCTGTTTGCCCAGGCCGTGGTCTCCCGCGAGCGTGGTTACACGGCAGGCACGTTCAGTTTCAATAGCGGTGACGGACGCTGCCCCACCTGCGGCGGCACCGGTTTCGAGCATGTGGAAATGCAGTTCCTGTCCGACGTTTATCTGCGCTGCCCCGATTGCGATGGCAAACGTTTCAGGCCTGAAATACTGGAAGTCAAGGTTGAGCACCTGGGACGCCAGGCTTCCATTGATGAAGTGCTGGCCATGACCGTGCACGAGGCCCTGGAATTTTTTAAGGGCTTGCGAGATGTACAAACCAGCCTGATGCCGCTGTCGGATGTGGGGCTGGAATACCTGGCACTGGGTCAGCCGGTACCCACCCTTTCGGGCGGCGAAGCCCAGCGTCTGAAGCTGGCCGGACACCTGGCCACGGCGGCCCGCAGCGGCATTTCCAGCGCCAAGGTGGCCAAAAAAGGCAGCCTGTTCCTGTTTGACGAACCCACCACCGGGCTGCATTTTGATGATGTGGCCCGCCTGATGCGCGCCTTCCGCAAGCTGCTGGCTGCCGGCCATTCCCTGTTGATTATTGAACATAATCTGGATGTGATCAGGGCGGCCGACTGGATCATTGATCTGGGTCCCGAAGGGGGTGAAGCCGGTGGCCAGATTGTGGCCCGGGGCTCTCCCGCCGAGATCATGCAACATGCCAGCTCCCATACCGGCCATGCCCTGCGCGAGTATGAACAAAACATACTCAGCACGGTGCCAGGCAAGCTGAACGAGGCCTCTCCGTCCTATTTGGGAACCGCCCTGCGCCAGCCAGCCGGCCGCAACGTTGTCAGGCCCGATCACATCGACATCATGAATGCCCGCGAACACAACCTCAAAGGCATCAATGTCCATATCCCTCACAATACCTTTACCGTCATTACGGGCGTATCGGGTTCGGGCAAATCCACCCTGGCCTTTGATATCCTGTTCAACGAAGGCCAGCGCCGTTACCTTGAATCGCTTAATGCCTATGCCCGTGCCGTGGTGCAACCGGCCGGCAAGCCCGATGTGGACGCCATTTACGGCATTCCACCCACTGTGGCGATTGAACAGCGCACCAGCCGGGGCGGACGCAAGTCCACCGTGGGCACCATGACTGAAACCCACCATTTCCTGCGCCTGCTGTATGTCAAGCTGGGTACCCAGTTCTGCCCCGACTGCCAGGTACCGGTCGAACCGCAAACTCCCGAACAGATTTTTGCCCGTATCCTGCAGGCCCACAAAGGCCAGCACATCGGCATTCTGGCCCCCCTGGTCACGGCACGCAAAGGCTATTACACCGACCTGGCCAAATGGGCACAAGCCAAAGGCTACACCCATTTGCGGGTGGATGGCGACTTCATTCCCGTGCAACCCTGGCCACGGCTGGATCGCTATAAGGAACACACCATCGAACTGCCGATTGCCGATTTCATCGTGGACGCCAACAATGAAAGCGAACTGAAAGCGGCCCTGCACAAAGCACTCGAGCATGGCCAGGGCAGCATGAGCATTATCTGGGAACTGGACAGGGACAATCCCCTCCAAACCAGCCATCTGAACCAGCAGCAGTTCTCGATCAAACGTGCCTGCCCATGCTGTGGCACCAGCTTTCCCGAACCCGATCCACGCCTGTTCTCTTTCAACTCAAAACATGGCTGGTGTCCCGATTGCTTTGGTACCGGCCTGAAAATCACCGGTTTTGATGCCGAACAAACCGGTGAGGAAAGCAGCTGGGTCAACACCAGTCAAGAGGAGGAAGCAGCCTTGCAGGACTGCCCTTCCTGCCATGGCCTGCGCCTGAACCGCAATGCCCGTGCCGTGCAATGGCAGAACAAGGCCATCACCGACCTGACCACCCTGCCGGTATCAGAAGCCCTGGCCTTCTTCAACAATTTAAGCTTGAATAAACGGGAAACGGATATTTCAAGAGATATCCTGTCTGAAATCAGAAACCGCCTGGCCTTCATGGAAGAAGTAGGACTGGGCTATCTGGGTCTGGACCGTGCCGCTCCCACCCTGTCCGGTGGCGAGGCCCAGCGCATCCGGCTGGCAGCCCAGCTGGGTTCCAACCTGCAGGGCGTGTGCTATATCCTGGACGAACCCACCATTGGCCTGCACCCGCGCGACAACCGCATCCTGCTCAATGCCCTGTCCCGTCTTGAAGGCAATGGCAATACCCTGGTGGTGGTTGAACACGATGAAGACACTATTCGCCGCGCCAGCCATATCATTGATATCGGTCCCGGTGCCGGCGTACGGGGCGGCACCGTGGTTGTCCAGGGCAGCTACCAGGACATTGCCAACAACCCGGCTTCATTAACCGGCCAATACCTGGCCCACCCCATTGCGCACCCCATGCAGGCACGCCGTCCAGTCAACGAAGACAACGCTTTCCTTACCGTTAAAAATGCCCGTCTGCATAACCTGAAGAACGTCACGGCAGCCGTTCCGCTAAACCGGTTGACGGTGATTACCGGAGTATCCGGTTCTGGCAAGTCCACCCTGGCCCGGGATGTCCTGCTGGACAACCTGAAAACCTTCATTGGCACCAAAAACGAACCACAATGGAGGGGCTGTGAACAAATTGAAGGCTGGGAATCACTGGATCGGGTACTGGAAGTGGACCAGACCCCGATTGGCAAAACACCCCGCTCCTGCCCTGCCACCTATGTGGGTTTCTGGGACGACGTGCGCAAACAGTTTGCCGAAACCCGGGATGCCAAAATCCGCGGCTGGAACGCCTCGCGCTTCTCCTTCAATACAGGTGAAGGTCGCTGCCCGATTTGTGAAGGCCAGGGCATGCGCACCATTGAAATGAGCTTTCTGCCTGATGTCAAAGTACACTGCGAAGCCTGCAACGGCAACCGCTTCAATAGCGACACCCTGGGCATACGCCTGCGTGATAAAACCGTGGGCGACGTGCTGCGCATGGAAGTCGATGATGCACTGCCCTATTTTGCCGCCCATCCCAAGGTGTTCCGCAGCCTGCAATTGCTGCAGGACGTTGGCCTGGGCTACCTGACCCTGGGACAGCCTTCACCCACCCTGTCGGGTGGAGAGGCACAGCGCATCAAGCTGGTAACCGAATTGGTCAAGGCACGCATGGACGAAGGCGTCATTAAAACCGGCCGTGCCTCAAGTCGCCCGCATACCCTGTATGTGCTGGACGAGCCCACGGTAGGACTGTCCATGGCCGATGTGGAAAAGCTGATCCACGTTTTACACCGTCTGGTAGAGGCCGGCAATACCGTGGTCGTGATTGAGCACAACCTGGATATCATGGCCGAAGCCGACTGGATTGTGGATATGGGCCCTGAAGGGGGTACCGAAGGAGGTGAAGTGGTGGCTACCGGTACCCCTGAAGACTTGATGGCAACCCGGCACAACTCCCATACCGGTCAGGTGTTGTTTGATTTTATGGGTAGTTGCATAAAGCAACGGGAGGCTCACACCTAGTAACGGGACTTTTTCAACAATCGCGCAATACCTGCATTGGCCACCGCCATGCCCATTGTTGCCGTCACGGTGACACAGGAGCCATAGCCGGCACAGGACAAGCCCTGCAAGGCAGCCCCCTGCGGTTCGGCATCAGTACGCCCTGCCAGCCATAAATCGGGCAAAATGGCAGGCTGGTCAAACCAGAAACAATCCACATTCATTTTGGGAACGCGCTTCAGGGCCTTGCCATTATGGTCAGAACCCTTCGCAAAACCGTGCTGCTTGCGCAGGATATTACGCAGGCGGGCCAGCAAGGCATCATTGCGGGCCTGTGACAAATCACCGGCCCGCAAACTTAAAGGATCGGTTTTTCCACCCGCTCCACCACACATGACCAGAGGGATCTTACGCTGGCGACAGGCAAGCACCATGGCGACCTTGGCCGACACCTGGTCGGTGCAGTCAATAAAAACATCGGGACGCCTGCCATCCAGCAATTCATCAATATTGGTGGCATCCACAAAATCATCAAACGGATATACCTGACATTCAGGATTAATGCCTGCCACCCGCTCTGCCATCGCCTGTACCTTGGCCATGCCCATGGTTTGGCTTAAGGCATGAATCTGCCGGTTGACATTGGACTCGGCCACATGATCCAGGTCAGCCAGCATAAGCTGGCCAATACCGGAACGGGCCAACGCCTCGACCACCCAGGATCCGACACCACCGATACCAGCCACCATAACATGAGCACTGGCAAAGGTCTGCGTTGCTTTTTCACCATATAGCCGGCGCAAGCCCCCAAAACGACGCTCATTATTACTTTCCTGCATACTCATTTGTGTCTCTTTTGTCCTATACTGAAGTCAGGCTATTTTAACTTACATTTTTAAATCGAATTCAAAGTGAAGACTCCTCTTCCTACTGCCTTGCACAAAGCTATTGAACATATCCAGAAATTCCGCCTGTGGACCGATGAAGAACGCGAACTGTCCATGTTGCAAACGCTTGCCGAACATCCGTCCCCCGAAGAAATCTGGGTGTTTGGTTACGGTTCCTTAATCTGGCGCCCCGAATTCAACTTTCAGGAAGATCGCCTGGCCACGCTGCAGGGCTATCACCGCTCCCTCTGCCTGTGGTCCAGTGTCAACCGGGGTACCCCCGAGCAGCCGGGCCTGGTTTTCGGTCTTGATGTGGGTGGCACCTGCCAGGGCAAGGTTTACAAACTGCATGATGACAATATCCATGAACAGTTCCGTCTGCTCTGGAAACGCGAAATGCCCTCTGGTGCCTACATTCCCAAATGGATCAGGTGTGAAACCATGATGGGCCCCATTACTGCGCTTGCCTTCGTCATGGACATCAACAGCCATGCCTACGTGCAAGGGCTTACCCGGGAAGAAACGGTTGATATCGTGCTTAATGCCACCGGCTCTTGTGGCCCCTGCCCCGAATACGTGCTGGAAACCGCCAATGCACTGGCCCAGGCAAGCATCAAAGATGAAAACCTGTTTGAACTGGCCGAACTTATTAAGCAACGCATTGCCAAACCGTAAGCACGGTGACTGCCATGCTGTAAACTAACCCTTTTACGTATCCATTTCACTGCCATGTCTATTGCCGATTTGCGCCAAAAGTACGAAAGAAACGTTTTACTCGAATCCCAGCTGGCCTCCGACCCCATAACCCAGTTTTCAAACTGGTTTGAAGAGGCGCGCCAGGGGGAAATCCTCGAGCCCAATGCCATGATCGTTTCCACGGTTTCGGCAGAAGGCAAGCCATCTTCCCGCACCGTCCTGTTAAAGGGTTTTGACCAAGAGGGCCTGGTGTTTTTCACCAGCTACGAATCCCGCAAAGGCAAAGACTTAAGCGGCAACCCCAATATCAGTGCCCTTTTCTGCTGGCTTCCCCTTCAAAGGCAGGTCCATATCAACGGTCATGTCGTCAAGCTGTCCGAAGAGGCATCCACCGAGTATTTCAACAGCCGTCCGGAAGATTCACGCATTGGCGCCTGGGCCTCCATTCAAAGCCAGCCCATTACCCGTGCCGAACTCGAGGCCCGGGAACTGCATTTCAAGGAAAAGTTCGGCAGTGATATTCCCAAGCCTCCCTACTGGGGCGGGTACCTGATTGTTCCTGAAACCATCGAATTCTGGCAAGGCCGGCCTTCACGCCTGCACGATCGCATCAAATACAGCAAAGGCAATGATGGAAACTGGACGTTCACACGCCTGTCACCCTGAAGTACCGTTTTTTTCTGATTCACAAGGTTTACCCATGAGCTTACGCGCTCCCGATTTTGATTCTCCCGCATTTAGAACGGCATTGGGCCGCTTTGCCACCGGTGTTACCATCGTCACCACCACGCATCCCGAAACGGGCAATCCTGTCGGATTAACCGTCAGCTCTTTCAACTCGGTATCGCTCAATCCACCCCTGGTATTGTGGAGTCTTACCCAGGACTCTTCCAATCTCAGGGCATTTGAGCAAACCGAACGCTATATCATTCACGTTTTGGCTGCCGATCAGCTTGAACTGGCCCGCCGCTTTTCCAAAGGCACAGCCCAAGAACGTTTTGCCGATGCCAATTACACGCTTAATGAATACGGGCTGCCCAAACTGGCCAACGAAAGCTGCGCGGCCTGGTTTGAATGCTACAGCCGCAACCGTTACCACGAAGGCGATCACATGATCCTGATTGGTGAAGTAGAGCGCTGCGGTCATACTCATAGCCTGCCCCTGGTTTACCATGCCGGCAGTTTCGACCTGACCCCACAAGCCATTCTCAACAAGGAATGACCATGAGTGTAGATATCGAGTGTATTGTGATTGGTGCCGGCGTGGTCGGTCTTGCCGCGGCCCGTAAACTGGCCATGGCCGGCAAGGAAGTATTGCTGGTTGAGGCCGAGGAAGCCATTGGCATGGGCATCAGCTCGCGCAACTCGGAAGTGATCCATGCCGGCATTTATTATCCCACCAACAGTCTGAAAGCCCGCTTATGCGTACAGGGCAAAGAAATGCTGTACCGCTATTGCGAAGAACGCGGTATTGCCCACCAACGTATTGGCAAGCTGCTGGTGGCCACCTCCAGCGAGCAGCTGCACCAACTGGACAAAATACAGGCCCAGGCAAAAGCGAATCAGGTGAATGACCTTCAAAGACTGAACCGGCAGGAAGTCCTGGCCCTGGAGCCCGGCCTGCACTGCGAGGCAGCCCTGCTCTCGCCTTCCACCGGAATTATAGACAGCCACGGCCTGATGCTGGCCCTGCAGGGCGACCTTGAAAATCAGGGTGGACAATGTGTTTTCCATACACCACTGGAAAGTGTGATCATAGAAGATGACGGCACATTCAACTGTACCTTTGGCGGTGCCGAGGCCATGAGCCTGCGATGCAGCATTCTGGTGAATGCGGCCGGCCTGCACGCCCCCCGCCTGGCACACCAGTTCAAGGGATTGAACCCGGCATCTATCCCCCCCGAGTACTACTGCAAAGGCAATTACTTTACCTTAAGCGGCAAGGCGCCTTTTTCCCATCTCATTTACCCCATGCCCAACGAATCCGGCCTGGGCGTCCACTTAACACTGGATTTGGGTGGACAGGCCAAATTTGGCCCTGATACCGAGTGGGTCACTGAAGAAGACTATATCGTCAATCCCGCCCGGGCCCAACAATTCTATGCAGCCGTACGCAGCTACTGGCCCGAACTGGCCGATGGCAGCCTTGAGCCCGGTTATGCCGGCATCCGCCCGAAAATTGTTTCGCGCGATGAAGCCGCTGCCGATTTCATGATCTCGTCCCCCGCCCAACACGGGATTGCCAATCTGGTTAACCTGTTTGGCATCGAATCACCCGGCCTGACTTCCTGCCTGGCATTGGCCGATGAAGTCTGGCAAGCACTTAACCCAACATCCCATTAACATGCAAAAAGATTACATCCTTACCGTTTCCTGTCCTGACCGTACCGGCATTGTCCATGCCATTTCCGGCCTCCTGCTTGAATTGAATGGCAATATTCTGGATTCGCAGCAATTTGGCGATGTAGAGACCCGCCAGTTTTTCCTGCGCGTTCATTTTTCCCTGCAAACCGCACAGGACATTGAAAGCCTTAAGCAAAAATTCGCACCACTGGGTAAACAGTTCAACATGAACTGGCAGCTGTATAACGCCCATCAAAAATCCCGTGTCCTGATCATGGTCAGCAAACAGGGACATTGCCTGAATGACCTGCTGTTCCGCGCGCATCACGGTTCTTTGCCGGTGGATATCGTTGGCATTGGTTCCAACCACCGGGATTACGAATCCCTGGCGGCCTCTTACGGCATCCCCTTCCATTACCTGCCCATTACGCCCGAGACCAAATCCGAGCAAGAACGGCAAATCATCCAGCTGGTGGAAGACCTGAACGTGGACCTGGTGGTTCTGGCCCGTTACATGCAGATCCTGTCCAACGATTTGTGCCAGGCCCTGCAGGGTCGTGCCATCAATATTCACCACAGCTTCCTGCCCAGCTTCAAAGGTGCACGCCCTTATCACCAGGCCCATGCCCGCGGCGTAAAAATCATTGGTGCCACCGCCCATTATGTGACAGCCGACCTTGATGAAGGTCCGATTATCGAACAGGATATCCAGTACGTGGATCACACCATGACCGCCGAGGACCTGACCCAGGTGGGCAGTGACACGGAATCGCTGGTCTTGTCACGGGCAGTGAAACTCCATGTTGAACACCGCATTTTACTAAACGGCCACAAAACCGTTATTTTCAAATAAAACCTTACCCAGCCGGCTTTCCTCAGGCTGGCTGCTGTGCCTGCGTTACCAGCCATTGCTCAAACAGGTCCAGTGCCTCCGAAACCTTACGGTCATCGGGATAACCAAAATAATAGGATTTATCCACCGGCAAGACGGCCTGCACCGGCATCACAAAACGCCCGCTCTTGATATGTTCCCTGGCAATAAAGGCCGGAAACAGTCCCATGCCCAGACCGGCATCCACCGCAGCCAGCAACATGCTGAAAACCTCGTACCGGGGACCCGCCAGTATATGTGGCTCATACTCATAATGGTTGTGTTCGTACCATTGCATCCAGGCATCGGGCCGCGTCATCATATGCAGGTGAGTCATTTCCGCCAAAGCCTTCACCCCTTTGTGTTTAACCCGTGCCAACAGCTGCGATGAACACACCGGAATCAGTTCCTGTTCGTAAAACAGACGAATACTGCGGGTATTGTTCCAGGGCTGCTCCGCATGATAAATGGCGGCATCCACCGGAAAATCCTTGAATAAAAAGGGGGTCGTCTTGATGGAAAGACTGATGGCAATATCAGGATACAGCCGCTGAAAACCGGCCAGACGGGGTATCAGCCAGGTGGTGGCCAGGGTGGGAACAGTGCCAAGATGCAGGCTGCGGCCAATACCGGCACGACTGATCAGTCCAAACGTGTCTTTTTGCAATTGCTCCAGATGATGCCGGACCCTGGCCGCATATTCCGCACCATGGTCGGTTAGCACAATCCGGCGCCGCACCCGGGTAAACAATTCCACGCCCAGACGCTCTTCCAGCCCGGCTACCTGTCTGAACACCGCACTGTGAGTCAGGGACAATTCCTCGGCAGCGCGGGAGAACGATCCCAGCCGTGCAGAGGCTTCAAAGGCCTGCAAGGCCCCCAGATTGGGCACTCCTTTACGCATGTTTTTTTCCTTTTCAACGGGTTGAAGTGAATATATTGCACCATATTGTGCATTTTTATCAATTGCCTTGTGAGAAAATGGCACATAGAATATGTCTCATTACATTGCAAAACCATAAAATCATTCATTTTCAGGAGTCAATACCATGTCTTCAAATCCTTCTTTCCACTGGGATGATCCTTTATTGCTTAACGAACAGTTAACCGATGAAGAGCGCATGATTCGCGACGCTGCCCACGCCTACTGCCAGGACAAACTGGCACCGCGCGTGCTGGAAGCTTTCCGTCATGAAAAAACCGATCCTTCCATTTTCAGGGAAATGGGTGAACTGGGTCTGCTGGGCGTTACCATTCCGGTTGAATACGGTGGTTCAGGCCTGAACTATGTTTCCTATGGACTGGTTGCGCGTGAAGTGGAACGTATTGACTCCGGCTACCGCTCCATGATGAGCGTGCAGTCTTCACTTGTTATGGTGCCCATCAATGAATTCGGCAGTGAGGTCCAGAAAAAGAAATACCTGCCCAAGCTGGCCACCGGTGAGTGGATTGGCTGCTTTGGCTTGACCGAACCCAACCACGGTTCCGACCCCGACGGTATGGAAACCCGCGCCAGGAAAACCGAAAACGGCTACAGCCTGACCGGCAATAAAATGTGGATCACCAACTCTCCCATTGCCGATGTGTTCGTGGTATGGGCCCGTTGCGTAGGCGGCGAGTTCGATGGCAAGATCCGTGGTTTCATTCTTGAAAAAGGCATGAAAGGCTTAAGCGCCCCCGCCATTCATGGCAAAGTGGGTCTGCGCTCATCCATTACCGGTGAAATCGTGATGGACGAAGTGGAAGTGCCTGACGACCAGATGCTGCCAGGCGTAAGCGGCCTGCGTGGTCCTTTCACTTGCCTGAACTCCGCCCGCTTTGGTATTGCCTGGGGTGCACTGGGTGCGGCTGAAGCCTGCTGGCATACAGCTCGCCAGTACACACTGGATCGCAAACAATTTGGCCGTCCTCTGGCCCAAAACCAGCTGATCCAGAAAAAACTGGCCGACATGCAGACCGAAATCACCATGGGCCTGCAAGGCTGCCTGCGTTTGGGTCGCATGAAAGACGAAGGTACCGCTGCCGTTGAAATCACCTCTATCATGAAACGCAACTCATGCGGCAAGGCATTGGACATTGCCCGCATGGCCCGTGACATGCTGGGCGGTAACGGCATTTCCGACGAGTTTGGTGTGGCCCGCCACCTGGTCAACCTGGAAGTGGTTAATACCTACGAAGGTACCCACGACATTCACGCCCTGATTCTGGGCCGTGCACAAACCGGCCTGCAAGCTTTTTATTGATCCTGACATCCGCATGCGGGCCCGGAAAACAGGCTCGCATGTGGCGAGTGGCAATAATCCCCAATAAAAAAGACTGAAGCGGGTGTAATACCCGGTTCAGTCTTTTTTTGCTTATGCCGTGCCACGCTCTTTGCTCCTTACTGCCTCAAAGCACTGACCTGCGTTCTTCACCCTCAGGTATCAGGCTTCGTCTTTTTCCTGCTTCGAAATATCAAACAAATTGGTGGCATCCAGCTCAAGCACGGTTTCTCCTTTCTGATTGGTTACTTCCCAACTCCAGAGAATAATGCCAATACCGGGACGTGAGTTGGACTCACGCTTTGCCTTGATAATGCCTTTCCAGAACAGATCATCACCAGGGCGCACCGGTTTTAACCACTTCACGTAATCCAGGCCCGGAGAAGCAAATGATTCAGACTCTCCCAATACGGCATCGACCGCCATTTTCATGGCCATGCCACAGGTATGCCAGCCACTGGCAATTAACCCCCCCCAATGACTATCTGCCGCTTTTTCAGGATTAATATGAAACCATTGCGGATCATACGTTTTGGCAAAGGCAAGGATTTCTTCCTGAGTTACACGCCTTGGACCCTGTTCAAAGACCTGTCCCGGCTTGAAATCTGCGAATTTCATTTCATCAACCCTAATTGTTTATTGTGCGATTGGAAACAATTATTATTTCCAATAAACCGATAGTTATATCCGATTTAATAAAAAATGTCACTCACAATCATTGTTTTTGGAAAAATGTTAAAAATCAAATACTTTTAAGCATTTTTTAAATGAACGCCCACATAAACCATTGTGAAATTTAATAACCCGGACAACAAAATATCTTTTGATGGAAATAATGTTTCATCTTCAAGGCACTCATTTTACCGCACTGCACAAAAATTTATCAAATAAATAATGGGCAATCATAGACCGTATTTATGAACTACCACCACCTAACGCCAGGCGTTCAGGGGGGATACAGCGGGACTTATTCAGGTTTCACTGCATAGGACGCGGATATCTCGCTGCATGCATAATGCATCGTCACCAAAACTTGATGCAGAAACCTGCGGGCAAACCTCAAAACCAAACCGTTGCCAATACTGATGGGCACCTTGCACGGCAATCAGCAAGGCCTTGTCCAAGCCCAAAAAAGCGGCCCGATCAAACAGACACAGCAGCATTTTTTCAGCAAGACCACGACGAAGGTGAGGAGTGGCAACGGCTATATCATGAATATAAATACTGTTGCAGGGTTCCGACAGGGCAACATGTGGATGATCCCAAACCGGTATCCGCTCATTGCTCCATGGATAAGCAATCGCATAAGCACATAATTCAGCCTCCCTGAATATACCCCAGCTGGTGCCGGGGACCGATGCAGCCATCACCTTGCTTTCCAGCACCTCTTTTCTTTCACATAACTCAGCCACATAGGCCTGGCGCTGAATATCCAGAATGGCATCAATATCAGGGAGCAATAATTTACGAAGGGAATAGGAAAACATTGATGCTATTTTTTTACGAATGGAAGCCTGTGCCCGCACCAAAACCGGTGTGGGCACATTTACCATTTTCTTGAAAATGAATTACCAGCTGCGAATACCGCCGGTATCCACATGTACAAACCGGCTGTCTGGATAATAACCAACACCACCGGCTTTTAACGACAGCGCAGCGTCACGCAACTCGTCAAGAGGTACGCCGGGCATGCGAATATCCAGCGCCCGCCCCTGCATATGCAGGCTTTTCTTGGCCACGCCACCCCCACGGGTTTTACGCAAACGTTCGTTAGTATGAGGATCACGGTAACCGGAAATAATCTGATAAGGCATGTCAACACGCAAGGCCACCTTGATGCCATCAAGAATGTCATAAAGCGCGGGATCCATGATCCCTACCGTACCGGAGTAATGGTCTCGTAAAAAACGGTTTAAACGGGTAAGTGCCGAATTGACATATTGATTGCCCAAGCGATAAACCAAAGACAGTTTTTCATTGGTATGGGTGTGATCAAGGGCGAGAAGATGATTGGTGGAGCCTAGTGACAAACTGGCATTGACAGATGGGGCGATTGAAAACACAGCACCTGTTAGCGCCAGTTTATGGGTTGTTCGCAAAAACTGGCGTCGTGTATGAGGTGTACGCAACGACATGCTATACATTCTCCTGATGATTTTAAGGATTGGACGCAAACAAGGGCCGTGAGGCCCGTTGCTGCGCATGACGCAGAAGAGCCTGGTTCAGCAGTTTGTCCTGCCCGTATATATCGGGGAAGAAGTACGTTTTATTATTTTTCACGACGACGGTACTGTATGCCAGAACAACAGGAATTGGCTCGCTAAGTGTCATTGTATTCGATTTTCGGGATTCCATTGCCGATTTAATGCGTTTCGCCGTCCATTCGGGCTGGTTGACCAGAACAAACTGTGCCAGCTCGACGGGTTCCTCTACACGAATACAGCCGTGACTGAAATCGCGACGGGTCCGGTCAAACAGCCCGACTGAAGGAGTATGATGCAGGAAAATACTCATATTATTGGGAAAGATGAATTTGATGTCACCCAAGGCGTTTTGTGGGCCGGGACGCTGGCGAATGCGTGCCTGGCCTGCCAATACCGCATTCATGTTTGCTTCGGTGACAGCTGTTGAAACACTGTTGCCCACCACAAACTCCATTCCCTGACGGCTTAAATAGCCAGGATCCCTGCGCAAGCGCGGAATCGTTTCACTGCGGGCAATGGAATAAGGGATATTCCAGTAGGGGCTGAATTCGATGTGCTTCATTTCACCGTCAAACAAAGGGGTACTGGTATTAAAGGCCTTGCCCACAATGACTTTCATTTCAATTTCTGGATCTACCTGACCATTATTAACGGTATAACCCCGCAAAATGAACTCGGGCACATTCACCACAATCATGCGTGGATGTGTGGTTAAGGGTGTCCAGCGCAAACGTTCGAGACTAATTTCAATTTGCCTGACGCGTTCTGCTGGCGTGACTGACAACTGGGCCAACGTACCCTTGCCAAGCACGCCATCGGGCTCCAGTCCGTGCCGTTCCTGGAAATTTTTCACGCCTTGCACCAGTCTGGCATCATACACAGCCGGCACCGCAGTACCAGGAGCAAGGTCTCCCAAAGCCTCGAGTCGCGCCTGGACTCCCGCCAGGCCCGCATATGGTTGTCCGGGTTTAAGGCTCCCCCCCTTAAGAGCAGGCAACGGTGTTTGCCATGCCGGGCTATCCAGCAGGGTTTTATAGTGGGCCAGCACCTTGAGCAGGCTGTTATACATAGGTATGGGGCTGGTAAGGGTTTGAGGCAGACTGGCCAGGTCTTCCTGTTGCAGGGCATTTTGCAGGAAAACATCCGCCTGCGCATCGGTAATGGGCGTCCGGTTGAATTTCTGTTTCACAGTGTCCGGATCAATTCGTCCATTCTTCAGATCTTTGACATACATCCGCATGACCTGGCTAATGCGATGATTCAGTTGAGCCACCTGTTCGGTACTTAATTGCCCGTTATTGGCCTGGGCCAGTGACTGTTTCAGGCTTTCTATGGGGTAATCGGCCGGATTCAGTCCCTGTAGCCCTGCTTGCTCTAACAATACAATGGCTTGCTGTGTCTGTTTAAGCGGCTGGCTGCCAGAAAACCAGAACAATGGTGTTTGCGCAGAGATGGCCACGGCACTTTCAGGCACCTTGCCAAAAACCGGCGGCTGCTCCAGAAAAAGCACGGGCTCTTCGGGTACGGCAAGCACAGGCACATTGGCTGCTACATGAGTGCTTGCACCTGCAGCCAATAAGGCTGCCAACAAGATTTTATGGATTTTCATAGCCACCTCCTGAATCTGTTTTTTATAAATGTTTCGCAAAAAACGAAATTGTTCTAAGGCGTGCCAATTCGGTTGCCGCTTTATCGTAAGAACCGCGCTGGTCGCAGCCAAAACCGTGATCAACCCCAGCATACACAAACATCTCAACACCCGGCTGAGCCCTGCGGATAAGTTCGATATCGCTGGCAGGAATGGATTTATCCAGCTCACCGAAATGCATTTGCACCGGCACCGTGGTTTGCTCATTGGCGACCTGTGCCAAACCACCGCCATACCAGCATGAAGCGGCCTTGACACCAGGTATTTGACACGCAGCCAACCATGCCAGCGTACCCCCCCAGCAATAGCCCACAACACCCACACTGGTCTGCTTGTCCAATGCCTGAACGGCAGCGGCAATATCCTGCAAAACCTGTTCCTGGCTGATTTCACTGCGCAGATCAAGGCCCTTTTGTATATCTTTCGGGGTATAGCCCAGTTCCACCTTTGCCTGAACCCTGTCAAACAGTGCGGGTGCGATCACACGATAGCCCTGACCGGCAAAAAAATCGGCAACATCACGTATATGGCTATTCACACCAAAAATTTCCTGAATAACCACAATACCTGCACGGGCAGTCTCCGCTCCAGCCACATAAGCATCAAAAACGTGGCCATCTTGCGCCCGCAAAGTCATGTACATAAGCATTCTCCGTTATCGTTAAAATATGAACAAAGCCCCGCTTGTTCCTTTCATTAATCCTGCATTCCTTTCTACCATACTTCTTACAAAATCACAAAAGGCGGTAATGCGTTTAAGACGCTTCAGGTCCTCATGAAAATACATCCAGAAACTGCGCTGAATATGGATTTCTTCGGGCAAAATGACGACCAGCTGCGGATTCTGGGCTGCCATGAAGCAAGGCAGGATAGCCAGTGCCTGTCCCTGCAAACAGGCAAAATATTGTGCAATGATACTGGTACTTTTGAAGACAACGTTGCTCAAAGGCAGCACATCTTCCAGGTAACGCAGCTGGTCGCTGTAAATCAGCTCTTCCACATAACTGATCCCGGGATGAAGCCTCAGGTCATCCTGATGCCGGATGGGAGGATGGTTTTGCAAATATTCGCGTGTTCCATATAGCTTCAGGGAATAATCACACAGTTTCCTGCACACATAAGGTCCGCGCAAAGGACGTTCAATCGTAATGGCGATATCGGCCTCACGCCGGGTCAGGCTGACAAAGCGGGGCACCGGCAAGACATCAAGGGTGATATCAGGATATTGTTGCTGAAACCGCATGGACAGGGGGGTAATGATGTAACTGCCAAAACCCTCGGTAGCCGCCACCCTGATATGCCCCGACAAGGACTCTCCCACCCCGGTAACCTTCTCGCGGGCATTAAACAAATGGCTTTCCATTTGCTCAACATGGGCCAACAGTTCATGACCGGCTGCCGTCAGGACAAACCCTGAGGAACGGGACTTGTCAAACAGCAAAGTATCCATTTGCGTTTCCAGCTGACGGATCCTTCTTGCCACGGTGGTGTGCTCAACACCCAGACGCAGGGCGGCTGCGCTGACACGCTGGGTTCTTGCCACCTCAAGAAAATATCTCAGCCCATCCCAGTCAAGTGTTTTCATATGTGCATTTTTAAACAATAGATGTGCATATTTTATATTGCAATTTTAATTTGTACACATCAAACTGTATCGGGTCCAAAGAGACTTATGAAAATGCAAGAAAAAACCCGGAGACAAATTATGAAATTTCCAGTGCACGCACTCGCCCTGAGTTGCGCATTGGCGTTCAGCTCAACGGCTGGCGCCAGTGACATCCCCCCCGTCAAAATCGGTGTCCTCACCGACATGTCCGGCACCTATGCTTCCATGGGTGGCCCCGGATCCGTGGCAGCCGCCAGAATGGCGATTAATGATTGCCTGGCTGCCGAATGCAAGGGTATGCAAATCGATCTGGTGTCCGCTGACAACCAGAACAAAGCTGACGTGGGTGCCGCCAAGGCCAGGGAATGGTTTGACCGTGATGGCGTGACCGCCATTGCCGACCTGACCAACTCGGCGGTGGCGCTGGCCGTCCAGAACATTGCCCGTGACAAAAACAAGGTGGTACTTTTTTCCGGCCCGGCCACAACGGCCCTGACCAATAAAGAATGCTCTCCGGTGGGCTTTCACTGGATGTTTGACACCTATTCACAATCAGTGGGGGGCGCCAAGGCCACCATTGCCACCGGTGGCAAATCATGGTTCTTCCTCACGGTTGACTACGCTTTTGGACACTCACTTGAAGCCGATACATCAAAAATGGTGGAATCGCTGGGTGGCAAGGTAAATGGTGCGGTTCGTCACCCTCTGAACAACTCCGATTATGCCTCTTTCATGCTGCAGGCACAAAGCTCCAAAGCCGATGTGGTCGCGCTGGCCAATGGTGGCCAGGATACGGTCAATGCGGTCAAGCAGGCCAAGGAATTTGGGGTTAGCGAGGGCGGCCAGCGACTGGTATCCCTGCTGATTTTCCTCTCTGACCTGCGCGCACTGGGCAATGAAAGCGCCCAGGGGCTCAGTTATGTTGACGGTTTTTACTGGGATTTTGATGATAATACCCGTGACTGGTCCAACCGTTTTGCCAAGGAATTCAACAATCTGAAGCCCACCATGACCCAGGCCGGCGTGTATTCAAGTGTCTTGCATTACCTGAAAGCAGTCGCTGCCGCCAAGTCTACCGAAGGAGATAAAGTAGCCGCCAAAATGCGCGAGATACCCATTGAAGACCCCATCATGCACAACGCTTCCATTCAGCCCAATGGCCGTGTGATTCACGACATGTATCTGTATGAAGTCAAAAAGCCGTCTGAAAAACAAAGCGAATGGGATTACTCGAAACTGCTGGCCACCATTCCGGCCGCAGAAGCTTTCCAGCCCCTTTCCGAATCAAGCTGCTCTCTTCTTAAATAAGTAAAAGGATTACATAATGCGTTCCATCCCAGAAGTTCCCCTGATTATCAATGGTGAAAAAATCCGTTCCAAGTCCGATGTCTGGCAAGATGTGGTGAATCCGGCCAACCAGGAAGTGGTTGCTCGGGTTCCCTTTGCCACCCTTGACGAAGTGGATCAGGCCGTTGCCAGTGCCAAGGAAGCCTTCAAGACCTGGCGCAATAGCGGTCAGGGTACCCGCATGCGGGTCATGCTGAAACTGCAGCAACTGGTGCGTGAAAACGCCACCAAGCTGGCCGAACTGATTACCCTGGAACATGGCAAGACCCTGCCCGATGCCGAAGGTGAGGTGGGCAGGGGTCTTGAGGTCATTGAACACGCCTGCTCGATTGTCAGCCTGCAGCTGGGTGAATATGCCGAAAATGCGGCATCGGGTATTGATGTCTATACTTTGAACCAACCTTTGGGCGTTTGTGCCGGTATAACCGCTTTCAACTTCCCCATCATGCTGCCCTGCTTCATGTTCCCGATTGCCGTTGCGTGCGGCAATACCTTTGTGCTTAAACCCTCCGAGCAAGATCCCAGTTCATCCTTGTTTCTGGCCGAACTGGCCCTTGAGGCAGGCTTGCCTCCGGGTGTCCTGAACGTGGTGCATGGCGGCCCTGAAGTGGCCAACCGCTTGTGCGAGCACCCGGACATCAAGGCAGTGTCTTTTATTGGATCCACCCGCGTGGGCACGGAAATCTATCGGCGCTCTTCCAATGCCGGCAAACGCTGCCAGGCCATGATGGGTGCCAAAAACCATTGCGTCATTCTGCCGGATGCCGACAAGGAAGTGGCACTGAACCAACTGGTGGGTGCCGCTTTTGGCGCTGCCGGCCAACGCTGCATGGCCACGTCCGTCGCGGTCATGGTGGGCAAGACCAAAGAATGGCTGGATGATTTTGTTGAGCGCAGCAAAAAACTCAAGGTCAATGTCGGTACCGACCGTGCGGCAGACCTGGGGCCACTGGTCTCTCCGGCCGCTCGTGAACGGGTACGCGGACTGATTCAGTCCGGTATTGATGAAGGCGCCAGCCTCCTGCTGGATGGCCGTGACATTACCGTTGAGGGTTATGAAAACGGCAACTTCGTTGGCCCCACCATTTTTTCCAATGTAAAAGCAGACATGCGCATTTACCGTGAGGAAATTTTTGGCCCGGTATTGTGTGTCGTTTGCGTGGACACCCTGGACGAAGCGATAGACTTCATTAATGCCAACCCCAATGGCAATGGCGTGGCCATCTTCACCCAAAGTGGTGGCGATGCCCGTTATTTCCAGAACAATGTCGATGTTGGTCAGATTGGTATCAATATTCCCATCCCCGTACCCGTGGCCTGGTTCAGTTTCACCGGCTCACGCGGCTCAAAACTGGGCGACCTGGGACCGAACGGCAAACAGGCTGTCAGCTTCTGGACCCAAACCAAATCCATCACGGCGCGCTGGACTCATCACGCCCAAGGCGTCAACACCACCATTAAAATGGAATAAAATCTGCTTTGCGGGTCTGCCAGAAATGGCAGGCAGATAAAAACCTAGCAAAAAGAGATACGCTATTGCGTATCTCTTTTTGTATTATTGATTGCCTTTTATACCAGCAGTATCAATGACTTTTTTCCAGCGTACCAACTCTTCTTCCGTATACTTGCCCAGTGCTTCAGGCCCCATGAACTCTGCCATTGCCCCCAATGTTTCAGCTTTTTCACGATAGGCATCGGTCGCCATGATTTTTTCAATTTCACCAGCCAGTTTCTGTACAACCGTATTAGGAGTCCCTGCTGGCGCATACATGGCGAACCAGGAGGAAACCTGCAAATCAGGATAACCCGCCTCTGCCGCCGTAGGTACCTCAGGTGCCGAATCCAGACGCTCTTTGCCAGTCACCACCAGTGCTTTCAAGGCTCCCGACTTTATATGAGGCAACAAAGGAGGCGGTGTCGTAATGGTTAAATCCACCACCCCTCCAAGTAAATCGGTCAAGGCAGGGCCTGTTCCCTTATAAGGCACATGAGTGGTTTCGATATTCGCCATTTGATTCAGCTGTTCGGTAGCCACTTGCTGAAGTGAGCCGTTACCTGAAGAGGCATAATTGAGTTTGCCCGGATTCTTCATTGCATAATCCACAAACTCTTTCAGGTTATTAACAGGCAGGTCTTTCTTGACCACCAGCACTTGTGGTGCCGACAAAACATTGGCGACCGGCGCAAAAGACTTAACCGGATCCCAACTGACCTTATCAATATTCGGCGTGATTACCTGAAAACCTGAATATTGCAGTAATAAAGTATAGCCATCCGGTTTTGCCCTTAAAACCTGTGAGGCAGCGATCCCCCCCGATGCCCCCGGTTTGTTTTCCACGACAACTGATTGCCCCAAAGCCTTGCTTAACGGCTCTGCAATCATGCGGGCAGCAAGATCGGTTGTTCCACCCGGTGCTGCTGAAACGATCAGGGAGATTGGACGGTCTGGGTAAGATGCTTCCTGGGCGTTAGCATTACTAACCAGACCTGCCAATAAGATGGCTTGGCACAATGGCTTTAATGTTATGTATTTTTTCACTACTCGTCTCCGTTAAATATTAAAGTTTTTCAAACCGTACTGGCTACACAATCCAGGACCGGATGCAATTTCAAACGTGGACCCGCTTTCAGGATCTGGCCGGGCACATCATGACCGATCAGCTTGGGCAACAGCGACGCCACCGCTAAAATCCCCGGCAAATCAACACCGGTATCCAGCCCCATCAACTCAAACATATGCACCATATCTTCCGTACATACATTACCCGAAGCGCCCGGTGCATAAGGACATCCGCCCAATCCTCCCAGAGAAGCGTCAAAACGGTTTATGCCCACCGCGATTGCCGCATTGGCATTGGCCAGGGCCATCCCGCGTGTATTGTGAAAATGCGCGGTTAGCTCAAGCCCGGGAAATTGCGACTTAACGCGTTCAAACAGCGCACCAACCTGCGTGGGATATGCCATGCCGGTGGTATCGCATAATGTGATGCCATGCACACCCAACCCGGCAAAGCGATCTGTCCAGGACAAGACCTCATCTTGAGCCACATCCCCTTCCATGGGACAACCAAAAGCGCAGGAAAGGGAAACATTGATCTGTACCGGCGTTGATTTGACTTCACCGATAATACCGGCCAACTGTTCAAAAGAACGCTCACGCGTCATGCGCAAATTGGACTGATTATGCTGCTCACTGACGGACATCACCAAGTTGATTTCATCCACCCCACACGACATGGCTCTTTCCGCGCCACGCAAATTGGGCACCAGCACGGTATACAACACATCGGGGTTGCGTCGAATACGGTGCATGACCTCTTCAGCATCACGCAACGCGGGAATGGCTTTGGGTGACGTAAATGACGTGACTTCAATTTTGGCATAGCCACATTCACTTAACCGGTCCACGATTGCAATCTTTTCTTCGGTCGGGATAAAAACGGCCTCGTTCTGAAACCCGTCACGACACGCCACTTCCTGCATATAAATTTTATTGCTCGTCATTGCTTTCGTCCCCACCTAAATGATTCCCTGTTCGCGCCATTGCTGCTGCGTTTGTTCATCTATCCCCAATGCACTCAATACGCTTGCCGTATCCTGACCCAACGTGGGTGCCCTGCGATGCACCTCGCCCGGTGTGCCGCTTAATTTGGGCACAATACCCGGCAGGATAACTGGCGTGCCATCTTCAAGCTCACCTTGCAACAGCATTTCCCGCTCTTTATAATGCGGGTCATTAACGATATCGGCCACGTCATAAATTTTTCCGGCCGGGATACGTGACTCGTGCAGGGCCTGCAACACATCCTCCAAAGAATGCTGGGCGGCCCATTGTCCAATGACCCCATCAATATATTCAGCCTGTCTGGAGCGACCATCATTATGCGCAAACTCGGGATCATTGCCAATATCATCACGCCCGATCAAGCTCATCAGACGCTTGAAAATACTGTCTCCGTTACCGGCAATCAGGGCATATTTGCCATCCGCGCAGCGATACGCATTACTGGGAGTAATCCCTGGCAAGCTGCTGCCCGCGGGTTGCCGGATTTCATTGAAAGCCGAATACTCGGCGACCATGCTTTCCATCATATTGAACACGGACTCGTAAAGCGCCACATCAATGACTTGCCCATCGCCCCCATTCTGGTCACGATGACGCAAAGCCAGCAAAACACCAATCACGCCATGCAAGGCAGACAGGGAATCGCCAATCGAGATACCCACCCGTACCGGTGGACGGCCCGGCTCACCGCTCAGGTGCCTTAATCCCCCCATGGCCTCACCCACCACACCAAAGCCGGGAAGATCTTTATAGGGGCCGGTTTGTCCATAACCCGAGACCCGAAGCATAATCAGGCGCGGATTGATGGCCTTCAATTCTTCCCAACCCAGCCCCCATTTCTCAAGGGTTCCGGGACGGAAGTTTTCCACCAGCACATCCACTTCTTTAATTAAAAGGCGAATGACATCCTGCCCTTCTTTCTGGCGCAAATCCAGGGTAACCGACTGTTTGTTCCTGGACTGCGAAGCCCACCAGACCGATGTGCCCTCATGCAACAAACGCCATTTTCGTAAGGGGTCTCCGGTTTCCGGAGGTTCTATCTTTATGACCTCGGCACCAAATTCTGCCAGCATTTTGCAGGCAAAAGGTCCTGCAATGAGTTGTCCCAGTTCTAGTACCTTGACGCCGTCCAGTGGTTTTGTCATTCCTGTTGCCTCTTATTGCTTTCAATAAGACACTATGATGAAAGCAAATCGGCTTTTTGAAAATCAATTTTTTCTAAACCACCCTTTCCTGAAATTCAAGGCAGCGGCGCAGACTCGTTATTTTGGCTGGCATGCCGGGCCCGTTTCAGAAAAGCATACAGACGCAAGGCATCGGGGGTCAGGCTATGTTCATTACGTACCCCAATCCATAAAGTGCGCTCTGCCCAGCTGTCCAGCAGATCAACCGCATGCAGGCCGGTACCCAGAATTTCGGGGCGGACCGAGGCTCGAGGCAAAAGTCCAATACCCAGCCCGGCCTCTATCATGCGACAAATGGCATCAAAACTGCTTACCTGTACCCGCAGGCGCAATGATTTTTCAGCAGCCAAAGCGGCTTCCTGCATACGAACCAGCAAAGAGCTGCCATCGGACAAGCCCACAAAATCGTAATGCAGCACATCCCTGAAATATACCGGTGGCGAACCCCGCAACGCATGGGAAGAAGGTACCAGCAACACCAGCTGATCAAAGCGATACAGACTTTTCTGCACTTGCCCACTGGGAATATTATCGGCAAAAATGCCAATATCAATTTTTTCCTGGGTCAATGCCGAAATAATCTCATGACTCAACTTTTCTTCAAGGCTCAAGCGAATCGCCGGATTCTGGCTGGAAAACCGGGCCAGATCACCGGGCAAAAACTGAATCACCGCAGAGGTATTGGCCCACATCCGGACCTGACCACGCAGGCCTGCGGCATAATCACCCATATCGGCAGCCATACGGTTAATCGTGCTGATGACCTGTTGGGCATGCTCCACCAGTGCGTGCCCGGCAGGCGTTAGCGTCACCCCCCTGGGCTGCCGGATGAAAAGCGTGCAATTAAGCTGTTTTTCAAGCTCGGAAACCCGCTTGCTGGCGGCCGACAAAGTAAGGTGTGCCCCCTGGGCCGCTTTGGTAAGACTGGAGTGTTGGGCAGCCAGCAGGAAAACACGCAGGGAATGAGGATCAAACCTGGATAAATTCAAAATCAGACTGGCACCGTATTTAACACGGAAGGCCTTTGAGAAAATTTCGCATGCCAGGCATCCAGCTTGGGATATGACTTGCGCCAGTCGAAGTGGGCAAAACGAAAATCAAGATAACCCAACAAGCAGGCCAGCCCCAACAGGGCAATATCCTCGCGACCTTCCAGGGATTCTGCCTTGCCTTCAAAATAATCCAGCGTGGTGCGCGCCTTATCCATTTGCGCATCCACCCAGGCCAGCCACTGCAACTCTACAGGACGCACACTGATTTCATAACGGGTAGCCACCAATGCACTGAGCGAACCATCCAGGGCCGTCAGTTCAGACAAAATACCCCAGCGGCTGTCCTTATCGCCAAACAGAGTACCATTGGCTTTTTCATTCAAATACTCGCAAATGACACGACTGTCATAAAGCACCTGGCCATCATCAGTCACCAGGGTGGGAACCTGTCCCAAAGGATTAAGCGCTATCAGTGTTTGCAAGCGGTTAACCGGGTGAACCTGAACCGGTTCTTTTTCAATTTGATCCAGCAAGCCCAGCTCTTCTGCCACCATCATCACTTTACGAACAAAAGGTGATGATGTTGAATAATAAAGCTTCATTCATATTCTCCAAATAGATCTTGATCATTTCCAGTTGTATTACCAATGATTGTAAGTGAATATGCTGACAGAATGATTGTCTTGTCTTAAAAACAAAAAGCAGTTGTATCAAAACCGTCACAAGTTGTTACCGCTCTCTGCAAACCCTTCGACTCACGTCTTCCCCCGCATCAAAAAAAACACCTGTCCGCAAATGCGATACAGGTGTTTTTGAACCAGGCCTTTGCATGGCCATCTTTCACAACACTGCCATGCAAAACCTGTTATTGCGTTATACCTTATTCAAAGGGTTTGGCGCGTGGTGTCAAATCACTGGAAGGTGGCAGAATAGGCATTTCAAACCGTGGCTGATCACCGGTCAGGGTTTTCAGGAAGGCGACAATATCTTCAATTTCATTGTCTGTAAACTTGCGGCCCAACTGCAGTCTTCCCATAATGTCCACCGCTTCAGCCAATGTGTTGGCCGCACCATCGTGGAAGTACGGATAGGTTAGTTCCACGTTGCGCAGGGTAGGCACCTTGAACATCATACGGTCAACGTCTTTACCGGTCACACCGGCACGGCCGGCTGCTTCGTTATCGGTGACGTACGGCTCGACCAGACCCATTTTCTGGAATGAGGATCCGCCAGCGTTGGCACCATTATGACAGGCAACGCAACCGCTTTCCTTAAAGGTCAGATAACCACGCAGTTCCTGATCATTAATCGCATTTTCATCACCTTTCAACCAACGGTCAAAAGGTGCGTTAGGCGTTACCAGGGTTTCTTCAAACACTGCCAGTGCTTTGGTCACTTCATTAATCGTGATGGTGTCGGTACCATATACTTTTTTGAACTCTTCCTTGTATTGAGGAATGGACTCAAGAATATTCACCACCAGGTCATGTGAGGAAGCCATTTCCAGCGGGTTGGCAATGGGACCACCAGCCTGCTCACGCAAGTCTGCCGCACGACCGTCCCAGAACTGGACAAAGTTCAGGCTGGAGTTCAATACGGTTGGTGAGTTGATGGGTCCTTCTTGCCAGTTGTGACCAATTGAGGTTGGCAGGTTATCGCTGCCGCCCATGCCCAGGTTATGGCAAGAGTTACAGGAAATGAAACCCGACCGCGACAAACGGGGATCAAAGAACAGTTTTTTACCCAGCTCGACTTCTGCAGGATTCTGACCACTTGCAGGTTCGATGGCAACAATCAATTCATTATTGGGTTTGTAGCGTTCTGTTTTGGTGGCCTCTGCCGCTTTGTCTTGGGCCATGACACTTGCACTACCGGCCAGACATAATAGTGATGCCAGCGCGTAGCTACCAATGGATTTTTTCATTTTCACCATAATACAACCTCTCTAAAAAATATAAGTATCTTTTTTAAAAATCTTTTCAAGAAGATACTTATTAATTCCCCGTATTGAGTTTTTAATAAATTAATTTAAAGCTTAATCCTATGGTAACTGCAGATTACATAGACAATATTGTTATAAATCAAATTTAATCGCAATAAACTATTAAGTTGATGTTTTTAATAAACAACATAATTTACTTATATTTTACAAAACTTTCGTTACAAAAAAACCGTATAACCTCACGATTATACGGCCCGGGTGTAAATATGGTTCAGACTGTAATTTTTTAAATAACAGTCCGCTTTATTCTTTATTATCGACGGTAATGACCACTCGACGGTTAGGTGCCAGACAGTTGATCAGCTCTTGGCCTCTGCCCGAACATTGCACGACAGGTTGTGTTTCGCCTACACCATATGCCTGGATCAGATTTGCAGGAACGCCCTGGCTGACCAGATAATTGCCAACGGTTTCTGCACGAGCCTGCGACAGGCGCATATTGTAAGCACTGTTACCCAACATATCCGTATGACCAACAATGGTAATACCTGCGATATTTTTGGCATTGTTAAGGCTTTGTGCAAGATTGTCCAATTCCTGACGACCGGTAGTAATCGAACTTAAGGTTGATTTGTCAAATTCAAACAGGGCATCGGCACTGAGTGTATATGATTCTTTGGCGCTTCCTGGCGGGCAACCGGCACCTTCGCCTACACTACGCCAGTAAAAACTGCTGGCAATACTGTCAGTATCGAAAAGAATTTTAAACTGGCAGGTGGTTACATTATCAACACCCATATCAGGGGTATGGAAGTGAAACAGGTAGTCCCATTCCTTGGCATTGATCCCTTCACTGAAGTGAGGACGACCCAATAAATAATACAGTTGGTCTTTGGTTACGCCAGAACGGACCTGTGTCAGATTATAAAAGTTGGGGTAAGTACCTTGCTTGTTATTTAATGTGACGCTTTCCACATTTGGCCAGATCGGATCTTCAGTTACCCCGTCTGGACTGACGTTACTGATTGACGAACATCCTGCAACCGTAAGTGCCATTAACGCAATAAACCCAAATTTAAGGCGACTGCCAGAATTTGGTTTTTTCATTTTACACTCCTCTAAAGATAAAATATCAAGCTGAATGTTACACCTTTTACAGACACAACACATTCATTTTGAGGCAATTTAATTCGGATAATGGCAAACAATCTGAAAATCCAAATTATTGTCAGCAAAAACAGATATTTATTGGAAAAAAAACCGCAAATCCCTGCCCTTTCAAGCAACGATTCACTCTAAAAATGCCTATTATCCCTCTAATTGCCATCAAACAGGCAAAAACAAAGGCTCATTCACTCCAAAATATCCGTTCAAGGCTCAATATCAGGGAGATCTTCCGACAGGATTTCAAGCCCTTGCCTTAATGCCCTGTCATAACGCTGTTTTTCTTCTTGCATGGTTTCAGGCGTCCATTGATAGAAACCTTCACCGGTTTTCATGCCGTATTTGCCATTTTTTATTTTTTCAGTCAGGATATCGGGCGGTATTGCCGCATTTGACAGATCAGGGTATATGGTTGCTGCCGCTGCGGCATGCACATCCCACCCGGCAATTTCCTTTTGCATGATGGGACCCGCCGCCAGGTAACGGAACCCGAACCCAAAACGCACGGCAGCATCCACGTCTTCCGGTGTCACAATACCCGACTGGATGAGCGAATAAGCCTCACGGCCAATGGCATGCTGCAAACGATTGGCCAGAAAACCGGGCACATCCTTGCGAATCAACACAGGTACCGAGCCACAGCGCTTCATCAAGACAACCAGACTCTCCCCCACTTCGGGATCGGTTCGCTTACCCAACACCACCTCAACCAGTGGCACAATATGCGCCGGCATGAAAAAATGCAGGCCTGCCATTCTTTCAGCCGTTTGCAGGCCTTCAGAAATATCACTGATTGGAAAACTTGAGCTGTTACTGCATAAAATGGTTTCTGCACCCGCCAATTGTTCAAGATCCTTGAATAAGGCCTGCTTCAACTCAAGGTTTTCCGGAATGGCCTCAATGACAAGATGGACAACAGACCAATCAATCTCTTCAAGGGCACTGACCACCTTCAGCAGAACATGATTCTCTTGCCGCCCAATGGCCTGCAGGTTTTGTGCAATCCGTTTGAATATGCCTTCATGCAACGATGAATCCGGTTCGACAACAACGCAACGGGACCGGGCACGCAATAAAACAGTCGCAATATCGGTACCCATCGTGCCGCCACCCACAATGACGCTATGGGTTTCTGATGGGGACTGCAGCTTATAAGCCATGTTATCTCTCCTGAATGTTGATCATATCCCCATCAGTTTAATATACAAGCTTATTCTCTGCACTTTAAACCGGCTGCCAATTTGCAAGCCTATGCATCGGGAATCAAACGTTTACCCAGCATAAGCACATCGCCTGTTTCATAGCCCAGTTTTGCGTAGAAATCCAGCACCTGGACATTATTGCTGCGTACCAGCAACTGAATCTTGGGGCAACCTCTTTCGATCAACAAATGCTCGGCTTCTCGCATAAGGGCCTGCCCAATGCCCTGCCCCTGACAGGAAGGATCGACGGCCAGATAATATACCCAGCCCCGATGCCCTTCATAACCAATCATCGCCGACCCAACCACACGATCCTCTTTCTCAACCACTAAAAACAGTTCTGGCTGAATTGTCAGTTTACGCGCAATATCTTTTTTGGGATCATTCCATGGCCTGACCAGACCGCACTCATTCCATAAACGAATGACAGCACCTTCATCTTGCTGTAAAAAAGACCTGATTTTCATTTTTGATTCCACTTTCAAACCGCCCTGCACATGCATCCAGCAGCACATCCCCTTGAAGAACCCGAATTAACAGCTTTCTGTCTCCCGGGTCGCATCGGCCCAGCAGTTGGGGGTTTCATATAGACGCACCCGATGCAGGACCAGGTCTTTGCCATAGCGCTGGGTAAAAGCGGGGGCCAGCACATCAAAAGCCAGTTGTGCCAGGTTTTCTGCCGTGGGTACTTTAGTGGTGACAACCGTTTTATGTCCGGGCATTGACTTGAGAAACTCCAGGACTGCCGTATCACTTTGGCAAACCAGGAAAGCATGGTCCCATGGGTCCACGATTTTTTCCCTGGCAATCGCCTTGATATCCGAAAAATCCAGCACCATGCCATTATCAGACTGTCCTGGCGCGTCATGGACTTCACCTTCAAGCGTAATTTCAAGCACATAACGATGGCCGTGCAAATTGCGGCACTGGCTACGGTGATCAGGAATGCGATGACCCGCGTCAAATTCCATTTTTCGTGTAATGCGTATCATCACTGAGCCCCATCCTGCTGTGTTTTCATGAATGCTTCGTATCCTTTTGCCCTAAGCTCACAGGCCGGGCAAGTGCCGCAACCATAGCCCCAATCAAAGCGCTGCTTGCGCTCGCCCAAATAGCAGGTATGGCTGTGTTCACGGGTAATATCCAGCAAGGCCTCGCCCCCCAGATCACGGGCGAGTTGCCAGGTTTGGGCCTTGTCCAGCCACATTAAGGGTGTTTCTATCCGGAATTGTTGTTCCATACCCAGATTCAGGGCCAATTGAAGTGCCTGCATGGTATTGCTGCGGCAGTCCGGATATCCGGAGTAATCGGTTTCACACACACCGGTTACCAATACATCAAGATGACGACGATAAGCCAGCGTGGCGGCAAAGGTCAGAAAAATAAGGTTGCGGCCCGGCACAAAGGTATTGGGCAAACCACTTTCCGCAAACAGGATTTCAGTTTCACCGGTTAAGGCGCAATCCGAGATCTGCCCCAGCAAGCCCAAATCCAGCAAATGGTCCTGACCCAGTTTTTTATCCCATTCAGGGAACTGCCGACGAATTTGCTCAATCACATTTTGCCGGCATGCCAGCTCTACATGATGACGCTGGCCATAATCAAAACCAATCGTTTCCACACGGTCAAAACAGTTTAAGGCCCAGGCCAGACAGGCCGTTGAATCCTGTCCACCGGAAAAAAGCACAAGTGCATTGCTTGCCACTATCGTATTCCTATCATTTTATGGGTTTGTGTGCTTAGCCGCCAGCGTGGGTGTTCAAGGCAATAAGCGATCGCCTGTTCCGTATTGGCGCGTTGCAATGGGTTATCCATGGGCTGCAGCCAGAATTGCTGGAAATCAAGGTGTTCGAATTGGGAAGGATGAATACCCGGTTGCGGGTACACCAGTTTAAGCTCGTTACCCCGGGTCTGGACCAATGTGTTACCCGCTTTGGGACTGACGCAGATCCAGTCTATGCCTTCAGGCGCAGGCAGGGTGCCGTTGGTTTCCAGGGCGATTTCAAAGCCCTGTTCGTGAACCGCGCTCACCAGGGCAGCATCCAGTTGCAACAGGGGTTCTCCCCCCGTAAAAACCACAAAGCGGTTTTCCTTACCTGGCCCCCAAACCCTGGCCAGCGTTGCTGCCAGCGCCTGTGCCGAGGCATACTTGCCACCATCGGTGCCGTTGGTACCGACAAAATCGGTATCACAGAAAGTGCATTGCGCACCGGCACGGTCCTGTTCGCGACCCGACCACAAATTGCAGCCCGAGAAGCGGCAGAATACGGCCGTACGCCCGGCCTGCGACCCTTCACCCTGCAATGTCTTGAATATTTCCTTGACTGAATAAACCACGCCAGCATCTACTTGAATTGATAATACCGTATTCTAACTTGCTTGCACCCTTCTGTTGAGCCGAATCAACCCATGCTCTCACAACAAAACATTACAATTGCTAAAAATCCTGTCATTTTGAAATTGTATGGATGTATAGTTATACACAGTGGAATTAAGCATATTGCCCTTTCCCCTTTCCCATTCGTCATCTTACTCAGGAGATCTGCCATGTCTACCATGAAAGCTGCTGTTTTTGTTGCTCCCGGTCGTATCGAAATCCAGGAAAAACGTATCCCCGATGTGGGTCCCAACGACGCACTTTTGCGCATTACCACCACCACCATCTGCGGCACCGACGTGCATATCCTGAAAGGTGAATACCCGGTCGCACCAGGACTGACCGTTGGCCACGAACCAGTAGGCATTATCGAAAAACTGGGCAGTAACGTCACCGGCTATCAGGAAGGCCAGCGGGTCATTGCCGGCGCCATTTGCCCCAGCTTTACCTCTTACGCCTGCCAGGATGGCTTCCCTTCCCAGGATGGCGGTTATCTGACGGCCAACGGCACTTGTTCCTGCCATGGTTACAAGGCAACCGGTGGCTGGCGCTTTGGCAACATTATTGATGGCACCCAGGCCGAATACGTGCTGGTTCCCGATGCCCAGGCCAACCTGGCACCCGTTCCCGATGCACTGACAGACGAACAGGTGCTCATGTGTCCCGACATCATGTCCACCGGCTTTGTGGGTGCCGAAAATGGCAATATCAAAATTGGCGATACCGTAGTCATCTTTGCCCAGGGGCCCATTGGCCTGTGTGCCACCGCTGGTGCCAAACTGCGCGGTGCAGCCACCATCATCGCCGTCGATGGCGTTGACGAACGCTTGGAAATTTCCCGCCAAATGGGCGCTGATGTCACCCTGAACTTCAAAAAAGTCGATGTGGTTGACGAAATCATGAAGCTGACAGGCGGTCGCGGGGTCGATGTCAGCATCGAAGCCCTGGGTACCCAAACCACCTTTGAACAGGCCCTGCGCGTATTGAAACCGGGTGGTACGCTGTCCAGCCTGGGCGTCTACTCGGAAGATCTGACCATTCCGGTCAATGCCTTTGCAGCAGGTCTTGGCGATCATAAAATCGTGACCGCCCTGTGTCCCGGTGGCAAGGAAAGAATGCGTCGCCTGCTCAAAATCGTCGAATCAGGCCGGGTCAACCTGGAAGCGCTGGTGACTCACGAATACAAACTGGACGACATTGTCGAGGCTTACGATCTTTTTGCCAACCAGCGTGATGGCGTTCTGAAAATCGCCATCAAACCATAACATCTCTGCCTTCAAGCCATAAAAACCGCCTGGCAACTCCCTGCGGCTTTTATGGCTATGTAATTATTGGTATTCAAGGAAAGAAATGGCTGCCGATCTTGACCATATCAAGCAAAAGCTGGCGCAGTTTGCCCATGACAGAAAATGGGACAACTACCACTCTCCCAAAAACATCGCCATGGCCCTTACCGTGGAAGCGGCCGAATTGCAGGAAATTTTCCAATGGATGACAGAGGAAGAGTCCTTGCAGCTCAACAAGCAGAAATTACAGGCGGCAAAGCATGAAATAGCCGATGTTTTCCTGTATTTATTAACAATTAGTCGTGTGCTGAATATTGATATCCTTGAAGCTGCGGCAGAAAAGCTGGCACTTAATGAAATTAAATACCCGCTTGATAAAGCGCGGGGTAATGCAAAAAAATACACCGAACTCTAAAAGCGAAAGGAACCCAATATGCAGGACGTTGTCTATCTTTCCAACCTGTTAAGCCAGGACTCCATTCCTGATGGAAAGAATGTTGAATTGCACAATGTTTTTCAACAAGATGTCATCCTGGAGCTTCAGGCCCGTCATTGGCCTGCGCTGTTCTGGTGGGCCCTGTTTGACGATACCCATATCCGTACTGCCCGTCTTGGCGATGACCCAAAAGTTGTTTACCCTTATCTCAGTGCCCCCACTGCCGAAGCGCTCAAGCACTGGGCCAACCGCTTCGAAGCACTTGAAAAAATCCTGCCCGAGCCCTGGCAACCCATTCTGAAAGCCTTTGATACTTTACTGAAAGAAAAGATGACCGGGGCTTTTATGATCATACGAACCACTTATTTACCTGACATTACCAATGCCACGGGTGAAGACTGGCGCTTCATGCTAAGAAGCCGCGCCCGCGACTGGCAAAAACTCAAGGATGGCATGCCGCTGAATAAACTGGGTGCCGACAGCGACCTGAAATTCGAAATCAAAGGTCTTCTGGAGGAACTTGAGGCACCCAATGTCGACCCTTTCCCGATCTTGAGCGGACGGGCCACAAATATCTGGCCCCTGCCTGATCTGGAAGCCACCATCAAGACCAACCAAAAGCAGTATCTGGAAAAACTGGTACCCGAAGCTGACGAAACACCAGCCCCCGAAGCCGCTTCAGCCAGCCCTCATAAAGCCCCGGCAGAAGAGCCTGTCAGCACTGAGCCTGTTGCCAATATTCCCGAACAGATCCCCGACACAAGCGGTCCCAAAAACAATGTTTCAGTATTCCGGTTCATTGTTATTTTGCTGATTATTTTTGCCGCCTACTTTGCGCTAACCTGAGCTCATCCACGGCAAATACAATAATGTGTTGTCGGCATAATAGCGGATACACCCAGCTTAATAACCCACTTCCCGTGAAACAATGCCGCCAATATCCCGGCCATTTTCCAGATCGGTGATTTTCTGATTGATCTGTGCCAGGGCAAGCTCGTCATTGGTAGGACCGGAAATATGCGGTGTCACGATAATATTGGGATGTATCCAGAAAGGATGTCCCTGGGGCAAAGGTTCGGTACAGAAAACATCCAGCACCGCCTTGCCAATATGACCCGATTTCATCAGTTCAAGCAGATCATCTTCTTGAAGATGTTCACCACGGCCAATATTAATAAGGCTGGCCGGTGCCTGCAATTGAGACAGGGTTTGTTGGTTAAGGATAGCCCTGGTTTGCTGCGTAAGTGGCAAGACATTAATCAAAACCTGTGTGCTTCGCAAAAAATCGGGCAAGCCGTTTTCTCCTGCATAAGTGTGTACACCCTGCAGTTTGCGTTCGGTGCGCGACCAGCCATGTACTGTATATCCCAACCCTGTCAGAGCCTGTGCAATTTTTTGTCCAATCACCCCCAACCCCATCACGCCCACGGCAATCTGACTGGCTGACGGCTCGGGCAAGGGCTTCCATTGCTGCTGTTGCTGAAACAAGGCATACCGGTCAAACGGACGGGTTATTTTTGACAGGTAGTGAATGACATACTCCAGCATTTTATCAGCCAGGCCCGCATCCTCAAGCCGGACAATCTGGACCTGATCCGGTAAACCCGGTTGACGCAAAATGGCATCCACCCCGGCGCCCATATTGAACAGGTATTGAAGAGCAGGATAATCTTCAAACAACGAAACGGGTGGCTTCCAGACGATGGCCCTGCTAACCCCCGCATCGGGTTGACTGATGCCTGGCTGGTATACAATAGCATGCCAATGAGGATAATGCGCCTTGATGATTTTCAACCAGTTATCGGTATATTCGTGTGACTCGGAAGCCAGAACAATATTCAATTTATACCCTTTACAGTCGTATGGTTTATTTGTCCGGATATTTTATTTACTCAAATATTTTTCCGTCAGCCTGACCCAAAAAGAAGCGCCTATGCCAAGCAGATTGTCATTGAAATCATAACTGGGATTATGCAACAGGCAAGGACCCAGGCCATGGTCAGGTTGTCGGTGGGAACCATCGCCATTACCCAGGAAGATATAACTGCCAGGCCTTTTCTGCAGCATAAAGGCAAAGTCCTCCGAGGGCATGACCGGCTCGTGCTCGAAAACATATTCCACACTTTTTTCTGCCCCATACAGCTCTCGCATGACCTCGGCACACAGTTCAGTTTCCGCCTCACTGTTAACCAAAGCCGGATAACGCCGCTCGAAGGTGACTTCGCTGGTACAACCAAACGCATTGGCAATTTGTGCGGCAAGCTGTTTCATGCGGGCCTCAATCAAATCAACCACTTCATCGGAAAAGGCACGTACTGCCCCGCCAATCCAGCCATGATCGGGAATCACATTGCTTGCCGTACCGGCATGGATTTGGGTAATGGACAGCACCGCGGCATCAATGGGACGGATATTTCGTGACACCACAGTTTGCAAAGCCTGCACCAGTTGCGCAATGACCGGAACCGGATCGGCACTGTCTTGCGGTGCTGCGGCATGTCCACCCTTGCCCCGTATATTGATCCGAAAAATATTGCTGGATGCCATTAACGGCCCGGCACGATAGCCAAAACTACCTTCAGGCATGCCGGGCCAGTTATGCAGGCCAAATACGGCATCGCAGGGAAAGCGCTCAAACAGACCGTCTTCGATCATGGCTTTGGCTCCGGCCCCCCCTTCTTCGGCTGGTTGAAAAATAAACCGGACCGTACCGTCAAAATTGCGATTTTCACTTAAATATTTCGCAGCGGCCAGCAAGATGGCCGTATGCCCGTCATGCCCGCAGCCATGCATTTTTCCGTCATGTAGGGACCGGTGGGCAAAATTGTTTTCTTCCTGAATGGGCAAGGCATCCATATCTGCCCGCAAACCAATGGATTTATTTGAAGTTCCCGCCTTGATGCTGCCCACCACACCGGTTTTCCCGATACCTGTTGTGCACGCGATGCCCCACTTTTTTAATTTTTGCTCTACCAGTGCGGCGGTACGGTGCTCTTCATAACACAGTTCGGGATGCGCATGGATGTCTCGCCGGATAGCGATGATTTCATCAATGCCGGTAAACTTGATCATAAGAATTTCCGGTGATTCGTAACCGGACAATCATAGTCTCGTTTGGTAAAAATGTCACCTAGGGAAAGCCGCAGCCGCCCTTTGAAGACGGTCATTGACCGCTTCCCAGCGCTGGTCTTCAGGCAAGGCCTGGATGCAGATGCGCTGATAGCCCAGCTGGTCTACCCGACGCAAAAAAGCGTATAAATCATGCGCATATTGCACCGGTTCATTGGAAACCTCAAACCAATCTATCCCTTCAATGTCAGCTTGTCGACCCGCATCAAAGACACAAACCGCCCATTTTTCTCCTGCCGGCACCCGATCCTGCAGCTTGCCTTGCACCAACTCTTGGGCCGTCAACAACATCAGGGGAGTACGTGGCGCATAATGCGCCTTGAGCGTGCCCGATGCCCGTGGCGCATGATGATCGGGCAACTGCGGTGCATAACCCAGTACCTTAGCTATCTGGCTGGCACTGATATGCCCTGGCCGCAGCAAAACGGCCCCTACACCCTGACGGATCCGAGACAAGTCAACAATCGTGGATTCAATACCAATATCGGCTGCTCCTCCTTCAAGGACCGGCATCCCCTTGGCCACCTCTTCAGGAAATTCGCTTATGACATGTTCTGCCAAAGTGGGTGATACCTGGCCAAATTTATTGGCCGATGGCGCGGCAACGCCGCCTTGTCCCGAAGGCTTGAGCCGGGCAAACTGCTGCAGCAGGGCCTGGGCCACGGGATGGGACGGGCAACGAATGCCCACACTATCCTGACCACCACTGACAGTATCGGGTATATGACTAGCCCGTTGCAGGATAAGGGTTAGCGGGCCTGGCCAGAATGCCTTGATCAACTGATGTGCTTCTTCGGGAATATCGGTCGCCCAATAAGACAAATCGGCCTCGGGAGCCACATGTACAATAACCGGATGATTGGAAGGCCGACCCTTGGCCTGATAGATTTTTTCAACGGCCTGCGGGTTTTCGGCATCGGCTCCCAAACCGTAAACCGTTTCGGTAGGGAAGGCCACCAGCTCACCCTGTGCCAAACGCCTGGCTGCCCTGAGAATTTCCTGCTCCTGGTCTGCTTGCATTTACAGTACCTGGCTTAAATTAAGGATCTTACTGATCTGACGGGCATGGGCAAGTGCAGTATCAAAATTTTCGTGAACCACGTTTACATGCCCCATCTTACGCCCCTTGCGGGCTTCGCTTTTGCCATACAGATGCAGGGACACGCCCGGCAAAGCCAATACCTTTTCCCAGACCGGTTCGGCAAACGCCCCCGTCTCGGGGTGGAACCAGCTGTCACCCAAAATATTAAGCATGATGGCGGGTGCCCGTAATTGAGTGGAACCCAGTGGCATGCCGGCCATGACACGTACCTGCTGCTCGAACTGGCTGCTGGCACAGGCATTCATGGTGTAGTGACCACTGTTATGCGGACGCGGTGCCACCTCATTGGCCACCAGGCTGTTATCGTCCAGAATGAAAAACTCGATGCACAGCACACCAAAATAATTCAGGCCTTCGGCAATCTTAATGGCCGCCTGTTTGGCCTGATGCTGGATACTTTCAGCGATAAGCCCCGGATTCACCACGGTAGTAGCCAGAATGCCATTGACATGGGTATTTTGACCAATCGGGAAAACCGCCACCTCTCCATCGAAACCACGCGCCATCACCACCGAAATTTCTTCTTTCAGGGGCAGCATCGCTTCCAGTACACAAGGCACATTACCGAAGGACTCAAAAGCGGCAAGCGCTTCCTGGACATTGGCAACACGCGCCTGTCCTTTGCCGTCATAACCCAACCGGGCAGCCTTGAGAATGCCCGGGAACAGATGTTGCCCGGCCTTTTCCAGATCGGCAGCCGAGCGGACTTCGGCATAAGGGGCAACCGGGATGCCTTGCGAGGCAATAAAGGCCTTTTCCGCAATACGGTCCTGTACCACGGCAACTGCCGCCGCACCAGGACTGACCCGGCAATTTTCTGACAACTGTTTCAGGCTGGCAGCAGGCACGTTTTCAAATTCAGTGGTAACCACCCGCGTCAGGGCGGCTAACTCAGCCAGCCCTTTTACATCATCATAAGTCGCGTACACCTGCTTTTCGGCAACGGTGCCGGCGGGACTGTCCTGGGCCGGATCAAGCACCACGACTTTATACCCCATGCTTTGCGCTGCATGACAAAACATACGACCCAGTTGCCCCCCACCCAACATGCCAAGCCACTGGCCAGGATAAACAACAGCGGACGTCGATACAGTATTATTCATAAGAGATAAAAATTTTGATTTGCAAAAATACTAAGCTGAAGGCGGCAAGGTCATGGCGCGTGCGGCGGCCGTTTGTTTTTCACGAAAGGCGAGCAATTTTTCACGCAATTGAGGATTGGTCATCGCCAGGGTGGCAATCGCATGCATGGCCGCATTGGCCGCACCGGCCTCGCCAATGGCAAACGTCGCTACCGGCACACCCTTGGGCATTTGCACAATGGAAAGCAGGGAATCCTCACCTTTCAGGTAACGGGAAGGAACCGGCACCCCAAACACCGGAACTTCAGTCAAGGCCGCCATCATGCCCGGCAGGTGGGCAGCGCCCCCGGCACCGGCAATAATCGCACGAATACCGTCATTGTAAGCACGGGCACCGTAAGCCACCATATCGTGTGGCATGCGATGCGCTGAAATAACCTGCGCCTGGTAAGGCACACCAAACTCTTCCAGCATCCGGGTTGCATGCTGCATGACCTCCCAGTCACTGGAGGAGCCCATTATAACGCCCACAACCGGCTTGATATTGTCGCTCATGATATTCCTTTTCTTATGCCAGCAGACGGTCTACCGCCTCACGATATTTGGCGGCTGTTTTTTCAAGTACATCTTGTGGCAGACGGGGAGCTGGCGGGGTTTTGTCCCAAGGCTGGGTTTCAAGCCAGTCACGCACAAACTGCTTGTCAAATGAAGGAGGACTGATACCTTCCTGATAGCTGTCAGCTGGCCAGAAACGGGAGGAGTCGGGGGTTAGCACTTCATCCATCAAATACAGCTGATTATTTTCATCCAGACCAAACTCGAACTTGGTGTCGGCGATGATAATACCTTTTTCCGCGGCAAAACTGGCCGCTTCCGCATACAATTTCAGGGTAATGTCACGGATTTTCTCTGCCAGTTCCTGCCCCACTTCTTTCACCACATGGGAAAAATCCACGTTTTCATCGTGTGAGCCGAACTCGGCCTTGGCAGCTGGCGTGAAAAGAGGTTCAGGCAGTTTGCTGGCCAGTTTCAAGCCTTCCGGTAACTTCACGCCGCAAACCGTACCGGTTTCCTGGTAATCCTTCCAACCGGAACCAATAAGATAACCACGGGCCACCGCTTCAACCAACACAGGCTTTAAGCGTTTGACAACGACAGCACGGCCTATAACCTGATCAACCTCATCAGGGGCCACCACATCTTCAGGCCTCATATTGGTCGAGTGATTGGGAATAATGTGCGCCAGTTTTTTCAGCCAGAACCCGGTTAATTCGGTAAGTACCTTGCCTTTGCCCGGAATCGGATCATCAAGAATGACGTCAAACGCGGAAATGCGGTCGCTGGCAATGATAAGCAGCTTATCATCACCCACGGCATACATGTCACGTACTTTACCGCGTGCCAGCAATGGTAATGATTTGATGGTTGATTGATGAAGTGCAGTAGCCACTTGTAACCCTTAAGTTTGGTTGGAATGGATATGTGCGTTATGACAAAAACCATAACGGATCAAACCCGATATTTTAACGCTTTAAATAAAAAATCCCGCCCCAAATGAATAGAAGACGGGATTTTTAATACCGGCATTTGCCTTTTATACAAACAGGAATTTATTTAACCTGCTGGTCGAGCTTGCCGGCCGCATACAGGGAAGCCATTTCAGACAGGCTGACCGGTTTGATTTTGCTGGCATTACCTGCCGTACCAAAGGCTTCGTAACGGGCAATACAGATTTTTTTCGCTGCTTCACGGGCAGGTTTGTTGTATTCACGCGGATCGAATTTGGACGGATTTTCAGCCAAAAAGCGACGAATCGCGCCCGTCATGGCAAGACGGATATCGGTATCGATATTGATTTTGCGCACACCATATTTAATGGCTTCCTGGATTTCTTCAACCGGTACACCATAGGTTTCTTTCATGTCGCCACCAAATTCGCGAATTTCAGCCAACAACTCTTGTGGCACGCTTGAGCTGCCATGCATGACCAGGTGGGTATTGGGCAGGCGAGCGTGAATTTCCTTGATGCGCTGGATAGACAGGATATCGCCTGTTGGCTTGCGGGTAAATTTATACGCACCATGGCTGGTGCCAATCGCAATCGCCAGGGCGTCAAGCTGGGTTTTACGCACAAAATCGGCAGCCTGCTCGGGATCGGTCAGCAACTGGTCAATCGTGAGTTTACCGTCGGCACCGTGGCCGTCTTCCTTGTCACCTTCCATGGTTTCCAGTGAACCCAGGCAGCCCAGTTCACCTTCAACGGTCACACCCAGTTTATGGGCCATGTCCACCACTTTTTTGGTCACTTCCACATTGTATTCATAATCGGCAATGGTTTTACCGTCTGACATTAAGGAGCCGTCCATCATGACGCTGGAAAAACCCAGATTAATGGCGCCCTGGCAAATTTCGGGAGACTGCCCGTGGTCCTGGTGCATAACGACCGGAATTTCAGGGTAGCTTTCAACCGCAGCCTGGATCAAATACTTCAGAAAGCCTTCGCCTGCATATTTGCGGGCACCGGCAGAGGCTTGCATGATAACCGGACTATTGGTTTCCTTGGCCGCTTCCATGATGGCCTGGACCTGCTCAAGATTGTTAACGTTAAAAGCAGGAATGCCGTAACCGTTTTCGGCCGCATGGTCGAGCAACTGACGCATTGAAACTAATGCCATGTGATATTCTCCTAGAGGATCTATGTCAAATTTCCGAATTGCCCATATTTTACGTGGGTTTGTGTTTTTTTACCCAAGTTTCCCCCCTACCGGCAAATTTTGCAAACGAGTACGTTTTTTGTAATATGAATCATGCCTGAAAGGCCAGGTTTGCCACGCCTCTGATCAACTGAAAACGCACGATGAACAAAATCAATCCAAATCAAGAAACTTTTGAGATTTAGCAAAGTAATTTTTGCACATCGGACTTACAATTTGTTTAATCTATTCTAGTACTCAATATTGTGAACCGTTATAAAAACCGCTCTCTCCACTGTACTTTATGGGTCATCCTCATTGTGATGACCCTGGCTGCGGTTTCACCTTCCGTCTCATCGCTTTTGGGCACAGACTCCATCACACCCTTACCCTTCACCCTCGAAATCTGCGATTCATCCGGCAACAGTAAAACCTTAACCATCAGCAGCAATGCATCACTCGGTCCGGACTCTGCCGCCCACACCTCCGATATCCACTGCCTGCTCTGCATTCTTTCCGAATCCCAGGCAGCCATTGTCACGCTGGCCTGTATCCTGCTCCTCGGATTTATCGCCCGTCAAGTCATCACGATTGTTTACCACGAATGGCAACTGCTCATTCGCACTATCCGCTGGCGACCTAACCGCAGCCAGGCTCCTCCTCAGTTTCCCCTGTTTTCCTAACCAGAAAATTTTTCATTGCATTTATCAAGGTGAATGTCACGTCTGCTGACATACGCCCCCCTCCTCATTCCAGAAAAGTTTCAAGGAGTAAATCCGCATGGATGAATTAGTTGACCTATCCCGGCTGCAATTTGGTTTGACAGCCCTATACCATTTCCTGTTCGTGCCTCTCACACTTGGCATGGTCTGGATTCTTGTTATCATGGAATCCGCCTATGTCATGACAGGCAAGGTTATTTATAAAGACATGACCCAATTCTGGGGCAAGCTCTTTGGCATCAACTTCGCCCTTGGCGTCACAACGGGCATCACGCTAGAGTTCCAGTTTGGTACCAACTGGGCCTATTATTCCCACTACATGGGGGACATTTTCGGTGCCCCACTGGCGATTGAGGGCTTAATGGCTTTCTTTCTCGAGTCCACCTTTGTCGGCCTGTTCTTTTTTGGCTGGGAACGCATGTCACGCAGGCAGCATCTGGTCGTGACCATTTTAATGGCTGTCGGCACCAACCTGTCCGCTTTGTGGATTCTGGTGGCCAATGGCTGGATGCAAAATCCCATCGGAGCCGAATTCAACTTTGAAAGCATGCGGATGGAAATGGACAATTTCTGGACTGTTGTTCTCAACCCCGAAGCCCAGAACAAATTCGTGCATACGGTTTCTGCCGGTTATGTAACAGCCGCCATGTTCGTCCTTTCGATTTCCAGCTGGTATCTGCTGAAAAAACAGGACGTTGAATTTGCCAAACGCAGTTTTCGCATTGCCGCAGCTTTTGGCATTGCCTCCATTCTGTCCGTGATTGTTCTGGGTGACGAGTCAGGCTATTCCATTGGCAAGGCTCAAAAAACCAAGCTTGCCGCGATTGAAGGCATGTGGGAAACCGAACCGGCCCCTGCGCCCTTCACCCTGATTGCCTCGGTCAATGACGCGGAAATGAAAAACAACTGGGAAGTCAAGATCCCATGGCTCATGGGCCTGATCGGCACCCGTTCCACCACCGAAGTCATACCCGGCATTCACGATATCATCAAGGAAAACCATGCCCGTATCGAGTCTGGCCAGCAAGCGGTAGTCGCCCTTGACAAACTGCGTGCAAACCGCAATGACCAGCAAGCCATGGATACTTTCCTGAAACACAAGGAAGACCTGGGTTTTGGCCTGCTGCTTAAACGCTACAGCGCCGATGTCGGCCAGGCCACGCCTGAAATGATTGCCCAGGCTGCCAGAGATACCATTCCTGCCGTCAAACCGCTGTTCTGGTCATTCCGTGCCATGGTGGGTCTTGGTTTCTTCATGTTGTTTCTCTTTACGGCCTCTTTCTGGGCTTCCATCAAAGGCAACTTTACCGAAAAAAAATGGTTGCTGAAACTGGCCCTGTACTCTCTGCCATTGCCCTGGATTGCCTGCGAAGTGGGCTGGTTCGTGGCCGAATTCGGACGCCAACCCTGGACCGTGTATGGCGTTCTGCCTACCCATCTGTCCGTTTCCACACTTAGCACCAGCTCCTTATGGGGTTCGCTGGCCGGATTCATCGCTTTCTACACCATTTTGTTCGTTGTGGAAATGTATCTCATGATCCGTTTCTCCAGGCAGGGCCCCGGCAGCCTGGGTACCGGTCGCTATGTTCATGAGCCCAAACACTAAGGAGCCAGATTATGGAAAACATCATTGATTATGAAATACTGAAATTCATCTGGTGGCTGCTGATAGGCGTCCTGCTGATCGGGTTTACCGTCATGGACGGCCATGACATGGGTGTCGCCACGCTGCTTCCCTTTGTCGGCAAAAACGATGAAGAACGCCGTGTCGTCATCAACACGGTTGCTCCTCACTGGGATGGCAACCAGGTCTGGTTCATTACGGCTGGCGGTGCCATTTTTGCTGCCTGGCCCATGATTTATGCCACCGCATTCTCGGGCTTTTACTGGGCCATGATGGCCGTATTATGGGCGCTGTTCTTCCGTCCTGTCGGCTTTGACTATCGCAGCAAAATCAACAATACCACCTGGCGCAAAACCTGGGACTGGGGCCTGTTTGTGGGCAGCTTCGTTCCACCGGTCATTTTTGGCGTGGCCTTTGGCAATCTGCTGCTTGGCGTGCCTTTCCAATATGACAGCATCCTTAACCCCACCTATTCAGGCAGTTTCTGGGCCTTGCTCAATCCCTTCGCCCTGCTTTGCGGTGTGGTTGCCAGCGGCATGGTCACCTTCCACGGCGCCATTTACCTGATGCACCGCACCGAAGACCCGATCCAATCCCGGGCCAAGACATGGATGACCATCAGTGGCCTGGTAACGGTGATCGGTTTTACCCTGGCCGGAATCTGGGTCGCATTTGGCATTGACGGCTACCGTATTACATCGGCCATCAACCTGGCTGCCAGCCCCGACCCCTTAACCAAGGAAGTGGTGCGTGAAGCCGGCGCATGGCTGGCCAATTACCAGCGCTGGCCGTTAACCATCCTGGTGCCTGTCCTGGGTTATGTGGGTATCCTGGGCGCCCTGTGGCTGGCCAAAAGCGGGAAAACTTTTGCCGCGTTCTTTGTTTCCGCGCTTGGCATTACCGGCATTATCGGTACCGCCGGCGTTTCCATGTTCCCGTTCATGATGCCCTCATCAAGCCATCTGGCATCCAGCCTTACCGTCTGGGACAGCTCATCCAGCCATTTCACCCTGTTCGTCATGCTGATTGCGGTTGTCATCTTCATGCCCATCATTATTTTGTATACCCGTTGGGCCTACAGCATCATGAGAGGAAAAGTAACCACGGCCTATATCCGTGAAAATAAACATTCCGTTTACTAAATCATATTTTTACTGGAGTTTACTATGTGGTATTTTGCCTGGACATTAGGCCTTGGGTTTGCCATCGCCCTGGCCATCCTGAATGTGCTTTGGGGTGAATACGAACCCGAACGCCTGAAAAGCAAACAGGAAAGTTAAATAAGCCCTAGCAGGCCAGGCCGATAAGGCCTCTGCCAGAAAAATGGCCGGTTCAAGACCGGCCATTTTCAATTTCAACTAAAGTTGAGGCTGTTTTTAATAGCGCCTGTTTTCAAGACAAGGCAGAATATTTCTGACCTGTTGTATTCTTTCTTTTTCCAATACCTTTACCGCCAGCCCCGGCTGGTCGGCACAGCCGGCAACAATACTGCCCATTGGGTCAATAATCATGCTGTTTCCGGCACAACGCGGCGCTGTCTGCCCTGAAGCCAGCACATAACTGGTATTTTCAATAGCCCGTGCCCTAAGCAGGATTTCCCAGTGATTTTCCTTGTAAGGCCCGGCAATCCAGGCCGCGCTCACTGAAATGACATCCGCCCCCTTGACCGCCAGGGCACGGGACAGCTCGGGAAAACGAAGGTCATAGCAATTGACCAGGCCAATCATAAAATCTTTAATCTTGAATAAACCAAGTTCTGAGCCGTCCGCTTTAATGTCTCCCGGCTTGACCTTGTCAGATTCCTTGAAGTTGAAAGCATCATACACATGTAATTTGGTATAGCGGACAATCACTTCACCCTGGGCATTCATCACCAGTAACCGGTTGGTAACCCGCTCTTCTGCCGGATCATCGCTTAAGCTGAGCACGCCCACAATAATATTCATTTGGTGGCTGCGTGCCAGGCCCTGCATATACTCAATAAATGCCGGAGAATGCTGTTGGGCAATTTCCCTTAAGGTTGGCAAATCAGACCCAAATGAACACATGGCCGCCTCGGGAAACACCAGCAGCTCAACACCCTCCGCAACCGCCTGCAGTGTCAAGTCATGAATGTATTTTTTATTCGCCGCAATATCATTCACGGCAGGAAATTGGGCCACCGCCACTTTCAGGCGGGAAAAATCAGACGCTAAATTCATATTTCTCACAAATAGTCAGATATCAATGCACTAATTATGCCCCAGAATACCTAAAATGAAGCCAACTTCCCCCTTGAACCGCCCTCTTAACGGAATACATGCATTGAATACCACCAAACACATTTTAATTGCCGGATGCGGTGATCTTGGCCTGCGTGCCGCACATCTGCTACTGCAACAAGGGCATGTGGTTTACGGTTTAAGAAGAAACCCTCCCGGGCAGCCCAGGGATGCTCAAACAACGGCCCCACAAATACAATGGATCCAGGCAGACCTGTGCCAGCCAGACAGCATGCAAGCATTGCCTGACAAAATCAGCGATATTGTTTATTGCCCCACGCCCCCGCAAAGAACCGAAACCGCCTATCGGGCCATTTTTATCCAGGGTCTGAATAATTTGCTGGGCGCATTGGACACCACCTGGCTTAAACGCCTTGTTTTCATTTCTTCCAGCGCGGTTTATGGTGAACATCACGGCAATTGGGTGGATGAGAACACGCCCCTGTTGCCGCTGGGGGTGAATGGCCAGGTTTTGCAAGCAGCGGAACAGCATGTACATGCACTACCTTATGAAACTATCGTCTTGCGGCTGTCCGGTCTTTATGGCCCTGAAAAGCAACAGCTTCTGGCCAGGATTCGGGCCAGCCAGACCCGGGTTCCCCGCCATGAAACGCATTATGCCAACCGGATTCACATTGAAGACGCTGCCGCTGCCATTGTTCATTGCCTGGCCTTGCCAACACCAGCCCCCTGTTACCTGGTTAATGACAACACCCCCCTGCCCATTGACGAACTGTACGACTGGCTGGCAAACGCCATGCAGGTTCCTTGCCCGCCAGAGGGCGCTCCACCGGCTGGCATTGGCAACAAAAGGCTCAGCAATGCATTACTGCTGGGAAGCGGCTTTCGCTTGCGCTGGCCCGATACCAAACAGGGCTACGCTGCCTTGTTAAATGAACAAGGGTTAAATGAACAATAAGTTTAAATTTAAAATTTAAATTAATATTAAAGTTAAAACCGGTATTACTTTAAAATAATTCAGCCAGGCCGGGTTTCTTATTTGACAAGGCGGGCACCTCGTACCTGTATGACAACCGTATCAAGCACCCGGTTTTGCCCGTCCCTGATTTCCAGCCGATGACGGCCCGGCAAGGGTAACCAGGCATAAGGATTGGCACTGCCCAGATACTGGCCATTCACATACCAGTTCACCGTTTGCGTGACCCGTCCGGCCGTATTACCGACACGCAGCAACAGGCGCTGGCTATCGGCCGGAATGTCAGGATCAAGGGCAATAATGGTGCCATGGGCCGGATGGCTGATAAACAGGGACTGATCCTGCGCTGCCGGCAATGAGGCCGCCAGGGCAACCCGGGAGAGTTCGGTACCCGGCAGAAAGTATTCGGTACGTGAAGGCTCCAGATCCTGTTCAAACACCACCTGTTCGGCCACCACTCCCGCCGGCATGGCCGGCGCCTTGCCAGGCCGGTTCTGATGCAAATATCCCATCACATCATGCCAAATCGGCCCTGCACCTGAAACACCGGTGATGTCATACATGCTGGCACCACTGCTATTGCCCACCCAAACCCCAACGGTATAATCCTGCGACCAGCCAATCGTCCAATTGTCACGCATGTCTTTGCTGGTACCCGTTTTAACGGCGCTCCAGAAAGGCGTACTCAGGGCGCTATCCAACCCAAAGGTGCGGGCCCGCGCCTGGCGATCCGACAGCATATGCCCCACAATCCAGGCCGTTGAAGCGGAAATAAGCGGCTCACCTGAAGCAGGCGGCAAGTACTCCTCCCCCGGTACGGCCCAGTTTACGTCACTGTACCGCCCACCATTGGCCAAGGCCCGGAACGCATTGGTCAGACTCAACAAAGACACCTCTGCGCTACCCAATGCAAGACTGTAGCCATAATAATCACCCGACTGCGCCAGCGGCAGGCCCAGACGGCTTAACAAATGCTGGAAGGCGTCCGGCGTCACCATGGTCAACGTGCGCACGGCAGGAATATTCAGGGAAGAAGCCAGGGCCACCCTGACACTGACCCAACCGGAATACTGCCGATCATAATTTTGCGGCACATACAGGCCCGAACCGGTAGCCAGATTGACCGGGCGGTCATCAAGCAGGGAAGCGGCGGTCAGACGGCCCTGGTCGATAGCCTGCGCATACAGAAACGGTTTGAGGGTTGAGCCCGCCTGACGCAGGGCACGTACATGATCCACATGGGCCGCACTGGCCAGGTCCGCGGAAGAACCAATATAGCTCAGTATGTGACCCGTACGGTTGTCCAGCACGACAACTGCGGCATCATTGGCATTCTGCTTTTGCAAAGGCTTGAGATTGCGCCGGATGCTTTGCAAGGCATACACCTGCAAATCGCGATTTAACGTACTGGTAATCGTGTCCGCAACCGCTTGTCCACTTTCTTTATGCAGGCTCAGTAAATGGCTGGCATAATGCGGAGCCAGCACTGGATCATCCAGATGGGCATGTTGTTGATTGGCCAGGTAATATCCAACAAAACGATCCAAATGATCACAATCCCGCGTGAAAGCCTGCCGCTGCAAAATGCCACAGGCACGCAAGGCAACCGTTTTAGCCGATGCATTGGGCGCCCGCAAAAGGGCAGCCAGCATGGCACCTTCACGGTAATCGATACCCGCAGGATATTTCTGCAACAAGGCACGGGACGCGCTGTCAATACCCGTCAGTTCTCCACGAAATGAAACCAGATTCAGATAAGCTTCAAGTATCTGGGCTTTGCTCCAGCTTAGTTCAAGTGCCTGGGCCATGATGATCTGCCGGGCTTTTTGCCGATAGGTACGGGTTCGTTTTTGCCGGGAAAGACGTTCATCCAGAAGACCCACCAGCTGCATGCTTAATGTTGAAGCCCCACCACTATGACCTTCAAACAGGCGTTTATAAGCCGCCCCCAACAAGGCCTGGGGATCTACCCCGTGATGCGCATAAAACCGCTTGTCTTCAGAAACCAGCAAGGCATCCAGCATGGCTGGGGAAACATCATCAATGACGGTCCATTCACCCCGCCGTTCCTGAAAATCTTGTCGCTGCTGCTGCAACAGATGACCCTGAGCATCCAGCAACGCTACATACGACGAGCGATAAGCGGCCTTGACCGTTTCAAAAGAAGGCACTTCCTGCTGCGCCACCATAAGGCGCATCAGGAAAAAGGCCAGCGCCATCACCCCTACTGCGCTCATGGCGCACCAGCCCAGAATGCGCCAGCCACACCGCCCCGATTGCAAACCCATGCCTTATGGCCCTTTCACCTCGAAGCCGGCCGTATTCGGCAACTCCCCATAAACATTGGGTGCATACATGGCCTCCACTCGTGTGGGTGGCAACACATACTGACCAGGTGTATTCAAACGAACGGTATACTCGACCACCGATTCACCGGCTGGCAGATATTGGTAGTAAGCACGGTAAACATCGGGGTAGCGTTCAACAAAACTGGGGCCATCCCAGCCATCATTTTGTTCACCAGCCGTGCTGATTAGCGAATCACGGCCCAGCCCACTGCCAAGAATGGTGGCACCCGCAGGCACCGGATCCGAAACAATCACCCAGTTCATGGCCGACTTGGCCTTGACCAGCAACCTGACCCGGTACACATCACCCTGGGTCCATTGGGTGTCTGAAGCCCGACTGACCGGCTCAATGGTTTTCTCTATCACATAACCGGCATAAGCGGGCCGGGTAACCGGCACGGCTGCCAGCGCACTGACAGTCGCCCACACCCTGCCCGGTCCCTGTTTGCTCAGAGACAGCGATTCCCTGTCGGTACCTGCCCAAGGGGACAAGACTTTCTGGTTAAGGCTCATATTCTCCCAGGTCTGGGCTTCACCATTGGGTGGCATCAGTATCATATTGACACTACCCTTGGCCGGTGTTTTTTCAAACTGCCGGGCAAACTGACCCACGGCCAGGGTTCCCCACAAGTTGGCAGTGGTGGTCGACCACGCCCCTTTCTGCTGCATCTGCAGCAGACCCTGCAACATATAGGGGATATCGTTTTCCCATGCTTTCTGATTCATGGCAGCCAGCAACAGCTTGCCCATATTCGCCTCTGGATTAAGCATGAGCCACCAGGACGAGTTGCGACCGGTATCGGCAAAAACCATCGCCGTACCCTGACGGTCCATGCGCGCGACCAAGGCATGACGAATCCGTTCCAGCATCTGGCTGCGGTTCGGGATGCCCTTGACCCGGGTAACAATATTCATCCAGTCAATGAGCGCAGCAGTTGACCAGTTCTGGGTATCCAGCTTGACCGATGACAACAGGGAAGGCGTGACCCGGCCATAACGGGAAAGCGCTTCAAGGGCAATCACACGACGCTCAACATTGTCATTGACGGGTGCCCAGGTATTGCGCCGCAACTTGCCCAATACATAATTGTGCAAGCCATCAAGCATACGATCCCGGTAGGCTGCAGGAATGCCATCAACCACTCCCTGTTTTTGCGCCTCATCGGCCATGGAAATCAGGTAGGCCGTCAATACCACATCACCATTCAGGACAGCACTGGGAAAATACATGGCCAGACCATCCTGATCCAGATAAGCGGGCAATTGCTCCATGATGGCATTCCATTTTTCGGGGCTGCTCAAGCCAACCGCAATGGAAGAGACCTGTTCAAGGCAGGTATAAGGATAGTTGTTGAACCATTTACGCACATTCTGCAGCCCGCCAGCCAACGTAGGCTGCAACTGGACCTGCACGCCCCCCACAAACCGCCCCGCTTTCTGCAGCGACTCGGGGGGCACCTGCAAAGGAAAATCACTGACCGGCGTTTCAGGGCTGACCGATAACAGGGCAGCCTGGCGCACCGTGACGGGCGTTGCCGGTGATACTTCCTGGATGAAGCGCAGTTGATCCTGCGCATCACCGGAGCCAGTCTCGGCAACCCGCAACGTCCAGTTGAGCGTTTGACGGTCAAGGATCGAACCCGAAACGGGCACCTGGACATCCCAGCTCAATTGCCCTGAAGACCCCGCTGCCAGTTCAAGCTCTTGCGCCGGCAATGACTGTGGTGCCACCGCTGTACCGGTAAAGCTGGCCTGTACCCGTGTTTTCATGGCTCGGGCACTGGCATTGCGTACGGTGACCATGGCCTGATAACGGTCGCCTTCACGCACCACCTGTGGCAAGCCCGGAATAATTTGCAGGTCCTGCGTGGTATGAATGAAAACAGCCCCGTCACCAAACAGCTGCGTACCATGATCGGCCGCCACCAGCACTTTAAAGCGGGAAATCACATCGTTAAGCGGGATATCAATGGTGGCCTGCCCCTGCCCGTCCAGCTCCACATTGGGCTTCCACAACAAGAGCGTATCGAGCAACTCGCGGGTGGGCGCGCCAATGCCGCCCCCACCGCCCGGTGGCAAGGCTTTACGGCCATAATGCCGACGCCCGATTATTTCCAATTGTGCCGTGGCCGTTTCAACACTGTAAGGACGCACGCCCATCATGCCCTCAAGCAGTTTCCAGCTGGGGTTATCGGCCAGTTCAAGCAGTGCCTGATCCACCACGGCAACCGCCACGGTAGCCCCGGCGGCCGGCCTGCCATCGGGTAAGACGGCCTTAATGGTAGCCTTGGCGGTTTCCCGGATTTTGTACTGTTCCTTGTCGGGTGTTAACTGTATATTGATTTTATGCGCCGGACTTTGTACCCGGATATCGGTCAGGCCAAAACGGAAAGCGGGCTTGGCCAGGTCGATCATGGCCGTGGGCGCTGCCACTTCTTCGCTATCTTTGCCCCAGTTGAACAGGGACAGGCCAGGTGACTGACGGACCCGTCCACGCACAGCCAATACGGATACATACACATTGGGCCCCCATTCGGGTTTGATGTCAAGACTGACGGTTGGATCTTTGCCATCGATATCCACCACTCTGGCTTCCAGCACCCCTTCACGCTCGACAGCCAGCAGTGCGGTTGCCTGCCGAAACGGCATTCTCACCTGGAAACGGGCCTGTTCACCGGCCGCATATTCCTTACGCTCAGGGATGATATCGATGCGGTCATTATTCTCACCGGCAAACCAGAGTTCTTCCTGCCCGACAACCCAGACAGAAGATTCCGCCCGGGACAGGTTCCCCTGCTCATCCCGGACTTGGGCTACCAGGCTGACACGCCCGGTTTCCGTCAGGGAAACATCGCATTCAAGCCGGCCGTCATGATCGGTACGACCCTCACAAACCGTACCCATATCCTGACTCACGCGCTGCGTGTCATAACTGTAAAAACCGCCTACCAAACGTTTGCGTACGGTATGAGAGGTGTATTTGACGGCCTGAACCTGAATGGGGGTTTGCCCAAGCGGTTTGCCAGACGGCGTCAGGGCCAGCGCGGTGATTTTGGCATTTTTACCCTTTTCAAGATAGTAACCGGTACGAATGCCTGCCACGATATTGGCCGGCCAGGCCGTAACCTGCTGGCTCAGGGTTTGGATTTCACCGTTCGGATCCAGGAAGCTGGCTTCAAAGGTAAAGGTTTTGGCTTGTTTAACCTCTGGAACAGGGGTAATTTCCAGCCGTGCCCCTCCTTTGTCATCCAGCTCCAACCGTTTTTTATCCACAAACAGTCGTGTCGCAGAATCAGACTGCTCATAGTCATCTTCATCCTTTATCGTGCGAGGCGGCTCAAAAGAAAAATCGCTGTAATCGGCAAAAGACACTGAGCGGTCCCGTGCCATGGCCGAAATGGTCACAGGCAACTGACCCGCCGCACCACCGGCTATGTAATTAAGTTGCAAATCCAGATCAAGCGCATGCGGTGCAACAATGGCCCCCCCTTCCTGCCCGGGCTGGGCAATTTTCAGGCTACCCGTGAGCAGTGGCAATTTGAAAGCCTCGACCCTGAAAGAAGCGCTGCCAAAATAATCACTGCCCACACTGTCAAACCGTGCTTCATATTCACCAAGCTTGGCCGATTTCGGAATCGTCCAGTTCGTGATGGCACTGAGGCCACCACTGGGACTTGGCTGCCACTCGACGGGAATTTCGTATGTGTCAGAAGAGCCCATATGCGAAATGGTCAATTGCACGGGCCGTCGCCCGGCATCAGGCAAACCAAAACCATCACGGGTTTCAGTACGGATAAAGTGCTTCATGGACACGGTTTCACCGGCACGGAACAGGCTGCGATCAAACACCGTGTGGGTTTTCAGGTCAAGCTGATCACTGCTGTACCCCATGGGCACGTTAAAGCGCCAGGGTTCGATACCCCGGTCCCAGCTGGTCAAGGCAAATGAATAATCCGACATCCCGTTGGCCATGGGATGGGTTTCGGGAATACGCACAGAGACAAAATAACCGCTCATGCCATTGTTTTCGCAATAATCCTTGCCACTGACGGGCTTTTTCAAATGCCAGATACCGTGTTCACCGGTTTGGCCGCCCGCCACCACCTGACCATCGCAAGCCAAGACATTCACCTGCGCATCAGGCACCGGCTTGGCATCATCCAGGGTAGTAACCCAAACCAGAAAATCATCCTTGCCCTTTTTAACGTGCACGCCCAGGTTGGTTACCAATACTGCCGTTCGCACATACATGGGGTTACGGTCTTTCAGCAAGGACTGTCCCAAATGGGCAGACTTGACTTCAAGTACATGAAAGCCGGTTTGCTGCAATGGCAAGCCGATCACTTCAAAATCACGCTCGTTATTGCCACCTGAAGCAGGCAAATTGATTTTGGAGATTTTTTCATTATTGGCCAGGATGGACACCGAGCGGCTATCCACCTCTGTTTTCGGGTCTTCCCGGTCCCAGTCAATGGCCAGGTCATTCATGATGGCACGGATATTGGCAGGACTGTAACGAACGTCATCAAGACGACGCACCCGGTGAAACCAGTTAAGTACATCCTGGTCGGTTTGCGGTACAAAATCACTGACCTGTCCCGGAGAAATGAAGTGATCACCCGCCTGCAAATGGCTTTCCACATTGCGTACCGTCAGGGGGACCAGGGCAGGTTGCTCTTTCAATGTTTTGCCCGGCTCGGTTTCGGCGTGTTTTTCTATAATGCCGAAAGTGGATGAGGCAAATTTCACCAACGGTGGAGTACGCCCGAAAGCACTCTTTAACGGAAACTGACTGGCATTGGATAACTGCCTGCCCGCGTCATCCCGAAAATCAGCGGGCAACACCACCCGCATTTCCGCATTTTCCGGAAATGGAGCCGCAAACCTGACACTTTCAACCAGATTATCAGGCGACTCATCCGCCCAGGAAGGGGAATACGTTTTGCCATCCACTTCCAGGGTAATCGCCTTGGCCAGTTCAAGCGAAACCGGGGCGCTAAAGTTTAAGGTAATGGGCTTGACGGGCATGCAGGCGGCATTCTGGTTTTCACGCAGACAGCTGAAACTGACCTTGAAGGGCTCCCTGACCTCATAATTTCGTTCATAGGGCAGTTCAGACAACAAACCGCCGGCACCTTCAAGACCTTTGTTAATAAACAGCTGCATTTTGCCACTGGCAGGAAGGCGTCGGCTGCATTGCACGACTTCAACCTGCCCGGCACGGTCTGACAGATAGTCCAAAGACTGACTTAACAGCTCAAGTTTTTCCTGCTGCCCCAATACCCGCACCGGGATTTGCTCACCATAGCCGGTCACCGTGCAAACGGCTTTCTGGGCCAGGGATTGGGGATTGACCGGTGCCGTGAAATTAATCACAAAGGCCTGGTCTTCATCGACCTGGTCACCGTAGGGCACGACATAATCCACCCGGGGACCGCCCGTATTGAAGGTGTATTGAGGTTCTGACTGCACGACCTTGCCCTGCAGGTCACGAAACGCGGGATTGGGGGAAACGGTGCATGTCACACCAGAGGGCACCCTGCCTTCAAAATCATAAGACCAGTTGGAAACATCACTCCATTTCCCATGGCCTGTCAGCGTAGGGTGATCGCATTTAACCAAGAGGGGATCGGGACTGTCGGCACGTCCAAGACGAATTACCGGCTCACTGAAACGAGCCTTGACGCTGCTGACCTCGTTAATGCGCCCGGTGGGTATCAGCGACGCTATTTGTGCCGCCTGTACGACAGAAGCCGTACCCGCCAGCAACACAAACCCCAAGGACACAAAATGTCTTTTATACATTTCCCCTACCCCTATTTTTCCTGAAGGGCATCGGCTGATGCCATAATTTTACGTTCTATTCTGAACGCTTATTATGGCATCACTTTGAAATGTAATAAAGTTTTACTTATATGATATAAAATTATTGGGCAAAACGTTGTTGCAGGATATCGACGGCAGGCAATGTCTTGCCTTCGAGGAACTCCAGGAAAGCACCGCCGCCGGTAGAGATATAGCCAACCTTGTCGGCAATGCCAAACTTGGCAATTGCAGCCAGGGTATCGCCACCACCGGCAATGGAAAAGCCTTCGGACTCGGCAATCGCTTCGGCAATTTTTTTCGTGCCATTGGCAAATGCGTCGAACTCGAACACACCCACCGGACCGTTCCAGACGATGGTTCCGGCTTTTTTCAGAATTTCGGCCAGGGTATTGGCAGTTTGTTCACCAATATCAAAAATCATATCGTCATCGGCCACTTCAGTCGCGGCTTTTTCAGTAGCCGGTGTATCGGCAGAAAAGGACTTGCCACAAACCACATCAACAGGAATGGGCACACCGGCACCCCGCTTGGCCATGATATCAATCACGGTTTTGGCCTGTTCTACCTGATCGGGTTCTGCCAGGGACTTGCCAATATTCAGGCCACTGGCCAGCATGAAGGTGTTCGCAATACCACCGCCCACAACAAGCTGGTCGACGCGTTCAGCCAGGGCCTGCAAAATGGACAGTTTGCTGGAGACCTTGGAGCCGCCTACAATCGCCACCATTGGACGCTTGGGATTTTGCAATACACGGCCCAAAGCGGCCAGTTCTGCCTCAAGAAGCGGTCCGGCACAAACAATCGGTGCAAACCGGGCCATACCATGCGTGGTGGCTTCGGCACGGTGCGCTGTACCGAATGCATCGTTCACATAAACATCACAAAGCGCGGCCATTTTACGGGACAGCGCTTCATCATTTTTTTTCTCGCCCACATTCACGCGGCAATTTTCCAGCAATACAACCTGGCCGGGCGCTACCTCAAAGCCGCCATCCACCCAGTTCTGCACCAGCTCAACCGGCTGGCCCAGCAATTCGGACAAACGGGCGGCCACGGGTGCCAGACTGTCTTTGTCGGTCAGGGTGCCTTCGGTGGGACGCCCCAGATGAGACGTAAGCAGGACGGCAGCGCCTGCCTGAAGTGCCATTTTAATGGCTGGCACCGAAGCCCGTACACGGGTGTCTTCGGTAATAATTCCCTGATCATTCAGGGGGACATTTAAATCGGAACGGATAAACACACGTTTACCCTTGAGTTGATCCGCCTTGGCCAGTGCAGAAAGCGTTTGAACGTTTAACATTATTTTTGCATGTCCTTAATGTATGATTATCGACTGCATGGAGCAGGCCATTTCATGCAGACCGCGCATCCATTCATGGTGATTTGACAATATTGATTGTAATAAGGAAAAACGGCATCTTAAGTAACAGGATGCCGTTTTTCGTGAATTGCGAAATGAACTGATTATTTGGCGTTCATCAAGGCAACAGTGGTATCAAGCATACGATTGGAGAAGCCCCACTCGTTGTCGTACCAGGATGCCACTTTAACCAGTTTGCCAGAAACTTTGGTTAAGGTAGCGTCAAATGAGCTGGAGGCCGGGTTATGGTTGAAGTCGATGGAAACCAGCGGTGCTTCGTTGTAATCCAGAATACCTTTCAGGGAACCTTCAGACGCGGTTTTCAGGATGGCGTTCACTTCCTCAACGGTTGTTTCACGGCTGGCGATGAAAGACAGATCAACCATGGAAACATTGATGGTCGGAACACGGATCGCGTAGCCATCGAGTTTGCCATTCAATTCGGGTAATACCAGGCCAACAGCCGCTGCAGCACCGGTTTTGGTCGGGATCATGCTCATGGTGGCAGAACGTGCACGACGCAGGTCTTCGTGGTAGACGTCGGTCAATACCTGGTCATTGGTGTACGCATGAACGGTAGTCATCAAACCGGTTTCAACGCCCAGGGCTTCGTGCAGGGGCTGAACCAGCGGAGCCAGACAGTTGGTGGTGCAGGATGCGTTGGAAATAACGGTGTCGCTTGCTTTCAGAACCTGGTGGTTAACACCGTATACGATGGTTGCGTCAACGTCTTTACCGCCGGGTGCGGAAATAATGACTTTTTTGGCACCGCCTTTCAGGTGGGCGCTGGCTTTTTCCTTGCTGGTGAAAAAGCCGGTACATTCCAGCACGACGTCAACATTGAGTTCACCCCATGGCAATTCTGCCGGATTACGGTTGGCCAGCACACGGATCCTATCACCGTTAACCACCATGTAATCGCCATCAACCGTTACCGTACCGGGGAACTTGCCGTGGGCAGTATCGTATTGGGTTAAATGAGCGTTGGTTTTAGGGTCGCCCAAGTCATTGATAGCGACAATTTCGATATCATGGGATTTGCCACTTTCGTAGTGGGCACGTAATACATTGCGGCCGATACGACCGTATCCATTGATTGCAACACGAATGGTCATTACATTCTCTCCTGGTTTATAAAACTTGCTTGACTGCGTCGGCCACTTTTTCTGAAGTCAGGCCAAAATGCTTGAATAAAACACCAGCGGGTGCTGATTCACCGTAGGTATCAAGGCCCACCACAACACCGTCACGTCCGGTGTATTTATACCAGATGGAAGACACGCCTGCCTCGACGGCCACACAAGGCAATTCTTTTGGCAAAACAGAATCTTTCCATTCTTTTGACTGACGGTCAAATACATTGGTGCTTGGCATGGAAACCACACGCACCGGAATATTTTCACTGGCAAGGGCTTCCTGGGCTTTCAGGGCGATTTCAATTTCAGAACCCGTGGCGATAATAATGGCCTTGGCCTGCTCGGCATCACGCAATACGTAACCACCCTTTTCAATATTGGCGACAGCTTCAGGGCTGCGCTCGACAAAAGGCAGGTTTTGACGCGACAACAGCAAGGCACTGGGACCACCCTGCTGTACGTTTGTACCCAGGCTGGCCGGACGGCTGACGGCTGATTTCCAGGCAATGGCGGTTTCCACTGTATCGCAGGGACGCCAGACATCCAGGTTGGGAATCAGACGCAAGCTGGCAGCATGCTCGACAGACTGGTGAGTAGGGCCGTCTTCACCCAAACCGATGGAATCATGGGTAAAAACATGCACCACACGCTGCTTCATGAGCGCGGCCATGCGAATCGCATTGCGGGAATAATCGGAAAAGGTCAGGAAGGTGCCGCCAAATGGCAGGTAACCGCCATGCAGGGCAATACCATTCATGATGCCGGCCATACCGAATTCACGTACACCATAGTTGATGTGACGGCCAAACTGCAGGCCATTGCCAGTGGCACGAACCGGAGCAACCCCTTTCCAGTCAGTAAAGTTGGAGCCGGTCAAGTCGGCCGAACCACCCAAAAACTCGGGCAGGATTTCAGCCAAAGCAGCAATGGCAAACTGGGAAGCCTTACGTGAGGCAACCGTTTCAGCTTTATTCACGGTTTCTTGCAGGTAAGCATTGAACTGAGCGGCAAAATCGGCAGGCAGTTCGCCATTCATGCGACGGGCCAGTTCCTTGGCCTGCTCGGGGAATTCTTGTGCGTATCGGTCAAAGCGGGCTTGCCATTCGTCTTGCAGCTGAATGCCACGCTCTACCTGGTTCCAGCCCTGGTAAATTTCGCTGGAAATTTCAAAGGCGGGCAGATCCCAGCCAATCGCGGCACGGGTTGCCTCGATCTCGACGGCACCCAGGGGTGAACCGTGCACTTTTTCAGAGCCGGCCATATTGGGCGCGCCTTTACCGATTACCGTTTTGCAGCAAATAAGGGTAGGACCGGCATTGTCACCAAGCGCCGCTTCTTTGGCCTGGGCAATGGCACGATCAACAGCGTTTACGTCGTGGCCGTCCACATCGCGAATCACATTCCAGCCATAGGCCTCAAAGCGTTTGGGGGTATCATCGGCAAACCAGTTTTGTACCTGGCCGTCGATGGAAATGCCATTGTCATCGTACAGTACAATTAAACGGGAAAGTCTGAGTGTGCCGGCCAATGAAGCCACTTCGTGGGAAATGCCTTCCATCAGGCAACCATCGCCGACAAACGCGTAGGTGAAATGATCAATGACAGGCAGGCCAGGCTTGTTGAATTCCAACGCCAGCAAGCGCTCTGCCAGGGCAAAACCGACCGCATTGGCAATACCCTGTCCGAGGGGACCGGTGGTGGTTTCGACGCCAGCGGTAATACCCACCTCGGGGTGCCCCGGTGTTTTGGAGTGCAGCTGGCGGAAGTTTTTCAGTTCCTCGATGGAAAGATCATAGCCGGTAAGGTGCAGTAAAGCATACAAGAGCATGGAGCCATGACCATTGGACAGCACGAAGCGGTCACGGTCGAACCAGGCCGGATTTTGCGGATTATGACGCAAATGCCGTGTCCATAAAGCCTGTGCAATTTCCGCCATCCCCATAGGGGCACCGGGATGACCGGAATTTGCCTTTTGAACGGCATCCATGGCGAGCGCACGGATTGCATTTGAAAGAAGTGGCGGATTATTGCTTGTGGCAGTATTCTTCATGTGTGTCCTATCTTGCGATATATATACAATCTTGCGAACAAATTTTTTCAATAACCTATAATTTTAGCACTCTAAACCTTGCTCTTTGTCGACTGCCTGTATAAAGTAAAATTTATCCATGTGATTTGCCTTGTCCGCAAGGGAAAATTTACCTGCAGGCTTTTGCCCTGCCCCTGTCAATCAGGATTAACCTGTTTATTCATATTGTTTATTTTCAATGGCTACTCCCCGGTTTTATTGTCCCATTCCACTGCCCCTTAACGAAACCATCGCCCTGCCCGATAATGTCGCCCACCACGCCTCGCGCGCGCTGCGCCTGCGTGAAGGGGATGAGATCGTCCTGTTTGACGGAAAACAGGGGCAATACCATGCCGAACTGCGCTTCATGAACGGCAAGGCCATGGCTGCCATCAAGTATTTCAATGCACAAGAGCATGAACTCAAAGGCAAAATCACTCTGGTCCAGGGCTTGCCTTCAGGCGATAAAATGGACTGGATCATCGAAAAAGCCAGCGAACTGGGCGTACAGCACCTGATACCCATACAGGCAGAGCGCAGCGTCTTGAATCTAACCGGCAACCGTCTTGAAAAGCGCCAGGATCATTGGGAAAAAGTAGCCATATCAGCCGGTGAACAATGCGGCAGAAACCGGATATTGCAAATAGAACCCCTGCAAACACTGGCCCGGTTTGTATCAAATCATCCCCAACTGGATCACAATCTACTGTGTCACCCTGAAGGCGGTACCGATCTGGCCACTTACCTGAAAGCACAAGCCGATGCCAAAGAAATCTGCCTGATTGTTGGCCCTGAAGGAGGATGGTCTGACCGGGAGCTGGATTTACTCAAGAAAAATGGCGCCTGTCAAATTACGTATGGATCAAGGGTTTTGCGTACCGAAACGGCAGGCCTGGCACTCACGGCAGCCTGCTCGGCATTAATGAACTGGGTTTGAAGTAAAGAACGGCCACACCGGGAACAGGCCGTTTTCTGCACATTTGATGAGTATTTATTTGCTCTGGCTTTCAGCGCCCTGACTCTCGGCATAGGGTGCAGGCGCCACACCAGGCTCGGGGTCGGAATGCTTGCCCACATGTTCTATTGAATACACAAAAATCCGGTCCTTGTCAGCGGCAAACTCAAGCGTATCATTCAGAATACCCTGAATATCCCGGGCATCTTCAGCCAGAGTTGGATCACCCGAATGCAGGTTTTTAATCCAGAGCACCATACCTTTTTTCTGGTCCAGCAGGGTTTCTCCCAGGCAGTCCAACAAGGCATCCATATTGTTGCCAAAGAAAACCGGATAATCGACAGCTTTGGCCAATGCCCTTAAAATGGCGGAGCGATTCCTGGCCTTGTCACAATCAGCGGAAAAAAATGTCAGACCCAGCTCTTCTGCCAAAGCGGCAACTTCTTCCTGCTTCTGGGACTCAGCCTTGATTTCCCCGCCGGAAGACAGGATCTTCGTTAATATCGTTTCTGATTTTTTACTCATGATGCGCCCTCATTAAAAAACGCCTTAATTTCATCTATTCGCTGCATCGTATCCACATAAGCGAGATTTATCAACTCTGTTGTAAATTCCGCCTCAAATAATAAATGAGAGGCAACTATACTACCTGTATGAACGCCACCCTTGGAAGAAACCCCCAAAACGCGCAAAAACGCACGTACGGTCTGTGGCATGCACTTTAAATGCATCATGGCGATTTCGTCAATAGATTTGCTCGGGCTCAGCGTGAGAACGTCAATGGTTTTCAGGGCCGGGCTAAGCTCGGTCTGTTCGGGAATCACCTTTAACAGGGAGTTTATACGGTGAATGCGTTCCAGATCAATCGAAAGCCCATCCACAAAAATATCCGACAGGGCATGCCCACCCAATTGGGCCAGGGTTGGATAGTTCTCCGAGCAATGCTCAAAAGAAACCGCTTCCTGTATATTGTGATCCGTCGTGCTGATGACCACCACTTTTTCCGCCCCAAGATGAATGGCCGGGCTGATGGGAGCCAGCTGTCGCATGGAACCATCGCCACACCACTCGGTATGCGCCTGAACAGACAGGCATTGCGCCGGAAACACAAACGGAATGGCGCTGGAGGCCATCAAATGACGCAACTCAATTTCACAGGCAACCGATTTTCGCCTGAAGCCCTGCCATTCCTGCATGGTATGCTTGGACTGGTAAAACGTTAAATGAGTCCCCGTGGTGTAACTGGTTGCGGTAATCGCCAGCGCCGACAGGTCATGATTGCGCAGATTATGCCTGAGATTGTCAAAGTGCATGAACCGGCCCAGCAAATGCGCCAAAGGCCGGTTATCAAGCAAAGACTTGGGGCTTTGCGCCCTGATAAACGGGCTGGCCCAGCCAAACATCAAGAGAGACAGCCAGCGGCTTGCATTCCCAAAAACCCCCACCGGGTCGGAACGGTATACCTGACTGGTTTTGATATTGCTCCAGATATGACGCAGGCGCCTGACTGAGGCGTGCGGAAAAGCAGCCCGACAGGCATACCCAGTGGCATTGATGGCGCCAGCAGAAGAGCCGCAGATGATCTGGAACGGATTACGGAAACCGGGACTGCGATGGGGATCAAGAATATCAAGCAAAGCCCAAAGCACCCCTATTTGATAAGCTGCCTTGGCCCCGCCACCGGTAAACACCAGTCCAACCGGCATTTTCCGAGGTGAGGCGGCATGATCAGAGGCTGGAGAATTTATTTCCGGGAGTATTGGCATCAACAACCGTTAGCGCCGCCATGTTGACAATACGACGCACTGTTGAGCTGGCGGTCAGAATATGGATAGGCGCGTTAACCCCCAACAGGAACGGCCCCACAGCCACGTTACCACCGGCACATGTCTTAAGCAGGTTATAGGCAATATTGCCGGCATCCAAATTCGGACAAATCAACAGGTTGGCACTGCCCGACAGAGTGCTTGAAGGCAGCAGACGCTTGCGTACGTCTTCATCCAACGCCGCATCCGCATGCATTTCACCATCGATTTCCAACCCGGGCTCCTGCTCACGAATAATATCAAGGGCTTCACGCATCTTGGAGCCGGACATCGGGTTATCGGTGCCAAAGTTGGAACTGGACAGCAAGGCAACCTTGGGCTCGATTTGCAAATGACGCATTTCTTCAGCCGCCATCCGTGTGATTTCAGCCACTTCAGCCGCAGAAGGATCTGCATTAACGTGAGTATCGGCCACCGCTACCGTGCGCTCTGACATCAGCAGGATATTCATGGCACCGTAAGTCGTGACACCCGGTGCCTTGCCAATGACCTGATCAACCAGGCGCAGGTGGTTGGCATAAGTACCGACCGTACCGCATATCATGCCATCGGCATCGCCCAGCTTGACCATCATGGCACCAATCAAGGTCAAACGGCGACGCATTTCAACCCGGGCAAATTCCTGGGTGACCCCTTTGCGATTCATCATTTCCCAGTAAGTTGTCCAGTACTGTTTGAAACGGGGATCATTTTCAGAGTTGGTGACATCAACATCTTCACCAAGACGAATACGCAGGCCAAATTGACGGATGCGATGTTCAAGCACGGCAGGACGGCCAACCAGAATGGGTCGGCAGATTTTTTCGTCGATCAGAACCTGTACCGCCCGCAAAACCCGCTCATCTTCACCCTCGGTAAATACGATACGGGATTTACCGCCGTCACGGACATAGGAGCGTGCCAGCGAGAACATGGGCTTCATGAAAGAGCCGGAATGATAAACAAACTGCTGCAACTGTTCAGCGTAGGCCTCGAGATCCTCAATGGGACGGGTGGCAACGCCATCTTCCATGGCCGCCTTGGCCACGGCAGGCGCAATCCTGACGATCAGACGGGGATCAAAAGGCTTGGGAATGAGGTAGCCGGGACCAAAGTCAAGCTGGTTACCCCCATAGGCAGCAGCCACAACATCGTTGGGCTCTTCCTGGGCCAGTTTGCAAATGGCCTGCACCACTGCCTTTTCCATGCCACGGGTAATCGTGGTGGCCCCCACATCAAGGGCTCCCCTGAAAATATAGGGGAAACAAAGCACGTTATTGACCTGATTGGGATAATCGGAACGACCGGTTGCCATCACCACATCATCACGGACGGCATGCGCGTCTTCGGGCAGGATTTCGGGGTTGGGGTTAGCCAAAGCCAGAATCAGCGGATTTTCTTTCATTTTCAACAGCATTTCGGGCTTGAGTACACCACCGGCGGACAGCCCCAGGAAAGCATCCGCACCGTCAATGATTTCAGCCAATGTCCGCAATGGCGTCTCTTGCGCAAAGCGTTCCTTGGCAGGATCCATCAACTCCTTGCGTCCCTTGTAAACCACGCCCTCAATGTCCGAGACCCAGATATTTTCAACCGGCAAGCCCATATCAACCAGCAAATCAAGGCAGGCAAGCGCTGCAGCTCCGGCGCCTGACGTAACCAGTTTAATCTTCTTGATATCCTTGCCAACCACCTTCAGGCCATTCAAAAAAGCCGAGACTACCGTAATGGCAGTGCCATGCTGGTCATCATGAAAAACCGGGATTTTCAGGCGTTCACGCAGTTTTTTCTCTACCAGAAAACATTCAGGGGCCTTGATGTCCTCGAGGTTGATACCCCCAAAAGTGGGCTCCAGACCGGCAATGATCTCGACCAGTTTTTCCGGGTCATTCTCGTTGATTTCAATATCAAAGACATCGATACCGGCAAATTTCTTGAAAAGTACAGCCTTGCCTTCCATGACAGGTTTGGAGGCCAGGGGGCCGATGTTACCCAAGCCCAGCACGGCGGTTCCATTCGTGATAACACCAACCAGATTGCCACGGGCCGTATATTGAATGGCATTGACCGGATTGCTGACGATTTCATCGCAAGCAGCCGCCACGCCTGGCGAATATGCCAACGCCAAATCACGCTGGTTTGACAATTGTTTGGTTGGCGTTACGGAAACCTTGCCCGGACGGCCTTTTTTGTGATATTCCAAAGCAGCCGCGCGTAATCTTTCATCCATGTTTGAATCCTGTACTGACTTAGTGTATGAGTATTGAGCACTCTATCATACGAAAAATACGCCTGAATTGCACGATGAATCATACAATTTGTGCGCCTATTCTCCAAAGATGCCCGTCTGCCGGGTTCTGGCTCGTTCAAAGACACTCGTCCAAATACAAAAACACACCGGATGGATCAAATAATCCCTTGACCCTGCCCTCCACATGGGTAATCGAGTGAACCAACCGCTCACGCTCTGGCTCACTTAACATTACGCTACCCGGCATGACTGCCGGTGGCCCGGGCATTTTACGAAGGACCATTTCCTGGGCCCAAACCAGCGTTGCCCGATGCCCCAAAAACAGACGGGCCAGGTTGATATCCGCATGCAAGGCCTTGAGCGCATCCAGCCTGTACGAGAAAGGCCAGCTTGCCAGACCCAGACTCCACTCAACATCATCTTCACGCAACAGCTCAAACAGGTTGGGAATAATTCTTTGCAAGACCGGGATGGCCAGCGGGGACTCATCATTGACGCCAAAACCACCCAAAACAGCCGTTTTTCCGTCCGCAAACATGACATGCATCCGCTCCAGCCCCGAGGTATGAGTATAACCAGGCCTGACATCATGATATTCGGGACTTGCCAGCCAGTGTACCAGTGTCACATCAGCCGGCACCTGTTCAAACTGCCGGTAACCCAACGACAGCAGTTGGCCGGCGGTGGCAGCCGGCTGAGCCAGGCAGGCGTTATCACCCAATGGCTCCACCCGGGACAGAGATGGATCAATCCTGACGCTTAGGCAGGAACGGCCAATCACGTTCTCCCGCACGGCAATACCATCAAGCACCATGGCCACATCATACTCGGCACACAAGGCCTGCAAATGGAGCGCATCAGCCAACCGGGTGATGGTGACCGAAGCGGCCCCGTAACCATCCACTTGCCCCTCATCCCGGATTGACCCTTTGACTGAACGGGCAACCCGTTGACAGAAATTCTGCCACGGACTCTGGCTGACCGCCCTTTTGCCAAAACTCAAAAACGCACGACGATTCATGGTCATAATGATATTGCCACCTGAAAACAATTAAATAAACCCGTACATTTTAAGTGCCATTCCATCGATACGAATGACGGAATGCCGCCCACAAACTACAATCCACTATTATATTCAGCCGAATCACGCTTTTTCGGCTTGTGTCTGCAGTTTTATTTTTACCCCCGAGCTTGCCATGTCACGTATTGCCAAACGAGTTGAAAAAGCCCTGACTTTTCAGGCGATGGAAGTCACCAAAATAGCCCAAACCCTGAAGGAACAGGGAAAAGACATTATCAGTCTTGGAATCGGTGAGCCCGACTTCACCGCCCCCGCCATCGTTGTGGAAACCCTTAACCATGCAGCAGAGGCCGGTTTAAGCGGTTACAGCCCGGCACTGGGCATTGCGCCATTGCGGGCGGAAATCGCCAACTATTACAAAAAAAGTTTTGGTGCCAGCGTTAAACCCGAACAAGTCATTATCACGTCTGGGGCTTCGGGCGCCCTTTCGTTGGCCTGTTTAAGCACGTTGAATCCCGGCGATGAAATACTCATGCCAGATCCGGCTTACCCGGCCAACAGCAACTTTATTATCTGTGCCGGCGCCATCCCCCGCCTGATTCCCTGTACCGCAGAAGAACGGTTCCAGCTATCTGCTGAAAAAATCATGGCCAACTGGACCCCTAATACCCGTGGCGTCCTGATTGCCTCACCCAGCAACCCCACCGGCACGTCCGTCGACAACCAGGAGTTGAAAAAAATCATCCAGGCGGTCAAAGCGCGCAATGGCCTGGTCATCATGGATGAAATTTACCTTGGCCTGAGCTATGATCATGATCCGGTTTCAGCCCTGACCATTGACCCTGACATCATCGTTATTAACAGCTTTTCAAAGTATTTTCATATGACAGGCTGGCGCCTGGGCTGGATGATCGCCCCTGAAGACATCGTACCCGCCGTGGAAAAACTGGCCAGCAGCCTGTGCATTTGCCCATCAACCCTGGCCCAGCATGCCGCGATTACCTGCTTTACCGACGAAGCTATGGCCATCTATGAAAAACGCAGGCTGGCCTTTAAAGAGCGCAGGGATTATCTGCTTCCCGAACTTGAACGGCTGAATCTGCAAGTGCCGGTCGTCCCCGATGGCGCCTTCTATATTTATGCCGATATCAGTCATTACGCGCACGACAGCGAGACATTTGCCCGGGATCTGCTGAATGAAACCGGTGTAGCGGTTGTTCCAGGCCTGGATTTCGGGCCGGAACACGCCCGCCGCATGATTCGGATCTCTTATGCCACGGGGCTGGATCGACTGAAAGAGGCGATTGCCCGCATGGCGCCTTTCCTGCAGAAACTGGCGGCAAGAAAATCAATCGCGCATCAATAGAACTGACCCAGGTTCTTTCCTAAGGGAATCCCGGACTCAAGCGCTATCCGTTTACGCTCGTCCTGCACCCTGGCGGCATAACCGCTCCCCCCATTCGGACCGGTTGCCCCAACGTAACAGGCCAGCCCCCCATCTACCGAGCCCCGACGCTTGATACAGTCACGCAAGATCCGGGTACCCACCCGGACATTGGCCACCGGGTTCAAGGCTGACAGCCTGCCACCGTAAAACTCATCGAATTTTTCGGCATGCACCCGTGTCAGCACCTGCATCAGCCCCTGTGCGCCCACATGACTCTCGGCAAAAGGGTTATATCGTGACTCTACCGCGATGACACCCAGCACCAGCAGGGGGTCAAGGTCTTTTTCCCGGGCCGCCTCATAAACAGTCAGGATCAGCGAACCGGTCACGTTACGGGCCACCTTGAATTTGCGGGCGATGTAATCCCTTAACAACTGCGCCTGCTCGGCCGACACGCCCGGCAGGCTGAACTGCGGCTGGTCAATGGTCAAATTGGCAAAAAAGCCCTTCTCGGTGGCAGCCTCTTCTCCACTGACGACAGCCGAAGAAACCTCTTTCCTGGAGCGTTCATATTGATCATTGACCGCAAACAAATTCCGGAAATCCTGCTCGGACACCATGGAGTTATCCGGTTCAAGTGCAGCCAGCACCGCCAGCCGCACCTGCTGAAAACGGTCTTGCGCTGACGGCAAAATGAATATGGCCGCAACCAGCACCGTTGCGGCAATGCCCAGATACATGACCATTAAGCGAAAAAAATCATGAAAAAAAGAAACGATGCCCTGACGAACCGAGCGGGTTTCAGGACTGAGATCAAACAAAGCCATCTTTCATTTCCAACAAGTGGGAAAAACCCCAAATATAACCCGAAAATTCATTCATTCATGAAATATCCATATCACGGCATCCCAAACCCGACAAACACCCATACCGACCGTCGTCGGATATCCTATAATGAAAAGTCTTCCAAATTCTGATAGGCCGAATAAATTGAAATACCGTGACCTGCGTGACTTCCTCAGTCAGCTCGAAAAACTGAACAACCTGAAAGCCATTCAAACACCGGTTTCCACCCATCTTGAAATGACGGAAATCAGCGATCGCGTATTACGCAAGGAAGGGCCCGCCCTGCTTTTCAATCATGCCCTGCACAATGGCCAGAAATCGGACATCCCGGTGCTGACCAATCTGTTTGGCACGCCCCAGCGGGTTGCCTGGGGCATGGGGGCCGACAGCACCAGTGCCCTGAGGGAGATTGGTGAACTACTGGCCACCCTGCGTGAGCCCGAGGCACCCAAAAGCCTGAAAGATGCTTTTGGCAAGGTCTCCATGCTGAAATCCGCACTTTGGGACATGGCTCCGAAAATGCATCGTCACGCCCCCTGCCAGGAAATCATTCTTGAGGGCGATGACGTTGACCTTAACCGCCTGCCCATCCAGACCTGCTGGCCTGGCGATGTAGCCCCCCTGATTACCTGGGGCCTGGTCATTACCAAAGGCCCGCTGGCCAAACGCCAGAACCTGGGCATTTACCGCCAGCAACTTATCGGCCGCAACAAACTCATCATGCGCTGGCTGTCCCATCGTGGTGGCGCTCTTGATTTCCGTGATTTCGCCCTGGCCAATCCGGGCAAACCGTTTCCGATTGCCGTAGCCCTGGGTGCAGATCCGGCTACCATCCTGGGGGCCGTAACCCCCGTTCCCGACAGCCTGTCCGAATACCAGTTTGCCGGCCTGCTACGTGGTTCACGCACCGAGCTGGTCAAGGCCATTGGCAGCGATTTATCCATTCCCGCCTCAGCGGAAATCGTGCTTGAAGGGCATATCCTTCCTTCATCCGACCCACGGGTTCTGGCTCCCACGGTACCCGAAGGCATGACGCCCCCCAAACAATCCGCTTATGAAATGGCATTGGAAGGCCCCTATGGCGACCACACCGGTTACTACAACGAGCAGGACTGGTTCCCGGTCTTTACGGTTGAACGCATTACCATGCGCAAGAACCCCATTTACCACTCCACCTATACCGGAAAACCACCCGATGAACCTGCTGTATTGGGGGTGGCCCTGAACGAGGTATTTGTTCCCCTGCTCAAAAAACAACTGCCTGAAATCGTCGACTTTTATCTGCCCCCCGAAGGCTGCAGTTATCGCTTGGCGGTGGTTTCCATCCGCAAGCAATACGCTGGCCATGCCAAACGCGTCATGTTTGGCGTCTGGAGCATTCTGCGTCAGTTCATGTACACCAAATTCATTATCGTAGTGGATGATGATGTGGACACCCGCGACTGGAAAGAGGTCGTCTGGGCCATAACCACCCGGATGGATCCGGTCCGGGATACCTTACTGGTGGAAAACACCCCCATTGATTACCTGGACTTTGCCTCTCCGGTATCAGGTCTGGGTGGCAAGATGGGGCTGGATGCCACCAATAAATGGCCTGGTGAAACCCAGCGCGAATGGGGCACGCCCATCAAGATGGATGAGGATATCAAAACCCGGGTGGATTCTCTATGGAAGGATCTGGGCTTGTAGAAGCCGGTTGACGGGAAGGCGCCCTGCTTTCCCGACTCTGGAATTTATGGTACACAAACCAGGAAACCGCTGCCAGCACCACCGGCTTAAGCACTTTTGAACGGGTTTTGCTGGAACGCAACAAAAACCGACCCACCAACAGGCTAAGACGTGGATTCTTTTCCAGGTAAGCAAACAAACCAGAAGGAATGCCCGTCATGCGGGATAAGCCCAGGCTGCCGCTTTGCAACAATTGCTGCCTCAGCGCACGTGGAGAAGCCGAAAGGCTCAGTTTCCTGAAACTCAAGCTGGCAATTTCCCGCTCGACGTCTATCCGGGCAACCAGCAACTGTTTGTGCAATTCCCGTTCTTTTCGGTTCATGGACGATCCTCTGTGGCCACTGCCGTGCTGCCCCGCATACACTGCGCATCATCTTGCAAGGCCTTGACCGTTGCGGAAAATGGCAGGTGTTTCCTGATGAGACGGGAACGGACATAGAAAAAGCAGGCCAGTGACGCCATGGTATGAAACAATACCAAGCCCAGCAACACGACAAAACGGTATTCGGTACCCCAAAAATACAGGCCAACCAATACGGTTGCGCTCATGAGGGCCAAGATAAAAAAAACGAAACCAAACATGCTCAACCACAGCATGCCCAGCATACGCTCTTTTTCCTCGGCCACTTCAAGCCCAAACAACTCCATGCGGGTGGCGGCGATTTTAAACAGGCTGCCAACCGCATTTTTCAGATCATGCCTGACGGTCATAAAGGCGATACCCTTCAATAATGCTTAACGACGACCAATGATAACACCCAACAACAAGCCGGCCAGACCCACCATGCCGATTGAGCGCCATGGATTTTCATGCACGTACTCATCGGTCACCCGTACGGCTTCCTTGCTTTGGACAATCGCTTTTTCCTGGGTTTCCCTGAAACTGTCAGTAGCCCTGTGAATGGCATTCATCGCCCTTGCGCGTAACTCATGCGCTTTTTCTTCACCGGCACCTGCAGCCTCCTTCAGCAAGGATTCGGCATCTTCAATACTTTTACGCAAGCTTTCCAGCAATTGCTCTTCGGTTTGCTCCAGACTTTTTCGTACGGCCATTTGCTTTCTCCAAAAAGTTAAGGGGTTCGGAACATCATATATGATTTTTGGGCATCACCCTATATAAAATACTTAAAAAAGTGTCAACTTATTGCTTCATTGTAATAATAACAAGGCAACAGGCGCATCGTCCCGCCATAAAAGCCGCTTGCCCGATGAGGCCTTAATCTTTCTGCCGGGTACCGAAAATACGGTCACCGGCATCACCCAACCCGGGAATGATATAACCATTTTCATTCAGGCCCTCATCCACCGAGGCAGTGTAAATATCCACATCAGGATGCTTGCCAAGCACTTTCTCAATCCCCACCGGAGCCGCCACCAGCACCAGCGCCCGAATCTCGCGGCAACCGGCCGCCTTCAGCATGTCGATGGTAGCCACCATGGAACCACCGGTCGCCAGCATCGGGTCGATAATCAGGGCAATCCGCTGATCCAGATCATCCACCAGCTTTTTAAGATAGGTGGCGGCCTCAAGGGTTTCTTCATTGCGGGCAATGCCTACCGCGCTGACCTTGGCGCCCGGGATCAAAGAAAGAACGCCTTCCAGCATGCCAATACCGACACGCAAGATGGGTACGACGGTCACTTTCTTGCCGGCAATTTTTTCTACCACAACCTGACCGCACCACCCATGGATGGTGGTGTTTTCAAGCGGGAAGTCTTTGGTGGCCTCATAAGTAAGCAACGCTGAAATTTCCTGGGCCAGTTCGCGAAAACTTTTTGTACTCAGATCTGCACTGCGCATAATGCCCAGTTTATGTCTGATAAGGGGGTGCCGGATCTCGTGGATGGCCATAATTTCTCCGATGGATTCACAATACAATATATTCAGTCTGCCAGTATTGAAAAAGGGCATAACTTTGCCGGGTCATTCATTTCAATGGCGCAGGGTTAAACTCGCTTTATAATAACCCCTTACCCGGCAGCAACCATGCCGAAATGATAATACGCCCTTCGATATTTTTCCAACTACCTTCGCTGTTTTCATGTATCAGATCAACAATACGCTTACCGTTGCCGACTTCAATTATGAGTTGCCACAAGCGCTTATCGCCCAGACACCTCCAGCCTCCCGCGGACAAAGCCGCCTGTTGCACATCGATCCGCAAGACCGGTTACACGACCTTGCCTTTCCCGATATCGTGAATCTGCTAAAACCCGATGACCTGCTTGTTTTCAACAACACCAAGGTCATCAAGGCCCGCCTGTATGGCCAAAAACAAAGCGGAGGAAAAGTCGAGGCCCTGATCGAGCGTATTACCGAACCCACCCGTGCCCTGGCGCATCTCAAATCCAGTAAATCCCCCAAGGCAGGAGCCCGTCTGGTCTTTGAGAACGCCTTTGAGGCAGAGGTGCTGGGCCGCGAGGGTGAGCTGTTTGACATTCGTTTTCCGGGCAATGTGCTGGACCTGCTGGATCAATACGGTGCAACACCCTTGCCCCCCTATATCCAGCACGAGGCCGACTCATCCGATGAGCAGCGCTATCAAACCGTATATGCCCGGGAACCTGGGGCCGTTGCCGCTCCAACCGCCGGCCTGCATTTTGACGATACCCTATTACAGCAAATAAAAGCCGCAGGTATTAATTGTTCCTTTGTCACCCTCCATGTGGGTGCCGGCACCTTTCAGCCCGTACGGGTTGAACAATTAAAAGACCACACCATGCATGCCGAATGGTATACCGTCGGGCAGGAAACCGTTGATGCCATATTACAAACCCGGGCCAGGGGCGGGCGTGTGATTGCGGTGGGCACCACCAGCGTGCGGGCACTGGAATCGGCCGCCCATCAGGGCGGTCTCGCGGGGACCAAATGCCCAATCGCCCACTCGGCGGATACCCGTCTGTTCATTACCCCTGGCTACGAATTCCAGGTCATCGACGGGCTCCTCACCAATTTCCACCTGCCCCAATCCACCCTGCTTATGCTGGTTTCAGCGCTGTGCGGCCTTGACACCATGCGCCAGGCCTATCAACATGCCATCGCTCAACAATACCGTTTCTTCAGCTATGGCGACGCCATGTTCATTGCGCCCCGCGCCTGAAGCCAAGGCCCACCCACCACCCCGATCAAAATTATTTATATTGAAAAGATATGTCAGGACTCAAGTTTGAACTGTTAAAAACCGAAGGCAAGGCCCGCCGCGCCAGCATTACACTGAATCATGGTACCGTGCAAACACCCATGTTCATGCCGGTTGGCACCTACGGCAGCGTCAAGGCCATGTTGCCGCATGAACTGGAGGAAATCGGTTCCCAGGTTATTCTGGGCAACACCTTCCACCTTTGGCTGCGTCCGGGCACTGAAGTCATTGAAAAGCATGGCGGACTGCATCAGTTCATGCAATGGAACAAGCCCATTCTGACCGATTCGGGTGGTTTTCAGGTATTCAGCCTCAGCGATCTGCGCAGTAAAATCACCGAAGAAGGCGTCAAATTCTCTTCGCCCATTGATGGCGCCAAACTGCTGCTGACGCCCGAAGAGTCCATGCGCATCCAGCGTTCCCTGAACTCGGATATCGTCATGGTGTTTGATGAGTGTACGCCCTACATGATTGATGGCCGCCCGGCCACCCTGGAAGAGGCGGCCCGCTCAATGCGCATGTCACTGCGCTGGGCCAAGCGCTCCAAAGACACCTTCAATCAACTGGAAAACCCCAATGCCCTGTTTGGCATTGTCCAGGGCGGCATGTATGAATCCCTGCGTGACGAATCCCTGGCCGGCCTGACCGATATCGGTTTCCATGGCTATGCGATTGGAGGCCTGTCGGTGGGTGAACCCAAGGAAGACATGCTGCGCATTTTGCAGCACATCACCCACAAACTGCCTGAAAATGCCCCCCGTTACCTGATGGGCGTAGGTACCCCCGAAGACCTGGTTGACGGTGTTGCCAACGGCGTGGACATGTTCGATTGCGTCATGCCTTCACGCAATGCCCGCAATGGCTGGCTGTTTACCCGCTTTGGCGACATCAAGATCCGTAACGCCCGTTACAAGGATGATACCCGTCCACTGGATCCGGGCTGCCACTGCCACACCTGCAGCCATTTTTCCCGCGCCTATTTGCACCACATGCAAAAAGCCAATGAAATTACCGGCGCCCGCCTGAACACCCTTCACAACCTGCATTACTATCTTAACCTGATGAAAGAAATACGCACGGCACTGGAAAACGGCACGTTTACACAATGGAAAGAACAATTCGCAAAAGATCGCGCAAGAGGCATCGAATAATCAAGTTCCGCTACAATATCCCGTTAATATAATTATTTTTTTGGAGTTACCCCATGCTGGCAACAGATTTATCACAACTCATTATTGCTCAAGCCGCCCCCGAGGGTGCTGCAGGTGGATTGGCAAGTTTTCTGCCAATCATCCTCATGTTTGTGGTGCTTTATTTCATGATGATCCGTCCACAAATGAAGCGTCAGAAAGAACATAAAGCCATGGTCGAAGCACTGACCAAAGGCGATGAGGTCATTACTTCGGGTGGTCTGCTGGGTAAAGTCAGCAAAGTCACCGATAACTACATTACCATTGAAGTGGCTGAACTGGCCGAGAAACCCGTTGAAGTCCTGCTGCAACGCGGAGCCGTTACCAATATTCTGCCCAAAGGCACCATCAAATCCCTGTAAGGCTGCCCTGCCCTTAATTTTTTAAGGGCTTTCTTTTTTTAATCAACCTATTTATACGGCTACGGCATGAACCGCTATCCTCTCTGGAAATACCTAATGGTACTGGTTGCATTGGTAATCGGTATTATTTACACCATCCCGAATTTTTTCGGGGAATCACCTGCTGTCCAGGTTTCTAGCGCAAACGTTACACTCAAGGTCGATCAACAGCTGTTAAGCCGCGTTGACAGCATCCTCAAACAGAATAACATTCCTTACACGGGCTCTTATTTTCAGCAAAATGGTCCGGTTGGCACCATCCGCATCCGCTTTGATTCCACCGACAACCAACTCAAGGCCAAAGACATCCTTGAGCGCAGTCTGAATACCAATACACAAGAGCCCGATTATACGGTTGCCCTGAACCTGCTGTCCGGGTCACCCGACTGGCTGACCAGCCTTGGCGCAAACCCCATGTACCTGGGTCTTGACTTGCGCGGTGGCGTTCACTTCCTGCTGCAGGTTGACATGAAAGGCGCACTGGAATCGCGCTACGATACCCTGACCACCGACATCCGCAGCATTCTGCGCGACCAGAAAATAGAGGTTGAGTCCGTCAACAAGGCAGGCGCCAGCATTGTCTCCACTTTTGCATCCGAGAACGACCGCAACAAAGCCATCGGCGCGTTCCGTAGCCGCATCAATGAACTGACCTTTACCGAATCTGTCGACAATGGCAAATTCATCCTGACCGGACAAATCAGCCCAAGCGAGATCACCCGGGTAGAACAAACCGCCCTCAAACAAAACATTCTTACCCTGCATAACCGCATTAATGAATTGGGCGTTGCCGAACCGGTTATCCAGCAGCAGGGCAACGACCGTATTGTTGTCCAGTTGCCCGGCATTCAGGATGTGGCCAAGGCCAAGGAAATCCTTGGCCGCACCGCCACCCTGCAATTGCGTATGGTCGACGATTCCCCCGCGGCCTTGTCTGCCCTGGCCAGTGGCACAGTGCCATTCGGACTGGAGTCTTTCAAGGATAGCGATGGCCGTCCCATTCTGGTTCGTCGCCAGGTTCTGCTGACCGGTGAAAACCTGGAAAACGCCCAGGCCGGCCGCAACCAGCAAACCCAGGAGCCCACCGTCAACCTGACCCTGGACAATAAGGGTGCCCGTATTTTCCGCGACACCACCCGTGACAACATAGGTAAACGACTGGCCATTATCCTGTTTGAAAACAATCGTGGACAAGTTGTGACTGCTCCGGTTATCCGCAGTGAAATTCCCAACGGACAGGTTGAGATTTCAGGCAGCATGACTGCCCAGCAGGCCGCTGACGTATCCCTGTTGCTTCGTGCCGGCTCACTGGCCGCCCCCATGAGCATTATCGAGGAACGCACAATTGGTCCAAGCCTGGGTGCGGAAAACATCAAGAAAGGGTTTGATTCCACCCTGTACGGCTTCATCATGATTGCCGTGTTCATGATTATTTACTATCACCTCTTTGGTATTTTCTCCACCCTGGGCCTGATCTTCAACGTCTTGCTGCTGCTGGCGCTGCTCTCCATGCTGCAGGCCACGCTTACCCTGCCAGGTATTGCAGCGCTGGCCCTTACCCTGGGTATGGCGATTGACGCGAACGTGCTGATCAACGAACGGATCCGCGAGGAGCTGCGAGGCGGTGCCTCGCCGCAACAGGCCATCAATACCGGTTTTGACCGGGCATGGGGAACCATTCTTGACTCAAACCTGACCTCCCTGATTGTTGGCCTGGCATTGCTGGCCTTCGGCAGTGGTCCCATCCGTGGCTTTGCCGTGGTGCATACCCTTGGCATCCTGACCTCCATGTTCTCTTCCGTCGTGGGTGTCCGGGCATTGGTCAACCTTTGGTATGGCGGTCGTAAAAAGCTCAAAACCCTGGCCATCGGTACTGTCTGGAAACCGGATGCAGAGAAATAAAACGCTTTCATCCACAAGCAAGGTTTAACACGAAAACAATGTACCTGAACCCTGGCGGTTCGGGTACCAGGAATTAAAATGGAATTATTCAGAATCCGTAAAACCATACCGTTCATGAAGTATGCCCTGATCCTTAACGTGATCAGTGCCATTACTTTCATACTGGCGGTATTTTTCATCGTTACCCGCGGTTTTCACCTGTCAATCGAATTTACCGGTGGAACCGTCATGGAAGTCAATTACCAGCAACCCGCCGAACTGGATTCGATCCGCCAATCGGTCGCGTCCCTGGGCTATACCGACTTCCAGGTACAAAACTTTGGCACGTCACAAGACGTCATGATCCGTCTTCCCATTCAGGAAGGTGTCACTTCAGCTGCACAAAGTGAAAAAGTCATGCAAGCCCTCCAACAGGTTGACCCCGGTGTCGAATTGCGCCGGGTTGAGTTCGTCGGGCCACAGGTGGGCAGTGAATTGTTCAGCAATGGCCTGAAGGCGTTTTTCTTTGTGGTCCTGGGCATTATTGTGTACCTGGGTTTCCGCTTTGAGTGGAAATTCGCCATCGCCGGCATGATTGCCAACCTGCACGACGTGGTGATCATTCTGGGCTTTTTTGCCTTTTTCCAATGGGAGTTCTCTTTACCCGTACTGGCCGGCGTGCTGGCGGTACTGGGCTATTCGGTCAACGAATCGGTGGTTATCATGGACCGGATCCGTGAAAACTTCCGCAAACAGCGCAAAACCAGCGTTCGCGAAGTCATTGACAGTTCCATTACCCAAACCATCTCCCGGACCATTATTACCCACGGCTCTACCCAAATGATGGTGCTGTCCATGTTCTTTTTTGGCGGCCCCACCCTGCATTACTTCTCACTGGCCTTAACCATTGGCATCTGGTTTGGCATTTATTCCTCAGTCTTTGTGGCCGCTTCCATTGCCATGTGGTTGGGCGTCAAACGTGAAGACATGCTGAAAGTACCCAAAAAAGAAGACCCGGCTGCCGAAATCATGGAAGGCTAAGCCCAGGCTTCATTAAGTTGCCCTTCAATAAAAGGGTTAGCTAAAGACTTAGCCGTTAAATTGCCCCCAACAACCGCATATCACCGGTTTCTTGGGGGCAATTTAATTAGCGCTCATTTTTCAATGCAAAAACAAACAGATAGAAAAAAGGGCGACAATAAGAGTACAATCTGCTTTTCCTTTTTTTGCCCCCGGGCTCAAACCCGCACCGGTATCCAACTATGCAAGAAACCAATATCAAACGCTCCGGCCTTAACTCCGAAACGGTTAAGCCTGTTGAATCCCCCCTGTCTTCCCTGGCCGCCCCCGATGGCAGCACCCGCAAGCTTTACATCAAGACGTTCGGCTGCCAGATGAATGAATATGACTCAGACAAAATGGCCGATGTCCTGCGTGAAAACCAGGGTCTGGAATTGACTAACGATCCGGAAGATGCCGACGTCATCCTGTTCAACACCTGTTCAATCCGTGAAAAAGCCCAGGAAAAAGTTTTTTCCGACCTGGGACGCGCCAATCAGCTTAAACAGAAAAAACCCAATCTGGTCATTGGCGTAGGCGGTTGCGTGGCCAGCCAGGAAGGCGCCACCATCATTCGCCGCGCCCCTTACGTTGACGTCGTTTTTGGTCCCCAGACCCTGCACCGTCTGCCAGACCTGATCAATAAACGCCACGAAACCGGCCGCTCGCAAGTCGATATCAGCTTCCCCGAAATTGAAAAATTCGATGCCTTGCCACCCGCCCGCGTCGAAGGCCCATCGGCATTCGTCTCCATTATGGAAGGCTGTAGCAAATACTGCAGTTTTTGCGTGGTTCCCTATACCCGTGGCGAAGAAATTTCCCGTCCGTTTGAAGACGTCCTGCAGGAAGTGGCCGACCTGGCAGACCAAGGGGTAAAAGAAGTCAACCTGCTGGGCCAGAACGTCAATGCCTATCGCGGTACCATGGGTGACAGTGGTGAAATTGCCGACTTTGCCATGCTGCTTGAGTATGTTCATGAAATCCCGGGCATTGAACGCATTCGCTATACCACTTCCCACCCCAAGGAAATGACCAACCGCTTAATTGAAGCGCACGGCGCCCTGCCCAAGCTGGTGCCTTTCCTGCACCTGCCCATCCAGACTGGCAGCGACCGCATCCTGGCCGCCATGAAGCGCGGCTATACCGGGCTTGAGTTCAAGGCCATTGCCCGCAAACTGTATGCGGCACGTCCCGGCCTGACCCTGTCTTCCGATTTCATCGTGGGTTTTCCCGGTGAAACCGATGCCGACTTCGAAACCACCATGAAACTGATTGAAGATGTCAATTTTGACACTTCATTTTCTTTCATCTATTCGCGTCGTCCCGGCACGCCAGCCGCCGACCTGCATGATGACACCCCTTACGATGTCAAACTCAAGCGCCTGCAACGCCTGCAGGCCCAAATCAACAAACAGGCCAAGGCCATCAGCCATGCCATGCTCAACACGATTCAGCCCGTCCTGGTCGAAGGCGAATCGCGCCGCGATAAAAATGAACTGACCGGACGTACCGAAAACAACCGGATCGTCAATTTTTCCGCACCCAAACGCCTCATTGGCCAAATCGTCAATGTACGCATCACCGATGTCTACACCAACTCACTGCGTGGCGAGGTGGTAACCAGCGAGCAGGTTAGCTAATGGCTGTCAAACGCAACCAACCGGTCATCATCACCCTTGATGGTGACAATATGCAACTGGCCAACCTATGTGGCCCCCTGGATGAAAACCTGCGGCAAATCGCCCAGGCATGGGGGGTCAAACTGGGCCGTAACGGCAACCGTATTACCCTGGAAGGCGAGCAGGCCCTGAAGGCGGGCAATAGCATCGAGATTTTTCATCGGCGGGCCCGCCATAAAGACCTCTCCATTGATGATATCCAGCTGGGCCTGGTAGAACAGAAAGCCTCTCCACACAAAGCGGCCCCCGCTTCATCAACCCGAGCCAAAGAAGAAGACGATCTGCCACCACTGGATGATGAAAGCGACACCATTATCCTGCGCACGCGACGCAGTGACCTGCGTCCCAGAACGCCCAGCCAGCGCCAGTACCTGAATAATGTCCTGCGCAATGACATTACCTTTGGCACCGGCCCTGCCGGCACGGGCAAGACCTGGCTGGCCGTGGCCTGCGCGATTGATGCCCTGGAACGTGAAAACGTCCAACGCATCATCCTGACGCGTCCCGCGGTAGAGGCTGGCGAGCGTTTGGGTTTTCTGCCCGGCGATCTGGCCCAGAAAGTGGATCCATACCTGCGCCCCTTGTATGACGCGCTTTACGACCTGATGGGCTTTGAAAAAGTACAGCGCCTGTTCGAAAAACAAACGATTGAAATCGCACCGCTGGCCTATATGCGCGGTCGCACCCTGAACCATGCCTTTGTCATCCTTGACGAAGCCCAGAACACCACACCGGAACAGATGAAAATGTTTCTGACCCGCATTGGTTTTGGCAGCAAGGCCATTATTACCGGTGACCCGACACAGGTTGACCTGCCCAAAGGGCAAAAAAGCGGCCTGTCCCATGCCCTGCAGGTTTTGCAATCGGTCGAAGGTATTGCTTTTTCACGCTTTTCCAGTAAAGACGTGGTCCGTCATCCGCTGGTGGCTCGCATTATTGATGCCTATGATGAATCAGAGGCGCTCTCCGGCCACACTCTCCGTTAATCCTCTTACCGTTAAAAGCCATCATGCCAGAACCCGTTCTCAGCTTTACCGTCCAATACGCCGTGGATGCGCCGGAACTGTCACGCCAGCAACTGCGTGCCTGGGCCCTGAAGGCCGTCCAGGCCGCCAACCAGGATTGCCCTGATGCATTCCAGCGTGCCGAACTGACCCTGCGCCTGGTAAACACCGCTGAAGGCCGATCCCTGAATGCCAGCTACCGCGACAAAGATTATGCCACCAACGTCCTGACTTTTGAATACGGCGTTGACCCGGAAGGCACGGCACGCGGAGACATTATCCTGTGCCTTGATGTATTGAAAAAAGAAGCTGAAGAACAGGGCAAACCATTCAAACACCATGCCGCCCACCTGGTGATTCACGGCACCCTTCACGCGCTGGGTTACGACCATCTCAACCACGATGAGGCCGAACACATGGAGGCCATGGAAGTTGCCATCCTGACGCGTTTACATATCGAAAACCCTTATCTGGAACGTTGATAAGGGGCAAAAAACAAGACGTTTAAAAGAGAATCCCGGCATTTTCAATGAACAAGATGAAATTTCATCAAAAAATCTTCATTTTGAGTTATGCTTAAATTCCCATTAACTAGACGTCCAGAGATGTCAACAGATCCATATCCTTCCAGCGAGGCTGACTCGGAATCGAAGTCAGCCAAAAAATCAACCGCACGCTCTTTATTGCAGCGTTTTAAAACTTTCATTGGCCAAAACGAGCCTGAAGACCGTGAAGATATCCAGGAAATCCTGTGCGCCGCACATGACAGGGAAATCCTGGACGATGACTCTTACACGATGATTCTGGGCTCCATTTCGGTCACCGAAAAAAATGTCAGCGACATCATGGTTCCCCGCTCACGCATGGATATGCTTGATGCCTCGCTATCCGTGCAGGAACTGCTGCCCATCATTATCGACACGGCTCACTCTCGCTTTCCCGTCTACGAAAATGAGCGTGACAATATCATTGGCATTTTGCTGGCCAAAGATTTACTGCGCTTTTTCAATGACCCCGAGCTTAAAATCCGCAACCTGATCAGGCCTGCCTATTTTGTGCCCGAAACCAAAAAACTCAATCAACTGTTGCGCGACTTCAAGGAAAACCGCAATCATCTTGCCATCGCCATCGATGAATATGGCAGCATTACCGGCCTTATCACCATGGAAGATGTCCTTGAACAAATTGTGGGTGATATTGAAGATGAATACGATGAAGAAGCCGAGCAAACCATTTTCCCTGAATCGGAAAATGCCTGGCGGGTCATGGCCATCACCGATATCAGCGACTTCAACCAAACCATCCACAGCCATATCCCCGAAGATGACTATGACACCATTGGTGGCTGGCTGGCAGCAGAACTGGATCACATTCCCCAACGTGGCGACACGCACGACTACGAAAACCTGAGGTTCCGGGTCTTGCGGGCCGATGCGCGACGCGCCTTGTGGCTGCATGTCAGGCGCTCCACCTCCTCCGCTGTTACCAACAAAGACAACTAAACCATGATGCACCGGCTTTTATTGCTTGCCGCGGGCGCCTTGCATGCCCTGAGCTTTTCCGCCTCCCCGCTTCCTGCATGGAGCCTGTCATCAATACAAATCATCACCCTGGCCCTGCTGGCCTGGCATGTCTTCAGGGCGGCTAACGTACGTCAGGCGGCCGGCTCCGCCGCCTGGTTCAGCATCAGCAATTTCTGCGTGGGTATTTACTGGCTGTTCATCAGCATGAACACCTACGGCGCGCTGGCAGCGCCACTGGCCGCTGCCGCCGTCTTCCTGCTGTCCGCCTATTTAAGCCTGTATCCCATACTGGCCGCCAGCGTCACCCGCTACCTGTCAAACCGTAATCTGTCCAGTTTCATACTTGTCTGGGCCGGTTGCCAGGCCTTATCCGAATGGCTGCGCAGTTTTATTTTTACCGGCTTTCCCTGGAACAGCACGGGTTATGCTCACACCGACGGTGCCCTGTCCGGCTGGGCCCCCGTCCTGGGTGTTTACGGTGTCGGTTTCATGGCAGCACTGGTATCCGCACTCTTGGCTGCCGGCCTTGTTTACCTGCACAAACAGCAACAAAAAAAATCAATTCTTTGCCTGGCATTTATCGTCGGGTTGTTCATGCTCAGCGTTGGACTGAAACAACTATCCTGGCACCAGCCTCATGGCAACCCCATTTCAATCAGGCTGGTCCAGGGGAATATTTCCCAAGACCGCAAATTCCATCCCGACACGATGATGGAAAGCATGTATGAAAATTTTGACCTGGCCTTGCTGGAACCCGCCGACCCTGAAGCGCCCGCCAAAGTCATCATTTTCCCGGAAACCATCATCCCCGGCTTCCAAAACCGGATGAGCCCGGAATTCTGGCAATCAGTCACCCAAATAGCCGAACACACCCAAAGCGTTTTTTTCATGGGCGTTCCTTTGCGCACCCTGGATCATCGCGGTGAACGCTTCACCAATAGTGTCATCGCCCTTGATGGCAACACCAGCACCGAGGCCTTGATGTCCGGCCTGGAGCTGCCGGTTTATGATAAACAACACCTGGTTCCTTTTGGTGAATTCATCCCCTACGGATTTCGCTGGTTTGTTCACGCCCTTGGCATACCGCTTGGCGATTTTGACCGAGGCACCGCTTTTCAACACAACTTCGTGGTAGAAGAGCAGGTTTTTGCACCCAATATCTGCTATGAAGACGTTTTTGGCGAAGAGCTGTTGCCCGCCCTGTTTGCACGGCCCGACGGCTCCCCGGGTGCCAGCATTATGTTTAACGTCAGTAACCTGGCCTGGTTTGGCAATACCTTTGCCCTGGGACAACATTTGCAAATAGCACGCATGCGCAGCATGGAAACCGCGCGTCCCATGGTACGCGCGACCAATACGGGTACCACCGCAGCCATAGATGCCAACGGCAACTTGATTGCCGCGCTGCCTACCGCCATTCCAGGTGTGTTGGATGTACAGGTACAGGGAACGCAAGGCTATACGCTTTATGCTCGTACCGGCAATAGCCTGGTTATTATTCTGTCACTGCTTTGCATTGCCTTGGGTGTGCTTATCAGAAAAAAAGCCTGATTTTTTCTCAAAAAATTTTTCTGGCAAGCACAAAAACAATATTTTTTGGCAAAAAAACATCATTTTCAGAGGCCAATCATTAAAATGTGGCTTTTTTGTACATAAGCAACAAAAAGGTCTTGCACAAAGATAGAAACATAGGCATAATTCTAATTCTTCGCTAGTCACTCAATTGGGGGTATAGCTCAGCTGGGAGAGCGCTTGCATGGCATGCAAGAGGTCAGCGGTTCGATCCCGCTTATCTCCACCAACTTTCTTTGGAAAGGTTTAGCGAAGCAGGTTGTGAAACAGTTTTTATCGCTCACAATCAAAATGTAGTAAGTTTTAAGTTAAAGTCCTGTCCCCTTCGTCTAGAGGCCTAGGACACCACCCTTTCACGGTGGGTACAGGGGTTCGAATCCCCTAGGGGACGCCAAACTTTTTAGTTTGATGTTGACTTTACACATACCGCTGCGGAGCGGTAGTTCAGTTGGTTAGAATACCGGCCTGTCACGCCGGGGGTCGCGGGTTCGAGTCCCGTCCGCTCCGCCACAAAATTTCAAAAAGCCCTTAGCTTAATCAAAGTTAAGGGCTTTTTTCATGTCCGGCAATAATTCTTCACTATCTCAGTAGCACGCTCGGTTCACATAACAATAAAGCACAAGTGAAGTGCCCCCCAAATGTTGGACAATTAAAAACCAGGCAGCTAAAACCTGAGTCCGGTATTGTACCGGACTCAGTCCATTTAACGTGGGAATGCATATTAGAAGCACATATCCACCACTCAAAAACGCGCTGCCATGCTATTGGCGGCAAGCTGTACCAGCTGCTCTTTAGACAAATCAAGAGCTTGGGCCGTGGCAACGTAGTTATCCAGTATATAACCGCCAAAATAGGCCGGATCATCTGAATTGATAGTGACACAAAGGCCCTGTTCAAGCAGGCGTTTCAGGTTATGCTCTTTCAAGTCATCCACCACACAGAGCTTTAGATTGGACAGTGGGCATACGGTCAAGGGAACCTGTTCTTGCCGCAAGCGCTGCATCAGAATCGGGTCTTCTTCACTGCGCACGCCATGATCAATACGCTCGGCCTGCAACAGGTCAAGGGCGTCGCGCACATAAGAGGCCGGCCCCTCTTCACCGGCATGCGCCACCGACCTGAAACCCAGCGCTTTACAGTGGGCAAAAACCTCCTGGAATTTTTCTGGCGGATTGCCAACTTCAGAAGAATCAAGCCCCACCGATACCCACAGATCAGCGTATTGCTCACGCAAGGGCAAAGCCTGCTCCAGTGCGGCAAAAGCATCAGCCTGGCTTAAATGACGCAGGAAGCTGAAGATCAGGCTGCTGTTGATACCCAGTTCTTTTTGCCCCTGCCGCAAGGCGCTGGCCAAGCCGGCAAACACCGTTTCAATGGCCACCCCCCTGCTTGTATGGGTTTGCGGGTCAAACATGATTTCCGCATGCACCACCCCATCGGCCGCGGCACGCTGCAAATAAGCCCAGGTCATGTCATGAAAATCCTGTTCGGTTTGAAGAACAGCGGCACCGGCATAATACAGATCCAGAAAAGACTGCAGATCGGTAAACTGGTAGGCCTTTTTTAATGAGTCGATATCCGCATAAGGCAAACGAACCTTGTTACGCTCGGCGAGGGCAAAAATCATGTCGGCCTCAAGCGTGCCTTCTATATGCAAATGCAATTCCGCCTTGGGCAGATCCCGGATAAATGAACGGAGTTCCTGTGTATTCACTATTCGCCCCCCAGCAACCAGCTTTGCAGGGCAATCAGGGTTTTGGCATCCTGAATGCTCCTGTCTTTAATAGCCTGCTTGATTTGTTCCCGGCCTAACAAAACGGTTTGCACAAACTCATCCTCATCCGCTTTCAATTCACTGTTTTCAGTAAGACTCCTGGCTTCGTACAGGTACATCAACTCATCACAAAACCCGGGTGCGGTATAGAACTTATGGATCAGGGTCATGGATTGTGCCGTATAAGGCGTTTCTTCGGCCAGTTCCCGATAGGCGCATTGTTCGGGGCTTTCACCGTCCATGTCCAGCTTGCCGGCCGGAATTTCCAGCAGCACATCACCAACAGGATGCCGGAATTGCCTGACCAATACCACTTGATCTTGCGCAGTCACCGCCAGTACGCACACGGCACCGCAATGACGCACCACCTCACGGGTGGCCTGCTTGCCATTGGGCAACTCAACGGTGTCAACCGACAGCTTGACCACCGCCCCGGAAAATACCGGACGACTTTCTTTCAGGGTTTCCACAAGACCAATATCAGACATAAAAAATACTCTTTCAATTCAAATTAAAGCAAGGGAGAAAATAAACGGGCGGTAGAGATCAAAAGGCGATAGGCAACACTTTGTTTCCTGAGCACCACTTCCTCTGAAGACTGCAGGGACTCATGAAACTCACGGGCCAGCAACTCATTGGCCTTGGGTTCATAACACAATACCGAAACCTCAAAGTTAAGGTAAAAACTGCGATAATCAAAATTGGCGCTGCCAATAAAAGACAGGTCATCATCAATGACCAGGGTTTTGGTATGCAGCATGCGCGGCGTGTATTCGTATATCCGGACCCCCGCCCTGACAAGATCATCATACCAGGATCGGGTTGCCAGTGTGACCACCAGATTATCACTTTTGCGAGGCACCAGCAAACGCACATCCACCCCTTTAAGGGCCGCGGATGTCAGGGCAAACAGCGAGGCTTCATCGGGCACAAAATAAGGAGTGGTTAAATAAATCCGTTTGCGGGCCCGGTACATGGCTGACAGCATCACCCGCAAAATGGGGGCAAAATCAGAGTCGGGCCCCGAAGGTATGACCTGCATGCGATAAGCCTGGGATGGTTCTGTCACCACACGTTCTACATCAGGCTCGTTCTCCCCGGTTTTTCTTAAGATCCTGACCAAAGAAAGATCCCCGGTTGAGTAATGCCAGTCTTCAATAAAAACGCTTTCAAGCCAGGCAATAACCGGCCCCTCCACCTGGATATGCACATCATGATAGGCATCGGGTTTTTTTCTTAAGTCCTGCGCATCGGTAATATTGACTCCACCGGTAAAACCGGTCAGGCCATCACAAATCACGATTTTCCGGTGATTGCGAAAATTGATCAGAGAAAACAGGCGACGCCAGGTGATGTTATGAAAAAACCCCAGCTCACCGCCTGCCTGGGTAAAATCACGCATGAAACGACGGGTAAGGCGGGAAGAACCCAGGGCATCCACCAGCAAATACACCTTTACACCTTTTTTGACTTTTTCCGTCAGCAAATCCCGCAAGGCCTGACCCGTTTGGTCGTTTTCAAAAATATAGTACTCAAGCAGAATATATTTTTCAGCCTTGCGAATGGCCTCAAAAATCGCATCATAGGTTTTTTCCCCCCCGGATAACAGGCGGTAATCCATGGAATGGCACAAGGGGATATTCGTGGTATTGAAAATAAGCCGAGCCATTGATTTATAGGCATCAGGAAAGTCTTCGGTCTGGATAAAAGAAGACCAGATGGCATAGTTACGCTCGACAATCTGCTTGCTTCGGCGGCGGCTGAGCCGGTGCCGGATTATTTTTTTAGGGCCAAACAGATAATAAATAAAGAACCCCAACACGGGAATAAGGCTAAGGGTAAGAATCCAGGTCAGCGTGGAGATCGGAGACCTTTTCTGCAATAGAATCCAGCCGCCCATGGCGACAATATACAAGGTCCAGACCGTGTATATCAAAGCATGAAATTCCTGAGGAATCAAAGACACTTAGACACCTTTATGATGGCCACCCGATACTGCCTCCCGCTTTCCTTTGTTTAACAGTCAATGACGACTGCGCCCGCATGCGCAAAGGTCAGAATAATCCAATCAAGCCCTCTGGTCCATACCCATTAAGCCACATGCGGTTCATTCAGAACGCCTTTCACCTTTATCCGATTCATGCTCTGTACGCCGCCTGCGCATCAGCAAAACCCTTGCCGCATGAAGATCATCCAGTATGGGCGCACTGGCAATCAGAACCAGGATGGACGCCAACACCACTGTAAATGTAAATCCCAAATGCTTGAAACCGAAAGCACCGGTTACCCCTCCCAGAAAAAACAGAAACACCAGCTTGCTTAACAATTTGAGCTTGGCCCGGTCTCCCCTGACAATGGGTTTTTTGGGATCATTCTTATTGGGATTCCAATAAAACAGCTTGCCCAATTCAATGCCAATATCGGTCACCATGCCGGTCACATGCGTGGTTCTGAATTCAGAGTGGGACATTTTGGTAATGATGGCATTTTGAAGCCCCATGATATAACACAACACGGCAACGGTTACCGAGGTCCAGAGCCAATCGTAATACCACTGCATGCCATCAAGGGCACCAAACAGGATCAGCATCATGGCTTCCAGCAAAATCGGCAGCGCATATTCGCTTCGCAAATAAGAATGCCGAGCCCAGTTAATAATGATTGCCGTCGTACCCGCTCCGGCCGTAAAAGCCATGAACGCCCCCAGGCCAGAGAGCACGATCGTCCAGTTCCACAAAGCCAGGGAGTCTGCCATGCCCGAGACAATACCCGACATATGCGACGTATACTGCCCGATCGCCAAAAAACCCCCAGCATTGATTGCCCCGGCAATAAATGTCAAATAATAAGCAAGTGATGAATTTGCATCTTTAGTTCTTATTTTTCCACTTAAACGACGCGAATAGTCTTTGAACGACATGTTCCACAAACACAATTTTTAAAAACAAACTGAAAAATATTGACCGTGTCTTGCCCAGACCGCAAAATTACACTAAAACACGACAAAACACATAATAAAGCAGCTAATTTACGTTAAAAATCAAAAACAACACCCATTTAACATTATTGCTTATTTATCTTTGCGACTTTACGATAAGTAAATTTGAATCATTACTTAAGCGAAAAACTGCAAATGGATACATTAACACAACCAGGCACATCCCATCAAAATACCGTATGGAATGTCACATCAATTGTCGGTTTATTTGAACTGCCTTTCATGGACCTGTTATTTCAGGCCCAGCAAATTCATCGCGCTCACCACAAGCCCAATGAGATCCAGTTATCCAGTCTGCTGTCCATCAAAACCGGTGGCTGTGCCGAAGACTGCTCCTACTGCCCCCAGTCGGCGCGTTACAACACGGAAGTGAAGGCTGAAAAACTGATGCCACTTGAAGAGGTCGTCAATGCAGCAAAATCGGCCCGTGATAATGGTGCCCAGCGCTTTTGCATGGGTGCGGCATGGCGCAATCCCAAACCCCACCAACTGGACGAAATCGCCAAAATGATCACGGCCGTCAAGGAACTGGGTATGGAAACCTGTGTCACTCTGGGCATGCTGCAGGAAGGTCAGGCAGAACAATTACGTGACGCAGGTCTGGACTATTACAACCATAACCTTGACACTTCCCCCGAGTTCTATGGTGAAATCATTACCACCCGCACTTATGAAGACCGCCTGGAAACCCTGGAAAGAGTACGTAATGCCGGACTCAATGTGTGCTGCGGTGGTATTGTGGGGCTGGGAGAATCCCGCCGGGAACGCGCAGGCCTGATTGCCCAACTGGCCAACCTGGATCCTTACCCGGAATCGGTGCCCGTGAACAACCTGGTCAAAATCAAGGGCACGCCATTATTTGATAATGAAGACCTGGACCCGTTTGAATTCATCCGCACGATTGCCGTGGCCCGCATTACCATGCCTAAAGCCTATGTTCGCCTGTCTGCCGGGCGCGAGCAAATGAGTGACGGCATTCAGGCACTTTGTTTTCTGGCTGGTGCAAATTCTATTTTCTACGGCGAAAAACTGCTGACCAGTGGCAACCCCCAGGCACTGGACGATCAACAGTTACTGGAACGGCTTAATCTGAAAGCGACAGGCGCCCAAAACCATCATTAAGATTAAGCCACACCCAAGCAGAAAACATTATGATTTATCTACTTCTAAGCATTTTATGCAGCGTGACGGTATCCGTCCTGTTGAAAATAGCCCGCCAACACGCGGTTGACATCAAACAGGCCATTGCCTTCAACTATGTAACCGCCATTACGTTATGCTGGCTGCTTTTACAACCCAAGCTCTCGGGCGACAGCATACAAGCATTACCCTGGGGGCTGTTTGCCATCTTGGGCGTATTGTTGCCACTGATTTTCCTGGCCATGTTCAAGGCTGTTGAATTTGCCGGCATTGTACGTGCCGATGCCGCACAAAGGCTTTCCCTGTTCCTGCCGATTATCGCTTCATTCACGATTTTTGGAGAAACGCTGTCGCTGCCACGGGGCGTCAGCCTGGTCATCGCCTTCATTGCCCTGTTTTGTCTGCTCTGGAAACCTGCCTCAGGTGCCTCCGCGCGGCAAACCCGCAGCAGTGTCCTGTATCTGTTAATGGTGTGGCTCGGTTACGGCGTAATTGATATCCTGTTCAAGCAAATGGCTAAAACCGGTACTGCGTTCCCTACCGGACTGTTTATTGCCTTTGCCATGGCGGGCTTACTTATGTTTTTTTACTTATTCGCCAGCAAGGCACAATGGCACCTGCGCCATGCTGTTGGCGGTCTGGTGCTGGGTTGCCTGAATTTTGGGAATATCCTTTTTTATATCAAGGCCCACCAACACTTCAGCGAAAACCCCACCCTGGTTTTTACCACCATGAACATTGGTGTCATCAGCCTGGGTACGCTGGTTGGCGCCCTGGTTTTCAGGGAAAAGATCAGCCTGGTCAATGCCATCGGCATTGTGCTGGCCATCCTGGCCGTATTCTGCCTTTATTACTGGATTATTGCCTGAGTCGCTTCAGTAGGTTCTTGGCCCGACGCCCCACCAACAGGCCAGGGATCTGCACAGGCTAACCGTGCATCTCCCGCCCTGAACGGCAAGGCTTCTCACACAATCCGGCAAACCCCGCCAACCCGCGGGATTTACTTTTTTAATCAAGCGCCTCAAGTCGTTCCTGCTCAAGTCGTTCCTGTTCAAGTCGTTCCTGTTCAAGTCGTTCCTGTTCAAGTCGTTCCTGTTCAAGTCGTTCCTGCTCAAGCTTTTCCTGCTCCTCATCGGCTTTTAGCTGCTCGATAACTTCTTCCATTTTCTCTTTATCAGCGGAAATATCAATACTGAGATCGACGCGTGGATCAAGTTCCAAGACGGCCGGGGCAGGCTGAATATCAACCGGCATGGGCACAAAAGGCTCTGGCTGCACCCGGTATTTCCCGGATACTTTTTGACGACTGATAAATAATGTCAGGATAAATGCACAAATGGAGGTGAAAATGTAGAACATCCCCGAGCCCATTTCATCCATCAGCTTACCGGCCACAACAGGCCCCAGACCCGCACCAACCCCGTAGACCATCAACAGGACGCCACTTAAGCCCACCCGCAGACCAGGCTCCACATGATCATTGGCAAAAGCGGTAGCCAGTGGATAAATGGTAAATTGCAAAACCCCCACAATAGCCGCCAACAGCAGTAGCAACGGAAAGGGTATCGACCAATATCCATACAGGGGAATCGTCACCAGGGTTAGCAGGAAAACATTAATGCCAATCAGTTTGACCCGATCAATCCGGTCAGACAGCCATCCCATTGGCCACTGGAACAACACGCCCGCCATTACACAGACAGACAGGTACAAGGCAATCTGGTCGGTATCCAGGCCCAATTTAATACCATATACCGGTGCCAGACTGTAAAACGTACCGGTAATACAACCCGCCATGAATAGAATAAACAAGGATATGGGCACCAATCTGATAAACACCGGCAACTTGATAGGTGCCTGCGACTGAATAACCGGATGAACCCGGCGTGTCATGGCCACAGGAATCAGGCAAAGAGCCATTGCAATGGCAACCACAATAAGTGGCGTATGATCCAATGACGGAAAAATGGAAATTGAAGCCTGACCCAATACCAGCCCGGAACTGGACATAATCATGTAAAAAGCAAAAATACTGCCACGCGTTGTCGAGTCAGACTGATCGCTCAGCCAGCTCTCAAGAATCATGTACTGTGTGACCATGGCCATACCCACGATGACCCGAAAAAGCAGCCACAACGTAATATTTGACACAATGGTCTGCAATAAAACCATCACTGTCACAATGGCAGCGGCAATGGCATAAGCCCGGATATGTCCCACATAAACAATCAGCCGGTGCCCGGTGCGGGCCCCCAGAACAAGTCCCGTATAATAGGCCGCCATCAGCAGGCCTACCCAAACCTCACTGACATTGTTCTGCGTAAGAAAGAGCGCAATGTACGTGTTGAATAAACCCGTACCAAGAGACAAGAAAAGAATTGCAGTGTAAAGCGACAAAAAGGACAAAAACAGTGAAATCATACCCAGACACCTGCAATCCGCAATCCAGAACAGTAAAAGGTCCCTGCCAACGCAGGGACCTTAAAAAATTACCAATAAACTAGCCTAACTGGGACAATAATGTCTTTGCATCACTCACTTCATAAGCACCGCCTTCCTCAAGGTTCAGAAGCGTAACCACACCATCCTCCAATACAGCGGAATAGCGGCGTGAACGCACGCCCATACCCCGGGCAGTCAAATCAAGCTCAAGACCCATGGCTTTGGTCCATGTTGCCGATCCATCAGCAAGCATGCGTACTTTACCCTGTGCATTCTGTTCCCGACCCCAGGCACCCATCACAAAAGCATCATTGACGGCAACACACCAGATTTCATCAACCCCCTTGGCTTTGAGCTGGCTTTCCAGTTCAATATATCCTGGCAGATGCTGGGCAGAGCAGGTTGGCGTAAAGGCACCGGGTACTGCAAACAGGGCAATTTTTTTGCCTTTGACCAGGTCCGATACTTGAAATGCATTGGGCCCCAAAGAACAACCTTCGGAAGCGGTTTCAATAAACTCTGTTAATGTACCGTCTGGCACTTTATCGCCAATTTTAATCATCATGACTTCTCCTTGAAATAAAGTCTATATGAAAGGAAAGTGTATCACTACCTGCCTTGAAAAAAAACAAATGCCCCTGAAAACAAAAACCGCCTTATCCCGGTTAAGGGTTTAAGGCGGTTTTATTTGCAAAAAGACCACTTAAGGACTAGCTGCTTTCCTTGACACGATAGACCAGAACCGAGGTATGCGCCAAAGACAGCACCTTGATCGTTACGCTACCCAGCAACAGCCGGGACAAACCGCTGCGGCCATGACTGGCTATATATATGAGGTCACAATTATGCTCTTTGGCAGCCTCTACAATGCCATCGGCCACACTGTAATTGGAGGTAATGACTGATGTTGCCTTAACCCCTGCCGTTTCAGCCCGCTCCAGGACCGGCTTCAGATACTCCTGTGCTTCTTTTTTGGCAGCCTCTTCGTAATCGCCATCGGAAATGGCATATGAAGCCGCCATACCATCAAAACCAATCAATGTTGAAAAAGGCTGGGTGACATTAATGGTAACGATCTCAGCGCCAATTTGGCGGGCAAAACAAATACCGGAATTGGCAGCTTGAGCAGAAATTTCTGAACCATCGATAGGCAGCAATATTTTTTTATACATAAAGTGAGCTCCTTTGAACTAGGATGTTTGTTTGGCGGCATTGTACAGATGCGTACAACGGGTTCCGGTACGACAAAAAGCCAAAATAGGTGTTGGCAAGGTTTTCAGATACTCTTGAAACTGATTGACGTTTTCCTGTGTCATTGCACCACTCACCACAGGCTGGTACACCACGGTAAGACCGACCTCTTGCCCGGCCTTGATGATCTCGGCTGAAAGCGGCTGGGTGTCGCCACCTTCCAGATCGGGACGATTGATAATAACACTATTGAAACCGGCCGCCTTGACGGCAGCCATATCACTCGCGCTTAATTGGGGTGCAACGGCAACGGTATCACTTAACGGTGTAAATGGTGTAGACATGAATTCCTCTTCAATCAACTATTTGAAGGATATAGAAGTATCGTACTCTTTATCCTTTCCGGTTATCTGATTTTATGCTAGTTTATTTGATTGTAAACAATTATTTTTCACTTTTCCCGCCAGATTCATCATGCAAGCCGATACCTGCCATATCCGTCCCGCACAGCCCAGTGACATAACCGCCATTCAATCCATTTATGCACATCACGTCCTTTACGGCATGGCCACCTTCGAAGAAACAGTTCCCGATGTGAATGAAATGCGCCAGCGTTATGACAAAGTCATTACGGCCGGATACCCCTATCTGGTTGCCCTTTACAACAATGAAGTGGTTGGCTATTGTTATGCCTCCGCATACCGCCCGCGCATTGCCTATCGCTTTACGGTAGAAAACAGCATTTATCTGCGCCATGACATGGGACAAAAAGGGATTGGCAGCCAACTGTTAGCGGCGCTCATCAGACATTGTGAACTAGGCCCCTGGCGCCAGATGATCGCGGTGATTGGTGGCACCGAAAACCTGGCATCCATCAATCTGCACAAGCGTCACGGCTTCACCCTGACAGGCATACAGCCCAACACGGGTTTCAAACATAACAGATGGATTGATACAGTCTTGATGCAACGTGAAATTGGCGAGGGCAGCCACACACTGCCCCAACAGGAGAATTAGGCGAGCTCACGCCATAAACAGGTTTTTCCGGCTACTTTATCCAGGGCATCCAGGTACTCCTGGTGCGCCTGCAGCTCTGGATCTGACGGCCTGATAACCGGCAATATCAAGGTATCCAGTGCCAATATGTCTGTCATTTTTTTTTGTGTACCCTGCTCACCCGTTTCATCTATCAGCAGACCAAACTGACCTCGTGTCATGGCCAACCAGACTTCAGCCAGCAGCTCGGCGTCCAGCAAGGCGCCATGCAAGACACGATGCTTGTTGGAAATATCAAAACGCTCGCAAAGCACGTCAAGGTTATTGCGCTTGCCAGGGAATCGTTCCCGCGCCATGGCCAGGGTATCGGTAATAAGACCGGCAATGCTGTTAAGCGTAGGCATGCCTACCCGGGCAAACTCGGCATTCAGGAATTTAGTATCGAACGCGGCATTATGAATGATAATTTCAGCGCCTTCCAGATAAGCGGCAATGCGTTGCGCCTCATCGCTGAATCGATTGTGTTGGGACAGAAACTCGGTGGTCAGGCCATGAACCGCCAAAGCCTCGGGGGAGCTGTCCCGGTCGGGGTTGAAATAAAGATGCAGGTTATTCCCGGTTAACTCCCGATTAATGACCTCGACACACCCCAGCTCAATAACCCGGTCGCCCTGATCCGGATCAAGGCCTGTAGTTTCGGTATCAAGAATAATCTGACGCATTATTTATACAACCCCGGAAAAAACAATTAAGCCATACCTGGCACAACAGCCGAGAAGCCGGCATCGACATGCACCACCTGGCCGGTAATTCCTGCCGCCAACTCTGACAACAGGAAGGCTGCAGTATTGCCCACGTCATCAATAGTCACATTACGACGCAAGGGAGCATGTTTTTCAACAAAATTCAGAATAACCGAAAAATCCTTGATGCCACTGGCTGCCAATGTCTTGATGGGGCCTGCGGAAATCGCATTAGAACGGATACCCTGCTCGCCCAGTGCGCTGGCCAGATAACGGACACTGGCTTCAAGAGAAGCTTTAGCCAGGCCCATGGTATTGTAATTGGGGATGGATTTTTCTGCACCCAGGTAAGTCATGGTAAGGACAGAGCCTTTGCGTGCCTGCAGCAACGGCAATGCCGCCTTTGCCATGGCTGGAAAACTGTAAGCCGAAATATCATGGGCAATACGGAAATTCTCACGGGTAACGCCATCCAGGAAATTGCCGGCAATGGCTTCCCGGGGTGCAAAACCAATGGAGTGCACAAGGCCATCCAGGCCGTCCCAGTGCTTTGCCAGCTCGGCAAACGCGGCATCAATGTTTTCATCAGAGGAAACATCGCAGGGAATCACGATATTGCTGCCAAAATCAGCGGCAAATTCCGTGACACGGTCTTTGAAGCGGTCGCCGACGTAGGTGAATGCCAACTCGGCACCTTGCTGATGACAGGCACGTGCAATGCCATAAGCAATGGAACGATTGGAAATGACGCCTGTGACCAGGACTCTTTTATTTGCAAGAAAACCCATTGTTTCTTATCCTATTTTGCAAAATGGAATCATTATAAAAAAATTGCGTAACCTGAAAGTATTACGCAATTTTCATCTTGAAAATTTAGCGGTTCGGCCGGACCTAACCGCGGCTTCCGGCTCCGGGAATACGTAACGATGCCCCTGGTTTCAGGTCTGTGTTACTCATGTTATTCAACGCTTTCAAATCTTGAACCGACGTATTATAACGTTTTGCCAAAGAGTAAAGTGTGTCTCCCTTGACCACTTTATGAGCCGATACCTTTTTCTTCGCCTCGGCTTTTGGAGCCGGCTTGGTTAAAGAAGCCGTACGCACGGCAGGCTTGGCAGGGGTTTGGGCGACAGCGGCCACCGCAGGTCGTGTATACACGGCCGGCCGTGAAACGGTGGCAGGAATGGCGGCCTTTGAAGCGGCTACGGGTACGGCACGTACACCCGCCGTTAAGCTGGCATGATTACCTGAATTGATAATATCAACCAAAGGATCTATATTTCTTGCTGCCAAAGCCGCTGCCACACCGGGTTTTTTGGTATAAACGGCTGAAGGAACGGGTGCCGAAGCCCGGGCGGGTACCGTTGGGGACATGGCTGAGGGCCTTGCCACATTATCGTTGCTGGCCAGCATGGCCGGTGCCGCCGTGTTAATGGCAGGCGCCATGATGTCATTAGGTGCAATACCCGCCGATGCACCCGAATTGCGTGGCACCATCAGGGTTCTGGAAGACAGGGCAACCGACTGCTTTGATCCATAACCATTCAGCGACTTCAACTTGTCCAGGGAAATGCCGTGTTTGTCTGCAATACTTGCCAGGGACTCGCCCGGAGCAGGGGTATAGCCTTCCCACGCCGAGAGTTCTCCCTGGTAATTTTTAAGGTTACGCTTGAAGGCAGTCACTTTATGCTTGGGCAGCAGAATTTGCGAAGCGTGCTCACCCAGCAATACACTTCTCTGGAACGATGGATTCAGTTCACGAAATTCCTCAACGGAAATCTCGGCCAATCGGGCCGCAACGTCCAGATCAATGTCATGCGTGTTGCTGACTTTCTCGAAATAAGGCTGGTCTGGCACATGAGGCAGTTTAATGCCATAACGGGCGGGATTCCTTATGATGTTTTCGAAAGCCTGTAACTTGGGAACATAATCACGTGTTTCCTTGGGCATATTAAGGGACAGGTAATCGGTACCGAGCCCCGTACTGGCATTACGCTCACGGGCACGCTTAACCGCACCCTCTCCCCAGTTGTAAGAGGCGAGAGCCAAATGCCAGTCATTATCCTGAAAACCGTGCAGATATGACAGATAATTAAGCGCGGCATGGGTAGACTGGACAGGATCCCGTCTTTCATCTTTCCACCAGTCTTGCGTCAAGTTGTAATGCGTGCCCGTACTTGGAATGAATTGCCACAGACCGGCCGCTTTGGCACTGGAAACCGCTTTCGCATTATAGGCACTTTCAACAAACGGCAACAAAGCCAGTTCAGTGGGCATATTGCGTCTTTCCAGTTCCTGGGTAATATAGTGAATATACTTGCTTGAGCGCTGCGCCATTATTTGCACGGACGCAGGACGGGCCGCATAATAATTGGTCCAGTATTCAACCCTGTCATCTTGCAGATCGGGCATCTTGAGCCCTTTGCGGATTCTTTCCCAAACATCTTTTTGCTGCCCATTTGAGGAAGAATAATTTTTGGAAGAATTGCCGGAGGATGCACACCCGGTTAAAACAACAACTGAAGCTATAACGGCAAGCTTAACTAATTTCATGAGTATCCCTAGAATGAATTCTTCCAATCGCGCAACACGGCAAATACCTCATCGGGGGCATTCAAACTGCGCCCGGCTTTGTCCTGTGCGGCATTAATAACAGACTCGCACTCAACCCGCATAAACGGATTGGTCTTAAGTTCGTGACCGACCGTAGTGGGAACGGTTGGTTTTTGCTGGTTCCTGATCAAGCGTGCTTCTTGTGACCACTGCTGCAAATCAGGATTACTCCCCTCTACTGCAAGCGCCCATTCAATATTGCTCAATGTATACTCATGAGCGCAAAATACCCGCGTATTTTGCGGCAGTTTTCTGAATTTATCAATGCTCTGGTACATTTGCGTGGGATTCCCTTCAAAAATTCTTCCGCAACCGGTCGCAAACAGGGTATCACCACAAAAAAGCACGGGTTCGTTGGGATTGATATCGCCATAATAGGCAATATGACCCAATGTATGACCGGGCACCTCAAGGACAGAGAGCGACCAGGAAAAACCGTCTATGCCGACCCTGTCGCCTTCCTGCAAGGGCACATCGCAAAAAGGAATGGACTCTGTGGCAGGACCAAACACTTTGGCTCCCGTGTGTTCACGCAAACCGGCAATTCCTCCCACATGATCGGCATGGTGATGGGTGACCAGAATGGCCCGCAAGTCCAGGTTTTGAGCCCGCAGCACTTCCAGCACCGGTTCGGCCTGACCGGGATCAATCACCACGGCATTGTTCCCCTGTACAATTATCCAGATATAATTATCGTTAAAGGCACTGATGGGCTGAATTTTACAGGTCATATCCAATACTTAAATGCTCCAAGAAATATCTACACTTACCCCGAGGCAGGCGTGACACAAACCAACCCGCAGATTTTAAACCTTACGCAATGGCTCAATACTGATCCCGGTCAAACTGTTATCCGCTGGGAAACAGATAAATTTGATCAGATCGTTGCCAACGCATTTGGCTTCCATGCATTGCAAATTGGCTTGCCGGCATGGGATTTTCTGCGAAACAACCGGATCAGGTCAAAAGCGATTTTAACGGATGAATCCAAAAAAAATGTAACATCGACCGATCAGCCAAAAATCATTCACGGCCGCCTGGACCAACTGCCTTTCCCCAACTGCAGCCTGGATCTGGTTATTCTTCCACATATTCTAGAGTGCTCGCAAGACCCGCATCAAATTCTACGGGAAGTGGAGCGGGTACTGGTTTACGAGGGCCGGGTGGTTATTTCCGGCTTCAATCCCAACAGCCTGTGGGGCCTTCGCAATGGCATGCCATTCATGAATCCATGGATCCCCATTCCCAACCGCAACATGGTCTCGGTCCGTCGCCTGAAAGACTGGTTCAAATTATTATCCCTCGACATCGATCGGGGTCATTTCGGCTGCTATACTCCTGCCTGTCAAACCGAGAAGTGGCTTAAGCGCTGGGATTTCATGAACAGGGCCGGTGACCGCTGGTGGCCCGTGACCGGAGGCGTCTACGTGCTTTCAGCCGAAAAACGGGCTCGCGGCATGCACCTTGTCGGGCCCTTGCTCAAGAAAAAGCAACGCAGAAAAAGTCTGGCCAGCAGACGTCCTGCCATTATTACCCAAAGAGATATCACTCAATTGTTCAATACGGAAAATGGATAAAAAAATAGTTGAAATATGGACTGACGGTGCCTGCAAGGGCAATCCCGGCATTGGTGGGTGGGGCGTATTGCTAAAACAGGGACACCATGAAAAAACACTTTGCGGAGGAGAATCCGAAACCACCAATAACCGAATGGAAATGACCGCAGTCATCCAGGCACTTAAAGCACTGAAGCGCCCCTGCAAGGTCCTGCTTCACATTGATTCACAATATGTGCAAAAAGGCATTACCGAATGGATGGACGGCTGGATCAGGCGTGACTGGAAAACTGCCGATAAAAAACCAGTAAAAAACATGGATTTATGGCTTGAACTGAACGAACTGGTGGCCCGGCATGACATTACCTGGAAATGGGTCAAAGGCCATGCCGGTGACCCGGGCAATGAACGCGCAGACCAACTGGCCAATGAGGGCGTCCTGATGGCCAAAAAAAATCACTCCGCAGAGTGATTTTGAACAGACACCGGCCTATTTAAGGCATCCCATGCGTCGGGCACGTTCACGCTCGGCATCCGCACGGACATTGTCATGGGCTCGTGACAGGAAATTGCTGGTCCCAGGAATACCAGGCTGCTGGATAATCCGGGACTGGACCTGCGCACATTCTGCAGCCTTACTGTCATCAACCGGACCATTGGCACAGGCTGCCAACAACAGGCATGGAAGAAGAATCATTTTTTTCATTAACTTAACCTTAAAAGGCAAATGGATTAATTAATCCGAACGGGTTTAACTTTAACCAAAAACACACAGTTTTTGGACACTTAACTCACGAATCTGGTTCAGGCGCCATTGCGCAGCCTGTTCTGCCTGTTGAATTTGGGCTGGATCATTACCAAACAGCGGCTCATTGCCATGACGCAATTGATTCAGCAAAATATTCAGGCGGTCGGACTCCCTGCCTATTTCCTTGCACGTCAGGGTTTGTTTTTCATCTTCAGTAAGTGCAGGAACAATTTTAACCGGATTGGCGCAACCTGCCGCCACAAACAGAACGGGAACCGTTAGCAACAACGCTAGTTTCATGAAATGCCTTTCAACTGGTTAGACTGCCATCAAGTGTAGCAAAACTGCTTGCACAATACGATCTTTCTGTTCAGCCAAAACAAATTTTAACAGGCCGGGCCACTCATCATCCTTGGCTAATAACAACATCCTGCAAACCATTTTCCAGATAAATCTTTACACTTTTTTAATTACTATGTTATATAATTAATGATAATCATTATCAATATTAATCTTAAATACATTGAGCTTCCGCATTCATAACATGAGTCATACACAAAACTCCAGGCTGTCCGCCTCTTTCAAACTGAACCGTTTGGCCAGTGCCATTTTGTTGGCAACGGCCGCCACCTCTTCTTACGCACAGGACAACAGCACCATTGATGACATGGCTGCTGTTGAGCTTGAGACCATCTTCGCCTCTGCCAGCAGTGTTGAAAGCGAAATTCGTGATGCGCCTGCCAGCGTCAGTGTGATTACCCGTAAGGAACTGGACCGTAAACCCACTGCCAGTATTGCCGAAGTGCTTGGCACGATTCCCGGTGTAACCGGTGGTTTTGCCCCTGCCGGTGCAGGTTCAAAAATCGCTTTTCGCGGCATGCCCGACAAATACACCCTGATTCTGGTTGACGGCAAACGTATCGGCGGCTCCAACCTGCTTGGACATCGCCCTGACACCATTCCCCAGGACCTTGACTGGCTGTCGCCCGATGCCATTGACAGAATCGAAGTCGTGCGCGGCGCCATGTCCACCCTGTACGGTTCTGAAGCCATGGGCGGGGTCATTAACATTATTACCCGCAAAATCGATAACGTCTGGAGCGGTTCACTCACGAACAGCCTGAGCGTGCCCGACTCTGGCAAATCCGGCGACACCAACTCTCACAGCTTTAATATTGGCGGCCCGATTACAGAAAGCCTGGGCATACGGTTGGGTGGCAGCTATACCAACCGCGAACCCGATACAGGCTCGCGCGGTTCCAGTGGCTCTGCCAACCAGAATATGAATGCCAAACTCAACTGGCAACTGAACGAAAATCACAGCTTCTATCTGGATGGCTCCGTTGGACGCAACAAGGCTGAAGCATTCCCCGACCTGACGCAACGTGAAGCCCAAGACGGCGTTACCAGTGAAATTTTTGGCTCTGACATGCGCCACACCTATTTTGGCATTGGGCACGAAGGCCGTTTCGGTGAAATCCGCACTAAACTGGATCTGTACGCCAACAGCTATGAGAACAAGGGCGAAGGCGATCAATTGGGCGCAAAATCCAAAGAACATGTTGCCGATTTCAAGGTTGACATGCCCTTTAGCACGGCTGGCGTGGAACACTGGCTAACCGTAGGTGCCCAATACAAACGGGAAGAAGTTGAAAACCCCAGCAATATTGGCAATATCCTTAGCGTCCTGCTGCCGGGTGGTGATACCATCACCGCCGATAAACACCCCAAAGGCTGGGCATGGTCACTGTTTGTTGAAGACCAGATTTTCCTGCGGGACGACCTGATCCTGACCTTGGGGGTACGTGGTGACAAGTCAGACGAATTTGATTTGCATGTCAGCCCGCGCGGATACCTGGTTTATCATCCTACCGAGTCATGGACCATCAAAGGTGGCGTTTCAAAAGGCTTTCGTGCCCCCAACCTGAAAGAGCGTTCTCTCACCTCTGGCACCTCTTCCATGGGCATGGGTTGTACTTCACTGCGTCCTTTGGGCTATACCGGCGGCCAGTGCTACATGATTGGCAATCCAGACCTGAAACCTGAAGTCAGCACCAACTATGAGCTGGGTATTGCTTTTGACCAAGCCGGTTACTCGTTTGACCTGACCTACTTCCACAGCAAAATCAAAGATATGATCCAAAATGGCTTTCTGGGTAATATCAACGGCACCTGGTACACCCAGCAATTCAATATTGAAGAAGGAGAAACCGCCGGCCTGGAAGCCTCATTTGGCCTTCCCATTACAGACGGCTTAAGACTGAGCGGCAATGCCACTTACATGATCAAGTCCAAAAACAAAACCACCGGTAGCTGGCTGAACATGACACCCAAATGGACCGCCAATGCCCTGCTTGACTGGCAAGCCACAGAAAAACTGTCCACCTATGCATCGGTACAGTATATTGGCAAACAACTTTATACCCCACCCGTAGACTATACAGGGAGCAACCATTTTGCCTATGCAAACACCACACTTGATATCGGCGTTAACTATGCCGTTAACAAAAACCTGACTTTGCGTGCCGGCATTCAAAACCTGACCAATAATATCGCCAGAACCGATGACGATTACGGTGACGGAAATGGTCGTACCTACTACATGGGTGTGACTGCCCGCTTCTAACCTTAAAACCGCTTTTACAACCGGGAACTTCGGATATGCCCCCGAGGTTCCCCTTGTTTTTAGCGATATGTTTTCCTACTTCACAACCCATCAAGAAGCCAATAATGCAACACCGTGACGGTTATATCATTGATGTTTCCTATCCTCTTCATTTTCACAAGGAAATGCAGCCGATATGGCTATGCCACACCATACAGACATTAGGCTGTGCCGTTCCGGATATCAGTAAACCTTACCGCTATTGCGAGTTGGGCTGTGGGCCTGGCCTCAACCTGCTGGTTGCCGCGGCCTGCAACCCTGCCGGACAATTCACCGGCATTGATTTCAACAAAAAGCATATTGCCAGCGCCCAGGCATTGGCAAAAACGCTGAACATTGAAAACATCCGTTTTATTGAAGCCAGTTTCGATGATTTTGCCGCAAACAATAGCGGAAAATTTGATTTTATCGTCAGCCACGGCACATGGTCATGGCTGCCACCCAAGGCCCAGGCCGGCATTCTTCAACTGATTTACCAATCACTTGAGCCGCAAGGCCTGGTGTACCTGCACTACATGTGTTACCCCGGTGCCGCCCGCCTGACTGCCCTGCAAAAAGTGCTTTATGAGGCCGCCAAAATAACCAAGGGCGATTCGGTACAAGGCATCCAGAACGGCATGACACTGCTGCGCACATTGGCCAACAAAGGGGCAGGCCTGTTCGTGGACAACCCCGAAATCCAAAAAGAATTGCAAGCACTTGAAAAAGAATTGCCTGCCTATCTGGCACACGAGTTCCTGACTGATTACTGGCACCCCCAACATTCTGCCGACCTGCACCGTATTATCAGCCAGACAGGAGTCAGCTTCATCGGCAGCGCCAATGGCTTTGAGAATATGGATACCCTGTCTATCCCTGGCAATCTCCAACCAATCCTGAAAAACCTGCCCGGCCAGGCACTGCGGGAAACCGTCAAGGATATGGCTCGCAACCAGCACCAGCGGCAGGATGTTTTTCAATCAAGCCCCCAGACACTGGATGTTGAAAAACACCTCGACCTGATGGACAAAACCGTTTTCAAGGCACTGCCCAACATGCCTGCACCGGGTTCACTTGAATTCAAAACCCCGATTGGCATCATTCCCGGGCCTGCGGATTTATTTTCACCCCTGCTGACTTTATTAAAAAAAGGCCCGCAATCTTTCCATGCCTTACGCCAGCTTGCCCCCTTCAAAGAAGAGCCAGGCGTGTTGCTGCAGGCTCTTGCCATGTTAATGTGGGCAGATTATGCCCACCCCGTCCGCGCAGAACAGCAGCCAACGCCTGCTGCGGCAAACCTGCAAACCTGGCTGAACAGACAGCAACTGCCCTTGCAGCTTTTGCCCGATTGTGGCACGGCAATCATGACGCAGGCCGGCTAGCCTTGGCCATATTGGTAAATTCATCCGCATATCAAACCGCAAGACTTATAATTGCAATTGTCCGGTACAAATTGCCGGATTATTGAATCTTTACACTCTCTTGTTTAAAGGAGACTCATGTCTGCCCCTTGCGCGCTTTTCATTCTGGGTCATGCCGGTACCGGAAAATCGGTACTGACCACTCGTTTTATCCAGCGACAGCTGCAACAACAACGCACATGGTGCGTTCTTGACAAAGATACCGTCGGCGAATACTGGACTGGCCCTTTCCTGGAGGCTTTCGGCCAGGACCCGAATGACCGGGACAGCCCTTTTTTCAAGGAAAAAATACGTGACCTGCAATATAAAAGCACCCTGCTGATTGGCAAAGAACAACTGGAACTGGGCCTAAATGTGGTATTTCCCGGGCCCTGGAGCCGGGAACTGGCTTCAGGTGCCCTGTTTTCCGCGCAAGCCTTGGGCCTGCCGGCCAATACAAGCCTGCGTCATGTCTGGCTTGACCTGCCCCACCCGGTTCGTCAAGCACGCATCATTCAGCGGGCAGACCCGCGTGACCATTGGAAGCTGCAAAATTGGGAAGCCTATATTCAGTCATTAAAAAAACCGCCAGCGGTTGAACAGGGAAAAATACCGGTACTTGATGCCAGTGCTTCACCCGATGCGCTTTTGAATGCACTGGAAACATTGCTGCAAAACCCGCCCGTCAACATGATACCGCTGGACACGGTTATGCAAATCCGATAAACAGCCCTTAATACCCGGGCATAAACACAGCAGGTGCAGACTGCATTTGGGCCCATTGGCGCGGCGACATGCCAAAACGCTGGCTAAAAGCCCTTGATAGCGCTGAAGCGCTGGAAAATCCCAGTTCCATCGCTATCAGCTTAAGCGGACGCTTGTCCCGAATCATGGCGCTCGCCAGCGTCAGCCGCCAATCGGCCAGATAAGCAGCGGGCGTCATACCAGTTACCTGCCTGAAAGCAGCGGCGAATGCGCTGCGTGACATGGCGGCCGTTTGCGCCATAGACGCCAGTGACCAAGGCTTGCCGGGTGACTGATGCAAGGCGACCAATGTTTTTGCCAGCCGGGCATCAGCCAGCCCCAGAATCAATCCATGGGAAACCCCTACTTTATGGGGGTGGTCGAGGATCCAGCGCAATAACTGGATCAAAACCACCTCAAAAAGACGATTGGCAATCAAGCGGGAACCACAATGCATTTTTTCAGTTTCAGCGAACAGCAAATCAAGGGCAGGCTGTAAACCGGCCACTTCCCGCAAGGGCACCCAGACTACAGGCGGTAAGGCAGCCACAAACGGATTTCGCTCTCCGCCATCAAAATCCAAAGTGGCGCAAGTGAAATCAGACCCTTCTTCGGGCGGATTGACAAACACATGAGCCAGGGGCCGCGTATACAGCAGCAAGGACGGCTCATTCAGCGCCAATACGGGCTCCACCCCCTGCATGGCAGGATGCCTTACCTGCATGCTTCCCCTGCGCAGGACATGCAGAAACGCTCTCCCGGGTATCGCATCAAACGTATTGGTGCCACACAAGAGACCCGAATGGAACAAGCTGGCCTGCACCCTGAAGTGCGCCAGCAATCCCGACAGGCGATCAACAGAAGGCGCTGGGCTCTGATGCTGCAAACTGGACGATAAGTTAACTTTTCTGGATTTCATGCCACCTATTATCCAGAACAAAGGCGCATCATACAAGCAACCGTGATTCAAACGCCGTATAAATTACACGCCAGGAGACCGTCATGAAACCCTTTCAATTCATTCTGCTTAGTGCCACCGCCGGCATCATTCAGTCATCAACAGCTGCCGCCCAAGAAGCAATTCCCGGTTATGCCTATGGACAGCCAACACTTGCCCAGGCCCCCTACACGGCGAGCGATCTGGCAGCACTGCAAAAAACCATGCTTTTTAGCGATGAAGACATTCAGGCATTGCGGCAAAGCAAAGCGATCCTGGCTGACCAGACCGATGCCATTCTGGATGTCTGGTACGGTTTTGTGGCCTCCACCCCGGAGCTGCTGGTTTATTTCAGTGATGCCAAAACCGGACAGGCAGACCCTGCCTATCTGGCCGCCGTGCGCAAGCGTTTTGCCCAATGGATTCTGGATACGGCAGACGCCCGGTTTGACCAGGACTGGCTGAACTGGCAATATGAAATCGGCCTGCGCCATACCCACCACAAGAAAAACAAAACCGATGGTGCCAGCAGCGTTCCACAGGTACACTTTAGATATTTGGTTGGGTTAACCATCCCCATTACCACCACCCTTAAACCATTCCTGGGTAATAAGGGCGCCTCTGCCGAAGAAGTTGAAAAAATGCATGCGGCCTGGGTCAAGGCGGTTTTATTGCAGGTCATCCTCTGGAGCCAGCCCTACATCAGGGAAGGCGCTTTCTGAACAGGGCAACGGTATGAACAAAAGTTATTTTCCAATCCAGGAATGGCATGTATCGCAGTGGTTCAATACACCGCAACCACTGCAACTGGCCGACCTGCGCGGTCATGTCGTGATGATTCACACCTTCCAGATGCTATGCCCGGGTTGCGTGCTGCATGCCATTCCACAAGCGGCAAAAGTACACCAGGCCCTGGCTGCCGAAGGCTTGAAAGTGATTGGCCTGCACACGGTTTTTGAACATCACGAGGCCATGCAGCCACATGCCCTTGAAGCCTTCATTCACGAATTCCGCCTGCGCTTTCCCATTGGTGTAGATGCCCCCTCTACCCACAACCCGATTCCACAAACCATGGCGCAATGGGGCTTGCAAGGCACCCCAAGCCTACTTATCCTGGATAAACAGGGGCATGTCCGGCTAAACCATTTCGGCCAGATTGATGACCTGGTTTTAGGAGCCACGCTGGGACGCTTGCTGGCCGAGAATATAGAAAACTAATGGCTATGGGAAATTAATAGTTTAAACAGGTTAAAGTTATTCACGGACTGTTTATCCACAACCATCAACCTGTCAGTCTTGCCCGCCCGGCCAGCCGGGCGGCCGTCAAATGATAGGCGGCATCAATGATCCGGTTGCGATAGCTGGCATTGCCTTCCTGCGGTTGCAAATTCCCGTAGGCAATTTCACCTGCGATACCCATACACAACACCCCTGCCAGCGCAGCAAAAAAGGCATCGTCGGTCACTGACAGAAAAGCCCCCACAAGGGAACTGCACATGCAGCCCGTCCCGGTTACCCGCGCCATTTCAGGCCGGCCATTTTCTATAAAACAGGTACGCTTGCCATCAGAAACAATATCAACCGCCCCCGTCACCGCAAGCGTTGTGTTCAGTTTACGGGCGGTATTTTCAATAAATATCCGTGTTTCCTGTTGAAGCGCATTACCGTCAAACACCGCCGTAGCATCAACCCCCCGGGTTTTTTCATCCAGTCCGGCCAATACCCGTATTTCTGACAGATTGCCGCGAATGACAGAAAAGCGGGCCTGCTGCAACAATTGACGTACCGTTTCTGTCCGGTAGGGCGTGGCCCCCGCCCCCACCGGATCCAGGACCAGCGGGATTCCTTTTGCATTGGCCTGTTTGGCGGCGGCGTGCATGGCAGCCACCGTTGCCTCATTCAAGGTGCCCGTATTAATGACCAGGGCAGCGGCAATTGACACCATATCCCTGACTTCATGAATGCTGTCCGCCATGACCGGCGAAGCCCCGATGGCCAGGGTCATGTTGGCGCAGTCATTCACCGTCACATAATTGGTAATATGATGAACCAGTGGGGTACTGGCACGGACCTTGTCCAGTAAAGTTCCAATGTCGGTTTTCAGCTGATGCCGCATTTTTTCTCCGGATACGCACAAAATAAGGCCTGTTTAATACAAGCCTTATTTTACTACTGTACAAAAAATATCCGTCAATATCCATACAACCCGGTTTACGTCTTGCGGGCAATAAACTGAACCACGGCTCCCTTGCCGGTATGAAGCTTACCTTCATGAATGTCCCGTACACACTCCTTGCTGACAAGAAGTGAATATGACGCAAACGCCTGTTCCAGCTCTTCTTTACTTACCAGCATGTCTACATTACCAGGGCCACCGGTTCGGTACTCAAGCTGCTCAGGCGTATACAGTTCAGCCAGCAGAACGCCTTCAGGCTTGAGTGTTTTACGGATCTGCTCATACAAAAAAGGCCGGTTTGCCGAAGGCAAATGACAAAAAACCATAATAACCGCATCATATTCGGCCTCGGGTAACTCATGGGTCGTGAGATCGGCATGAATCGTGTGCACCCGGGTCTGCTTCAGCTCAGCCAGCTTACGGGTTTTATCAAGGCCGGCCTGCGCATAATCCAGTGCCCAGACCTGATTGCCCTGTTGAGCCAGAAAAACCGCATTGCGCCCTTCCCCCTCGCCAAGACATAAAATCTTTTGAGGCATTGCCGGCGTATTGAACAAACCCCGGTTCTCTTTCAGGAAATCATTGGGTTCAGTACCGTATACGTACTCGTCACCTGAAAAACGCTCATTCCACATGCAAACTCCCGATCCAATTAAACTGCCAATTATCGTAACATGTATTTCGCGTTCACCATTCAGCAACATTCATTAATAGCGACACGGGGTTTACCATGATTTATGCAATTACTTCTTGACTTCGCTCAAGCTTCCCATATAATTACGCAAATCAAGGGGAGTAGCTTTCTTCCGCCGCATCGTCATTTCGATTGTTTGTCTATAACGCAAGCGTCCGGTGCCCGGGCAACATACCAAATGTTGCAAGCAAGACCTTGCCATTACGGGCAAGGTACGTCTTCTCTATTTAAGATGGCCTGTGTCCTGATGGATCAGGCCTTTTTGTTTTTTTGTCCGGTACATTCCCCTTTTATTCATAAGGAAACCGCTCAAAAAGACTCAAGCCAGATCCGTTTCTCTTTCCAATTTCTGTTATTTCAAAGGGTAACTGATGCTTGAATTTTTACAAACACTCAGCTGGGCAGCCGTCTTTCAGATTATTCTGATTGATATTCTGCTTGGTGGCGACAATGCCGTGGTTATCGCCCTGGCCTGTCGCAACCTTCCTAAAAAACAGCGCATGCAAGGTATTTTATGGGGTACCGCTGGCGCAATCGGCCTGCGGGTTGTCCTGATTGCCTTCGCCCTGACCTTGCTCAGCATTCCTTTCCTGAAAATTGTCGGTGCCCTGTTACTGGTATGGGTTGGCGTTAAGTTGCTGATTCCCGAAGACGATGCCCATGGCAATATCGAAGGCAGCACGTCGATTATGTCTGCCGTCAAAACCATTATCGTGGCTGACTTCGTGATGAGTCTGGATAACGTTATCGCCATTGCCGGTGCCGCCCAAACCGCCAACCCCGACCATCAGATTGGCCTGGTCATCTTCGGTCTGGTCGTCAGTGTACCTATCATTATCTGGGGCAGCACGATCGTCTTGAAACTGATCGACAAATTCCCATGGGTCGTTACCTTTGGCGCTGCGTTACTGGGCTGGATTGCCGGTGGCATGCTGTTGACCGATATTTTCATCGTGGAAAGAATTGGCGAGCCTTCAGGCATGCTGAAACTGACTGCTGAAGTGATTGGTGCAGTCACTATCGTTGCGCTGGGCAAATTTTTTGCCAGCCGCAAACTCAAATCAAGTGCCAACGCCGAAGCTTAAGTTAACAGGCCGGTCTGGCGGCAGTCAGCCAGCCCCCGGCCTTTAGGCAAACAGTCAAACATAAAAACCGGGCAAGTGAAAATTTCATTTGCCCGTTTTTTTTAAGCTGACGCAATTTAACTGAAAATTTTCTGCCATTATGCCTGACAGACCCAAAAAATTGCTCAGCAAATCATATAATTAGCCCTGTCCAATTTATATTTGCACTCCCCCTCCCCTCATTATCATTAAGATTTTCCCTCCACAGGGGGCACCATGCATCTATATTTTTCAACAAATACCGCAGTATTGTGTTTTGTATAAAGGTAACAAACAAATGTTTCGAATGATGATGAATAGCAAAATTCACCGCGCTCAAGTGACCGAGGCGAATTTGGACTATGTCGGCTCTGTAACCATCGACCAGGACATCCTGGACGCCGTTGGCATGCTGGCCAATGAAAAGGTGCATATTGTCAATAACAATAACGGTGCCCGTCTTGAAACCTATATTATCCCCGGCAAGCGGGGCAGTGGCGTGATTTGCCTTAATGGTGCGGCAGCCCGCCTGGTTCAGAAAGGCGATATTGTCATTATCATGTCTTATGTTTATGTTGATGCCAATGAAGCCGTAAACCACCAGCCCAAAGTGGCCATCATGGGTGAAAACAATTCCATCAAGGAAATTATCGGGGCAGAACCCGAAGCCACGGTTATGTAATTTTTTATTATAAGGCCAGGGAACACACTGCATTGCCTGGCCATTTAGCGTTTTCAATGATTGATAATTCAACTATGATGACAAATGACAACATCATGTTTGATTTAGATCATGGCAATCATTCAAAACCGGCTCATTAATTGACGCCAAGTATGGGCATTATTAGAATCCAACGATGCCCAATACCTTAAAATCACATAACAAGACATCGCACCAGCAAGCACGCATGGCCGCCTGTTTTCTGTTGTTTGCCTTGGTATTGCGCAGTCTCATTCCCATTGGTTATATGCCGGCATCCAATGCTGCGGCATCGGGGTTCATGACCCTGACCATCTGCAATCCTGAACATGGCTTTTATACCATTCAGGTTCCCATTGGCGAGCCCAGCCCACCCGACACTGAAACCACGATTGCCAACGAATGTCCTTATGGCATCCTGGCGCAGCAGTTTTTCATTGATCCGCCTACGGTGCCTGATCCGGTTATCACCAAACCGGCCACTGCCAGACCGTTTTCATTCAAAAGCATCCACTATCCAGTTTTCAATATCCGCGGTTCCCCTTTGGGCCCGCGTGCCCCGCCTTCTGTACTTTCCTGATTCTTCCCATCGTTATTCTGCATAACCTTGCTTAATATATATCCGCCCTGATCTTGCCCATTTTTTTGCGCAAGTATCTTGTGCTGTGTACTTTATTTGGCAACGTGAAGCGATGTTTGTTTAATTATTAAAAAGTACAGAAACATGAAGTCCTTTAACAATTACCCCGCTTTTACCTATACCCTGCTTTCATCCGCCTTGCTTCTGGCCATAACTGAACCGGTCTTGGCACAAAACACAGCCAAGGTTACCCAGCTTGAAACCATCCTGGTTACACAGGTCGCTCCAGACTTCCCGCTAACCTATACCACCAATCCCAAACTGCCCCGCCAGCCCATTCCCGCCAGTGACGCCACCGACTACCTCAAAACCATTCCCGGTTTTTCGGCCCTGCGCAATGGCGGCTCCAATGGCGACCCCGTTTTACGCGGCATGTTCGGGTCACGCATCAATATGCTGGCCAATGACTCCAATATGCCTGGCGCCTGCGGTGGCCGCATGGACAACCCCGGCTCATACATTGCGCCCGAGAACTTTGATGAACTTACCGTTGTAAAAGGCCCTCAAACCGTTATATGGGGGCCAGGCGCTTCGGCAGGAACCGTACGCTTTGACCGGAATCCTCCCGTTTTTGAAGAAGGTAAAAACATTAATTTTGAAGGATCTTTAGTGGGGGGGTCATGGGGCAGGAATGACCAGGCTGCCGACCTTGAAGCGGGCAATGACAAATTCTACGCCCGTGTGACCGCCAACCACTCACACGCCCAAGATTACAAAGATGGCGATGGCAACAAGGTTCACTCCCGCTGGGACAAATGGAATACCGATCTTTCACTGGGCATCACCCCCGATTCAAACACCCTTCTTGAATTAACCGCAGGTACCGGTGATGCCAAGGCAGCCTACGCGACCCGCAGCATGGACGGTACAACATTCAAGCGTACAAGCTATGGGCTGCGTTTTAAAAAGCAGAATATAGGTACCTTTCTTGATGAATTTGAAGCACAGCTTTATTACAACCAGGCCGATCATGTCATGGACAATTTCCGCATGAGACCCTACACCATGAAAATGGAATCCAACCCAAGGCGCACGACATGGGGAGGCAGGCTAGCAGGCACTTTCCGCTTCAATGACAATTTAAGCCTGGTAACCGGTCTTGATTTCCAGAAAAGCAAACATGAACTACGCAAGTTTGCCCGTCAGGGAATGACATGGATTTCCGCCACCGAAATGCCCTGGCAAGACAATGCCAAATTCAGCAATACCGGCATATTTGGCGAACTTACCTGGCAAACGTCCGAATCAGGCAGGCTGATTGGCGGCCTGCGCCTTGACCAGGCAACCGCCAAAGATTACCGGGCAAACTCGCCAAGCAAAGACTATAAACGTGACGACACGCTCACCAGCGGCTTTATCCGCTACGAACATGACCTTCACGATATTTCCACCACTATTTATGCGGGACTTGGCCATGTCGAGCGTTTCCCTGATTTCTGGGAACTGGTCTCTCCCGGTGCCGGGCCCGAGGGTTCAGTCAATGCCTTCAGAGGCATCAAGCCCGAAAAAACAAGCCAGCTTGATTTTGGTGCCCAATACAAAGGCGAACACCTGGAAGCCTGGCTTTCCGGCTATGTTGGCTATGTGAAGGATTTCATCCTGTTTGACTATGCTTCATTAGGTGGCGGCGTTAAACAAGTACGTAATGTTAATGCCCGCATTATGGGCGCAGAAATGGGTGCCTCGTATGAGGTATCCGACCATCTCAAGCTAAACGGCACTTTAGCCTATGCCTGGGGCAAAAACAGTGATGACGGCCGCCCCATGGCGCAAATCCCGCCGCTTGAAACACGCCTTAGTGTTCAATATGATGACGGAATCTGGTCGGCCGGTGCCTTATGGCGCCTGGTGGCACCGCAAAAACGATATGCCACCAACCACGGTAACGTTGCCAGCAAAGATTTTGGACCCAGTGCCGGTTTTGGCACGTTAGCCCTGAATGCCGGCTATGCGTTCAATGACCGGGTCAAACTTACCGTAGGCATCGACAACCTGTTTGACAAAACCTACAGCGAACACCTTAACCTGGCGGGTGTCGGCGCATTTGGCTATGCCGCCAACACCCGTATCAACGAACCTGGCCGAACTGCCTGGGCAAGGTTGAGCATCAAGTATTAAGTCTGCCCATCATGGCAAGAAGAGGTGGCATGCCCCTTCTTGCCTACGTTTTATTTATTCATGCACGCCTGATTAACTGCCCGCACAAATTCGGGCAGGTTATCCACCTGCATTTTCTGCATGGCACTGGCCCGCTGGACTTCTACCGTACGCACGGCAATGTACAGTTCATCAGCAATCATCTTGTTCGTTTTACCCTGCAAGACCAGTTCGGTCACCTGTTTTTCCCGTGGCGACAAAGACGCATAAAGCCCCCGCAAGCGACAGCAAAGCAAATTCCGCTCTGCCTGTGCCAGCGCATTCTCAAGGGCTGTCGCCATCTGGGCCAAGGCAACCGGTTTCTGCAAAAAATCCACCACCCCTTTCTTCAACATTTCAACGGCCATGGGCACATCGGCATGACCGGTAAGAATGATAACGGCCAGGGTACTTTTAGCTTCAATTAAATGCTGGTAAAGCTCCTGCCCGCTTAAATGGGGCATACGAATATCCAGGATAACAACGCCTCCTTTGCCAATTTCCGCCTCATCCAGAAATGACCGCCCATCAGGCCAGGTATGGGCATCATAACCAAGGCTTTGCAGCAAAAACCGCAAGGCCTCCCTGACCGAAGCATCATCATCCACAATATGAATAGGCAGCGTCTCAATTTTCATCATGAAGCGTTGATTCCTTCTGGCTTATCGTATTTTCTTTAAGTGGCAATTTTAACGTTACGATGGCGCCCGCAACGCCATCACTGCGGTTATCCAATAACAAACTGCCCCCTATCACGCGCATTAAACGTTCACAAATCACCAACCCCAATCCAAGTCCCTGATCCTTGTTGGTTCTAAAGGGAACGAATGGGAAATCAAGCTGTTCCTGGGCGAAGCCGCCTGCATTATCCGTGATCGTAATGCCAAGAAACGAGGCATCAAAATACCGGATCGTAATATCAACCTGTGTTGCTTGCTGTTGCCAGCAATTAAGCAGGCTGTTCACCAATACCTGCTCAATCACACTAGGTACGGTAAATAGAACCAGATCATCCGGAATATTAATCTGGATGTTCATGGAGTGCCTGTTATTTTGCATGCGGACAAACTGCACGCTTTTGTCCACCGCCTGGCAAATATTGACCGCCACACTCTGGTAATGGCGATCAGACTTGACCCACTTACGCAGATTCTCAATAATTTGTGTAATGCGCTCCACCTGTTCAATCACTTTGTCCAGCACAGGTATCAATTCCGCATTCGTTTTCTGCCTATCCAGACGATACCGGGTTCCTTCGGCATAATGCCTGATCACTGAAACCGGCTGATTGATCTCATGGGCGATGCCCGAAGCCATTTCACCAAGAATATTCAACCTGTCCGCCTGCATCATCATTCGCTCATAGGCACGCATTTGCTCATAGGCCTGCGTTATCTGTTTTTGCCGGCGCCAGGCAAGCCAACTTACCCAAGCATAATTCAGCAAAGACAGGAACACAAACAGCAAGGCAACCCCCACCCAGGTTTTATACTCGGACACCCAATCTTTAATACCCGCCCAAACCGAATGCTGAAAAGGATGACGGCGAATGCTGTGCAAGATTTCCTCTACCCGTGTTGAAGCCACCACAGGAGCCCATCCTGGCAACAAGGAGTCGGGCTGATTCTGTAACAACAGGGAACCCAGACGGGTAGCCAAGGCGTCAGGAACATTGGGTAAGGCGGCCAGGGACCAGTTCGGGAACAGTTCGGTGCTGCCAGCGCAAGCGCTCTGATTATTGACCGGGTGCAACAGTTGAAATTGCGAGCGATCCAAAATACCCTGGGCCTGCATTTCCTCCATCAGGCACAACGGGGCAATCGCGGCATCCACCTGCTTGCGATCAAGCAGCAACAGGGTCTGGTCAATCGGATATCCGGTAAACACCAGTTCGTAATCCCGGTTTTCACGCAATTGTGCATCATAGAGCAATTTATAGGCCAGCAAAAAACCGCCAAACGCATTTTCCTGCACGGCGGCAATCATTTTGCCGCGCAACTGCGTTATGTCATGCAAACCACCGTCTTTGCGTACCCATAGTGCACTTCCCACCAATTCGGCAGCCTTTGGCTGCGCATCATCCACTCGATTCAACGTGGCCAGCCAACGCATTTCCATCCCCGTTTTCATGGACAAAAACTGGGCCTGTGGCGCAAGTACAAAATTAACCCGGTTATCGGCAATCATCTGTTCGGCATCGGCCAGTTTCATCGGCACCAGAATAAACGTTTCATTTTCCCATTGAGTGGACAGCCAATTAAGCCATGGCTGCCACTCCTGCTGGGCCGCCTGCACTCCACGTGGCGCCAGAATACCCACATACCAGGTTTTGGCGCAAAGCATGCCTGAATAAGCCCCCAGCCATAAGAACAGCAAAACCCGGTAAAAATGCCTGCAGGAAAATTTCATTATTTATTTGTCCTAAATCAAAACTATCCGGCTTATGTGGAGTTCCACAATATCTTCCGTTACGAATACATCCGAGAATGACTTAACCAACATACAGTTTGCACTGGTATCAGGCCATTGCCTTGCCGGTCTTACTGTAGAACAGTCTAATTTTTATAGGAATGTAACATGAGAACACTGCATAAAAGCCTGATTGCCGCTGCAGTTCTATTTGCCGTGGCTTATGGTGGGGCAGCTATCCTTCCCCAAACCAGAGTCCCGGATACAGCGGCCAAAGTGGATATAAACAATGATGAATTGATTAAACGCGGTGCTTATATTGCCCGGACGGCAGACTGCGTTGCCTGCCATACCAGCCCAGGCGGTGCAGAATATGCCGGTGGACTGGCCATGGAAACCCCGGTAGGCGCCATTTACTCAACCAATATTACCCCCGACAAAGAAACCGGCATTGGCAATTACTCTCTAGCCCAATTCATGGGTGCCGTCAAGCACGGTGTGCGTGGTGACGGACAGGCCTTATACCCTGCCATGCCTTATCCATCTTATGTGATTATGCCCGACGAGGACCTGGAAGCTCTTTACGCCTATTTCATGGCCGATGTCAAACCGGTCAAACAACAAAATGCCGATTCCACTATCCCACCGGTTTTAAACTGGCGCTGGCCCATGGCCTGGTGGCAGCTGGTGTTTGCGCCCCAACGGGATTTTGTACCCGACCCCAATGCCGATGAACTTATCAATCGTGGCGCCTACCTGGTCGAAGGCCCGGGCCACTGCAGTGCCTGTCATACCCCGCGCGGCATCGCCTATCAGGAGCTGGCCCTGAAACTAAGCGATGGCGATGAGTTTCTTTCCGGTGCGGTTATTGACGGCTGGCGGGCCAAGAGCCTGCGAGGTGAAGCCCGCGGACTTGCCTCCTGGAGCCAGGAAGAACTGGAACAGTTCCTGTCGACAGGCCGCACGGACAAGGTTGCCGCTTTCGGTGCCATGGCTGATGTCGTGCAGCACAGTACCCAATACTTCACCCCTGAAGATATTGCCAGCATGGCCAAATACCTGAAACAGTTGCCACCAGTCAAAGGCAAGGAAATAACACTGGCTGCCAAAGAAGATACCACGACCAACGATCTGCTAAATGGCATCTATACCAGCCGGGGTGCCGTTTTATACACAGAGCACTGCACAAGCTGTCACCGGGCTGATGGCAAAGGGGTTGAGCGGATTTTCCCGGCATTGGATGCGAACAGTGCCATCTTCGCCAATAATGCCCAGTCGGTTATCCAGGTTACCCTTGAGGGCGGAAAAATGCCTGGCACTCCCGCAGACAGAATGGCCTTCACTATGCCCGCTTTCAATCATTTAAGTGACCAGGACCTGGCTGAAGTCATCAACTTTATCCGCAACAGCTGGACCAACCAGGCACCCACAGTAGAAGCTGGTGACATTGCAAAAATCCGCCATTTCGTTTCTGGCAAAGCCCCCCATATCACTGCTACAGGAGATCAACATGAATAAAGCTGTCAAATGGTCTGTCATTGCAGCCGCCGTTATTGCTGTCGGTGCGGGTGTTTATATGGCCCAGTCACCTTCACTGACTGAAGCCTCCCCCATCAGCTTTGATATTCTGGACAAAGACAAAAATGTAATCGGGCAGTATCTTATTCCTGACGACGCCACCATTGCCCAGGAACCCAACGCGCAAGAGATCATTTATGGCAAGCGCCTGATGAATGAAACCAAACGCCTGTTGCCCGAACATGTCGGTGCATCCATGAACTGCAGCAGCTGTCACGTGGCACAAGGCAAAATCAACATGGGTGCACCGTATTTCACCACCACCAACAGCTATCCAAAAGTCATGCCACGGGCCGGCAAGGAAGTGGACCTGACCGGCCGCATTAATGGCTGCTTCCAACGCTCCATGAATGGCAAGCCACTGAATCCGGATTCGCCTGAAATGAAAGCCATGATTGCATATATTGATTGGGTCGGCCAAAAAGTACCTAAAGACCAGAAAGTGCAAATACAGAATGCCGGCAAGATCAATGAAGCGCTTGTACCCGACCCGGTGAATGGCAAGGTGCTTTATGCCGCGCAATGTGCCAGCTGCCATGGAGACAATGGCGAAGGCCTGAAAGACAGCCGTGGCGATATTGTCTTCCCGCCACTATGGGGAGATGAATCCTTCAATATCGGTGCCGGTATGGCACGCACCTACAAAGCGGCCGCCTTTATTAAATACAATATGCCCATGGGGGTGCAGCAACATGGCGCGTGGGGTCAGGGCGGCGTACTCAGCGACCAGGAAGCTGTTGATATCGCCGAATATTTTACCCATATGCCCCGCCCCGACTTTGCGGGCAAGGTCAATGACTGGGCGAACGGCAAGAAACCCAAGGACGCACGCTACTAAGTAAAAACAGCCAACGCCCCATACCAACAACCTCTTTAGCCGGACGTCCTGTCCGGTTTTTTTATCTTGCAGAACAGCTCACCATCTTGAACTTTTGGGCCAAATAATAAAGCCCAGACTTGAATGGGGCGGGCCAAGACAGATTCAAGCTGAACATTTTAACAAAAACAACAAAATCATTAAAAATCAATAACCTAAGCCATTATTCAAAATAACTTGCTTGATTTTCAAAAATGAGATATACTTGGCTAAATCGCCAAATAATAAGTCAATAAAACCAAGCACTTATGGCGATTTGTTATATAACTATATTAAAAACCGGCAATCTCTCCATTCGAGCTTGCAAAAAAAACCAGCAATCATAAAACTGCAATAAAAACAGGTTACTCTATAAGTGCTGCCCTGTGTTGCAGTAAAAAATCGAGAGCAAATCCGAGACGTTTGCTCACACCAAAGCATTATCAACAATTATTTTTATAAAGAGAAAAAATATGAAACTATTAACCAGACTTCGTGAGGAATTTTCTACTCACAACGCAAACGAAAGCAAAAACAATGCTGAAAAAAATACCCAGCACAGTTACCAGCGCGTCAATAACGGCATGCCATTCCTGTCATCCAATCGCCTGGCCAAATCAAAAACCCTGAATTAACCTGAACTTAACATCAGGTGTGCCACCCAAGGCCACCTGTGACTGTCAAATAAAAGAGGCATGCATTGGCATGCCTCTTTGCTTTTGTGGGTTTGACTCACCTATCCGTACGTTCAGGCACACTTACATCAAACACTTTAAGCCCATGTCCCAAAAAGCGACCTCCATGCGGGTTGCCGTGCCAAAGGTTTTTTTAACCCGATCCAACCAGACATCAGGCAAGTCGGCACATAAACGCTCCAACACTTCTTTTTCCGTTTTAATGGCATCCTGAAACGCCTGTCCTGCATACATCTCTATCCAGTTACGGTAAGGGTTGCCTTCCAGTTTGGTAAACGGCTGCTGCATCAGCCAGGTGCCAATTTCGGCGTAGCCCATCATGCAAGGGGCCAATGCCGCATGCAATTCAGCCAGGTCGCCACTTAAGCCACGATCCAGCACAAAGCGCGTATACGCCACACAGGCCGAGGATTCTTTTTCCTGCAGCAACTGTTCTTCACTAATGCCCCACTGCCGGCAATAATCAATATGCAGCCCTATTTCCAGGTCAAGCAGGGCGTTAATGCCCGCCTGCCCGTAACGCATGTCTGCAAAGTTGTCGCTTTTGTATACGGCCAGCGCCCAGGCACGGGTAAACTGGATCAGGAACAGGTAGTCCTGTTTAAGGTAATGCCTGAAACTTTCAGCCGGCAAGGTTCCCGCCCCCAGCTGGCGCACAAACTCATGCCGGGTATAGGCTTGCCAGTCTTGGGCACAAGATTGCTTTAACTGCTCAAAAAAAGACATTTCCAAAAACTCCCGTTATCTAACAAAATAAAGTTTATTACCAAGCAAGACTATAAAAAATCAAAACCGTCAGGGCTCAATCGCATAATCAGCCAGCGTAGGCACCTGGTTTTTAATCAGGCCCTGCTCTTGCATGAAGCGGGCAAAGGTCTCATAACGCCGCTGGCCAAGTGCGCCAGGCTGCAAGGCAAAACGGGGCAAGGTATCTTTCCAGGCCCGGCGGTTAAGTTCATTATCCAATTCCTTTGACTTATAGTCTTTGAAAACCGTCCAGGCCTCATCAGGATGGTTCACGATATACTGCACCGCTTTTTCCAAAGCCACATTAAAACGGCGGTATTTTTCATGGTCACGATCTTTGTTGTTAACCACCATAATCAACTCATCGTAAGCAGGAACACCCTCTTCTTCGACATAAAACGCATGACCGGGATGATTTTCAATATCAAGCTGGTTCAGCTCGAAATTCCGGAACGCGCCCACCACGGCATCCACCTTGCCGGTAATCAAAGAGGGAGACAGTGACCAGTTCACATTGACCAGTTCCACATCATCAAAAGTCAGGCCTTTTTCCTTGAGCATGACTTTTAACAGAATGTCCTCAAAGCCCCCTACTGAAAACCCCACTTTCTTGCCTTTCAGGTCGGCAATCGAGTTGATATTGCTGCTTTTAAGGGTCACCAGGGTATTCAGGGGCGTGGCAATCAGTGTGGCCACTCGTGTCAGGGGCAGACCTTCATCAATTTGCATATGCAACTGGGGCTGGTAAGTAACCGCCATATCCGCCTTGCCAGCCGCCACCAGCTTGGGGGGCATGGATGGGTCTGCCGGTTCCTGGATATCAACTTCCAGACCCTGTTCGGCAAAATAACCCTTCTTTTCAGCAATCACGATGGGTGCATGGTCGGGGTTCACAAACCAGTCCAGCAATAACGTGACCTTATCTTCAGCCAATGCCTGCGCACTGACCAGCAGGCTTAAGGCACATGCGGCCAGCCATTTTTTTCCTGCAATTGAATTTTTCATATTTTCCTGATCTCCCTGATCTTGCTCATTAATCTTTCCAACCATTGATGAAAACCAAAATAAATTATGTCGTCCAGTAAATCAATTTCCGTAATAGGTAATCCACACTGAAATACAGCAATAATGCCAAACAGGCCAGCACAATCAGCGAAGCAAACACGGTATCGACCTGCATGCGGGCATTGGCATGCAGCATGAGATAACCCAGGCCACTGCTGGAGCCCACCCATTCGCCAATGACCGCTCCGATGGGCGCAACTGTTGCGGCCACCCGCAGGCCCGATGCCAATGACGGCAGGGCGGCTGGCAAACGGATTTGCCACAATACCTGCGCGGGACTGGCCCCCATGGTTTGCGCCAATTGCAGCCAGTCACGGGACGTGCGCTGCAGGCCGTCGTAACAGGCCGATGTCACCGGAAAAAAAATCACCAGGGCAGCCATCACCACTTTGGAGGCCATGCCATAGCCCAACCAGATCATTAAAATGGGTGCAAGGGCAAAAACGGGAATGGCCTGGCTGACAATAAGCACCGGCAATAACCATGTCCTGAATGAACGGGACCATTGCAACAGCATGGCACTGGCAAAGCCCAGCAGGCAGCCCAGCCCCATGCCCATGATGATTTCCGCCATGGTTACCAAAGCATGCTCGCCAATCAGGGAGCGCTGTTCCCACAGGGCATTCAAGACCCGAAGCGGGCCCGGCAAAATAAAATGCGGCGTATTGGTCAGCCATACAAGGGCCTGCCACAAAGCCAGCAAGCCGGCGATAATCAGCAACAGGCGCAAGCCGGGTGAAGTTTTGTGAATATTCATGGTACCGGTGTCTCCTGGTCTTTTTGCAGATAAGCCAGTAATTGCCCCTGCCAGGATAAAATTTGCGCATCATCCAGGCCACGCGGTGCCGGTGTATCAATGGCAAACATCATTTTCAATACCACCGGCCGTTCTGTCATGACCCAGACCTGCCCGCTTAAACGTAAAGCCTCAAGCGGATCATGGGTAATCAACAGCACGGTTTTACCCTGCAACAGGGTAGCCGCAAGGTCTTGCAATTGAAGCCGGGTAATGGCATCCAGCGCCGAGAAAGGTTCATCCATTAACACCACGGGCTTGTCTTCCATCAAGGTCCGGGCCAGTGCCACACGCTGGCGCTGGCCTCCCGATAAATGCTCGGGCATGCTTTGTGCCATGGCACCCAGGCCAACCCGTTCAAGCATGGCCTTGGCACGCACCTGATCTGGCACTGACACCTGCTTGCGCAAGCGTGCACCCAGCAACACATTTTGCTGTACCGTGAGCCAGGGCAACAAGGCATCGCGCTGACCCATCCAGGCCACCCTGCCCTGCAAGGGTTGTCCATCACTGGCATTAATATGACCGCTCAGTGCCGTGCCGCTTAATAGGCCGGCAATGCTTTGCAGCAGGCTGCTTTTGCCCACGCCCGAACGACCCAGAATACTATGCCAGCAAGCCCCCTTGAAATGCGCATTCAATTGGCTGAACAGCGGTTTGCCTGCATAGCCCAGGCCAATATCGTGCAGGCTGATTCCGGGTGACATGAATGGAAGGGACTCCTTTTGTATGGCAATTAATAATTGTTCTGATCAATGCGCACGGGACAAAAGAAGAAGATAAAGGCCACACCGGCCCGAACAGGTCTGTAGCCGGCATCTTATTTCCTCCGCCAGTACGAACTGGATCAGGTTCACGGGTGTTTTCTCAGCCTTGCCATCATTAACAAGGCACCCCGACAAGATGCTTGGCAGTCTAGCGTATTATAAGGAAACTGTCCAATCTCACGTTACACAGTATGGGTCGCGAATCAGGGCCAGGGTTTGCTGCGCAATCACCCGCTCTTCATTGGTGGGAATAATATAAACGCCAATTTTGCTTTCAGGGGTACTGATGCAGGCCTGGTTGCTTTCATTAAGAACCGGGTCAATGCTGACCCCCAGCCAGGCCAAATGCTGGCATACATCACGACGAACCAGCGCGCTGTTTTCCCCAATGCCGGCAGTAAACACCAGCGCGTCCAGCCCTTGGATGGCAGTCAGCAATCCGGTAATGCCTTTGGCAATATGGTAAGTAAAATAGGACAGGGCCAGCCTGGCACGCGGATCAGGGTTGTCCTGCAAATCCCGTATATCTGAGCTGATGCCTGAAAGCCCCTTCAGGCCTGACTCTTTATACAGCAGGTGCTGGATTTCATCATGGGTCATACCCTGCTCCAGCATCCACAATACCACCCCTGCATCCATCTGCCCGCAGCGGGTACTCATGGGCAAACCATCCAATGCGGTAAAGCCCATGGTTGACTCCTGACTGCGGCCATCTACCATGGCGCAGGCCGATGCACCCGAGCCCAGATGGGCCACCACCACCCTGCCCGCCACCACATCCGGGTAGTCCTGCCGCATTTTCCCGGCAATGTAATCGTAAGACAAACCATGAAAGCCGTAGCGGCGAATGCCTTCTTTATAATAAAACTGCGGCAAGGCAAAACGGTCTGCCACCTCGGGCTTGGAGCGGTGAAAAGCGGTATCAAAGCATGCCACCTGCCTGATATGCGGCCAGTTTTCGAAAATGACATGAACCGGCTCAAGGTTGTTGCGCTGGTGCAGGGGAGCCAGCGAGACCAGGGCATCCAGCTTTTTCAGCACCTCATCATCAACCATGACACTGTGATCGTAATCAGGCCCGCCATGCACGATACGGTGCCCCACGGCCAAGGGTTCTTTGGTTATGACCGTACCCAGCCAATCGCCAACCACCCGCTGGGAAAGCTGCAGGTTTTGTGCCTGTTCCGGCAGCAAGGTCTGCTCTACCAGCACTTTTTGATGCCTGTCCTTAACCTTGAAAGACGGCTGCCTGCCCCCAATGCCCGACACCTGCCCGCCAAAAGAAAACTCAAGCGTATTCATGCCATCGGTTTCATAAACATGGAACTTCAAACTTGAACTTCCCGCATTCATGACTAAAATTGTATCTTGCATATATTCAACCCGCCTTTTTATTTGCCAATGGCCCTGTTTTTAACCAGGCTGTCAGCATACACCGCCGCAACCGCACAAGAAGCCAAACGGGTTCGCTCGCTGTCAGCCCGGCTGGTCAGGATAATAGGTACCCGCGCACCCAGCACGATACCGGCCGCATCGGCACCTGACAAAAACGTTAAGTTCTTGACCAGCATATTGCCGGCTTCCAGATCGGGCACCACCAGAATCTGGGCATGTCCGGCCACCGGAGACTGGATGCCCTTGATGGCGGCCGCTTCAGGGCTGATGGCATTATCCATGGCCAACGGACCATCCAGGATACCGCCCTTGATTTGCCCGCGATCGGCCATTTTGCACAGGGCGGCGGCATCAATCGTGCTTTGCATTTTTTCATTGATTTGTTCGACAGCCGATAAAATCGCCACCCGTGGGGTATCCAGACCCAGTGCCAGATGCAGGTCAATGGCATTGCGGATAATATCGGCCTTTTCACACAGGGTGGGAAAAATATTAATTGCGCCATCAGTAATGAAAAGCAGTTTGTCGTAACGGGGGACATCCATGACAAACACATGGCTGATACGGCGTTCGGTACGCAAGCCACCGTTATAACACAGCACCGAATGCAGTAGCTCATCACTATGCAGGCTGCCTTTCATCATCAGTGTTGCCCTGCCTGCCTGCACCTCGGCAACCGCGGCATCGGCCGAGGCATGGCTGTGTTCGGTATTAATAATTTGCAAACCGCCAATATCCAAATCATGTTCCCGGGCAACCTGACGGATCCGCTCTTCGGGGCCCACCAGAACGGGCGTAAACAGATTTAACTTGCCTGCCTGTACGGCACTGGACAATGAAACTTCATCACAGGGATGAACAACCACACAGACATGCTTTTCTTCAAGGCCGATGGCCGTATTGACCAATGCCTGAAAACGATCATTTTGACTCATACAAGATTTCCTTTACGCTTCCTGGCACACTAACCATGCCGGGCATCAACATCACACTTCAAAACACAATTTAGTTAATTATGAAACATTTTCATTACAATACCAATGATTAAGGCATATACCTACTGATTTTTCACATTGAACATGGCAAAACACAATCAAGCCCCCATTCCGTCACCCCCATCCTCAGGCGTCCTGCCTTCCCGCAAGGATGACGCTACTGGCCTGCTATCGTGGATGCCCGGACTGTACACACTGCTTAACTATCGCAGGCAATGGCTCAGGCATGACCTGGCGGCCGGTCTCGTACTGACCACGGTTCTGATCCCCATTGGCATTGGCTATTCAGTGGCTGCCGGATTGCCCGGCATTTATGGCCTATATGCCACGATTATTCCCCTGCTGGTTTACGCCATTTTCGGGCCCAGCCGCTTAATGGTCATCGGCCCGGACTCCGCCCTGGCAGGCATCATTTTTGCCATTATTGTACCTATGGCTGCAGGAAATCCCGAACGGCTGATTACACTGGCCAGTACCTTGGCCATTTTTTCAGGACTGATCATCATCCTGGTCAGCCTTCTGAAACTCGGGTTTATTACCGAACTGATTTCCAAGCCAATTCGTTATGGCTACATGAACGGGATCGCACTGACCGTCCTGGTTGGCCAGACACCCGCTTTAATAGGCATTTCAACAGACGCAAGCGATATTTTTGCCAAACTGCAAGCGATTTGGCTGTCGCTGCTCAAAACCGAGACCAACAAGCTCTCACTGCTCATCGGTCTTGCTTCACTGATTTTACTGCTGATTATCAAACGCTTCAGGCGTTTTCCAGGCCCCTTGGTGGTCCTGACCCTGGCAACCATCGTGGTGGCGTACTTCGAGCTTGACCGGCATGGCGTGACAATCCTGGGCAATTTGCCTGGAGGATTGCCCTCATTCACGATTCCCGTGATCAGCTATGATGACCTGATACCCCTGCTTTTGGGGGCTGGGGCAATTGCCCTGTTATCCAGCTCCCAGACCAGTATTTTGTCCCGCACCTATGCCGCCAAATACAATCGTTACATCAACCCCAACAAGGAGTTCTTCGGGCTTGGAATTGCCAATTTGTTCACCGGTTTTTTTCAAGGCTTCCCCATCAGCAGCAGCGCCTCGCGCACGCCTGTCTCTGAAGCCGCAGGCTCAAAAACCCAATTGGCCTGCATAACCGGTGCCATCATCGTAGGCTCACTTCTGCTCTGGGCACCTGATCTGCTGTATTTTCTGCCTGCTCCAACCCTGGCCGCTGTTGTGATCACGTCAATAATCAGTATTTTCGAGTTTAAAGATCTCAAGCGCATTTACCGCATTCAACCATGGGAGTTCTGGCTCTCTATGGTTTGCTTTGCCGGTGTTGCGGTATTCGGCGTTTTACCGGGTATCGGCATAGCTGTCGCCATCGCCATCCTGGAATACTTATGGAACGGCTGGCGGCCGCATTACGCCATTCTTGGCCGGGTTGACCATCTCAAGGGTTATCACGACATCAGCCGCCACCCGACAGCCCGCCTCATCCCCGGCCTGGTCCTGTTCCGCTGGGATGCGCCACTGTTTTTTGCCAATGCCGAGCTTTTTCATCACTGCGTCCTGGATACCATTGCCAAGTCCCCACACCCGGTTCAACGCGTTGTCATTACCTCAGAACCGGTTACCAGTGTTGATATCACCTCTGCCGACATGCTGGTTGAACTGGACGAGCAGCTCAAGGCGGCCGGCATTGAACTGTGCTTTGCTGAAATGAAAGACCCGGTCAGGGACAAGTTGCGCAAATTCGGCCTGTCGGCACGTTTTGGCAATGAGCGTTTTTTCCCGACGATCGGCCAGGCCGTCAATGGCTATTTAAACGCCTACATTGTTGAATGGATAGACTGGGAAGATAAAGTCTGATAACCACTGGAAATATTTTATGTGCATTGCCTATTTATCTATCAGAAAGCATCCCGAATGGCCCTTGTTCATTGCAGCCAACCGGGACGAATTTCACCAGCGCAAGGCATTGGCAGCCGCTCGATGGCACAGCAATCCGGCCATTATTGCCGGAATCGACAGCGAAGCGGGCGGAACCTGGCTGGGCATCAATACCAACGGCCGTTTTGCCCTGCTGACCAATTACCGCGATGTCAACACTATCGTCCCCGGGGCACCAAGCCGTGGTCATCTGGTAAGTGAATTTCTGCAAACCAATACGCCATCCGTGGAATATGCAAGCAACATTTTGAGCCGGGCAGCACAATACAATGCTTTCAACCTGGTCGTGGGCAACCCACAGAAAAGCATGTATATCAGCAATCGCAGCCACCAGATCGAACCGGCCGAACTGCAGCCGGGCAGTCATGTCCTGTCCAACCATTTAATGGACACACCATGGCCCAAGGCCGAACGGCTGCGCAAGGCGCTGGACAGCATTGAGCTTGATTTTCTACCCGACCAATTACCCGAAATTTTTGATATTTTGCGTGACAATACCCGCGCTGCCGACAACGATTTACCCAATACCGGGTTATCGCTGGAGCGCGAACGACTGCTCAGCAGCCCGTTTATTGTCAGCCCCGACTATGGCACCCGCTGTTCAACCATTATTGCCGTACATAAAAGTGGCCAGGCCCTGTTTAGCGAAATGACTTACAACCCCATGGGTGAAGCCGTCAGCCAGAATAAATTTGATTTTTTCATTCAAACCTAAGGCAACAGCGCTGCAACCAGGCCAATCATGCTTTCTTTTCCAGTCGTAAGGTACGTTCTAGCAGTACTTCATAAATAGGACGCCCCCCCAGGGCATCGGCCACGATATTGGCCATGATGGCTGTCAGTAAAACCGGAATCACCAGTACATAAGAGCCGGTAAGCTCAGCCACCAACACCATACCCACCAGTGGTGCACGTACGGTACCGGCAAATAAACCCGCCATACCGGCTGCGGCAAATGCCACGATTGTGCCAGGCGGCAAGGGCATGAGCAGACTCAACAATTCGGCTAAAAACACACTGCTTGCCGTGGCCAAGGCCAGAATTGGCGCAAAAATACCTGCGGGAGCCCCGGTAGAATAACTGGCGGCCGTACCAAAAAACCGTACCAGAATGACCAATCCCAATAAACCAATCGGCATCGGATTATTGACAATAGCAACCGCCAGGGACTCGCCACCGCCAGTCGCTTCAGGAAAAATCACCAGCATGGGCCCAATGACAAGACCCAGTAAAGCCGGGATTAAATAAGGAGAAAAACGCAAACCAATATGCAAGGACAGATCAAGAGCTGCCAAAACCATACGGTTAAACACCACTCCCATCGCCCCAAATACCACCCCCAACACAACAAACACGGGTAAAAAGGACAGGGGCATGGCCGTTGATGACAAAGCCATAAACGGTGTCGAGCCTGAAATTGCCACAGTGGCAATCGCGCTCACACCGCACGCAATAATGGCGGCGCTATAAGTTCGCCCGCTATGGGGGAAGACATTACGTGCCTCTTCCAGAATAAACAGAACGGATGCCATAGGGGCATTAAAGGCCGCTGTCAAACCGGCAGCCCCACCGGCTCCCCAAAGCGCGCGCGTATCCCTCTGACCAAATGAAAACCACGATCCAAGCGCTTTGGCAATGGAGGCACCCATATGAATGGTTGGGCCTTCACGACCGCCAATCAAACCCGCTCCCAAAGCCAGCGTACCGCCAATGAATTTTACCGGTAACACACGTTGCCACCGTATATTGCGCAGACCTGCCATGGCACCTTCAATTTCCTGCACACCCGAGCCGCTGGCCTCGGGTGCCACAAAACGCACCAACGCCACCGCCAGGCAAAACATGGCAGCCGAAAACAAGGACAGGAAAAGATAAAGCCCTATCCCTTCCAACCCCAAGAATTCAGGCAAATGGCGGGACCAGGCCAGCGAATGATCAATGACCTGATGAAAAAAAGACCCCAGCACACCGGTTAGCAAGCCAACCACCGCAGCAATAAAATAATACAGCCACGCTTTGTTATGGCCATTATCATCATTATCGTTTGACTCTGCTATTGATGTGGGACGATTATTCATACATTAAACCAACTCAACTTATTGAAATTTTAATTAAACAGCCTTTTCGAATAGCACAATCATACCCGACTTGATTATTGAATTGATATCTAAATAAAGCTTTCATTTTCAAAAGCGACTTTCAGATAACTGACAAACAGCCGGATAATATTGGGCACATGCGGGCTATAGGGGCGAAGGGCGAAAATGCTTTCCCCAAAGACACTGACCGGTTTCCATGGTGACAGGACCGGGACCAAGGTGCCTTTTTTCAGTTCTGCTGCTACCGAAAAATCAGGAATGGCAGCGATCCCCTGATGTGCCAAAAGCAGTTCCCGCAGCGTTTCACTATTATTGGCAGAAAAAGAACCATTAACCGGTACACTAACTCTTTCCCCAACACCTTTCCTGCGCTCAAAATGCCAGGTAGGCCGGGAGCCCGAGCGCAAATAAGTCAGACAGTTATGCTTCTTCAAATCTGACGGATGTGATGGCATGCCATGATTCTGTATATATTCGGGACTTGCCAGAAGCAGGGTTTGGGTTTGACACAAAACCCATGCCACATAAGTTTCGGGAACAGCCGAAGTATGCCTGATGGCTAGATCAAACCCCTCTTGCGCAAGCGTGCTGATATGATCGGACAGCTCGATTTCGATCTTGATTTCAGGGTAAATCCGCATGAAATCAGCCAAACGCGGCACGATCTGCTGACGGGCCAGTGCAACCGGTGCAGTTACCCTGATGACCCCCTTTGGCTGTTCGGCCAATTCCTGGATTTTTTCACAACCGGTTTCTATCTCGGCAAAAGCAGGACGCGTTAAGGCCACCATGGCCTGCCCGGCCTCGGTTAAACGCACGCTACGGGTAGTACGCTGCACCAACATGATGCCCAGCGCTTTTTCAAGCTCCTGGATGCGCTGGCTCATGGCCGCCTTGCTAACGCCCAACCGCTGTGCCGCTGCCGTATAACTGCCCGTATCATCAAGAATGCCAAGCCAGTAAATGTGTGACCAAAGGGGTTCTATTTTTCGGATATCCATTTAGGGATTGTCCAATATTATGAACAATAAATCCAGTTTTCAAGTATTGATCATCACAAGGCTGCTCTCTATACTGCTTTAAAACATCATTTCAAAACAGGAGAACAGCATTATGAATCCAGTCCCGGCTTATGCCTGCAGTGAGGATATTGTCAATTATATTAATGGCGCAAGAACCACACCTTCCCAAACAGAAAAACAGCCAGTCTACAACCCCGCCACGGGTGAAATCACCCGTCATGTGATGCTATCAGGCGCACAGGAAATCAACGATGCTGTAGCAGCCGCCAAAGCCGCAGCCAAAAGCTGGGCCAATACCCCACCCATCCGCCGGGCTCGCATTATCAACAAATTCCTGGGGCTGATGCAGGCGCATACCGATACTCTGGCCGCCATCATTACCGCCGAGCATGGCAAAGTCTTTACCGATGCCCAGGGCGAAGTGGCCAGAGGCATTGATATTATCGAATTTGCCTGCGGCATTCCCCAATTACTCAAGGGCGATTACACCGATCAGGTATCCACCGACATTGACAACTGGACCATGCGTCAGCCTTTGGGCGTGGTCGCCGGCATTACGCCCTTCAATTTCCCGGTCATGGTTCCCTGCTGGATGTTTCCGATTGCCATCGCTGCAGGCAATACTTTTATTCTCAAACCCAGTGAGCGGGACCCCAGTGCTTCCCTGTTCATGGCCGACCTGTTGAAGCAGGCCGGGCTGCCTGATGGTGTTTTCAACGTGGTGCAAGGAGGCAAACCGGCTGTTGATGCCTTGCTGGAACACCCGGATGTCTCTGCCATCAGTTTTGTTGGTTCTACCCCAATTGCCCACTATATCAGTGAACGCGCTGCCCATTTCGGAAAACGGGTGCAGGCCCTGGGCGGTGCCAAAAACCATCTGATTGTCATGCCCGATGCCAATCTGGAGCTTGCCGTTGACGCTCTGGTAGGTGCCGGTTACGGCTCTGCCGGTGAACGCTGCATGGCCATTTCCGTGGCCTTGCTGGTGGGCGATGTGGGAGATAAACTGATTCCAATGCTGGCAGAACGCACCCGCAACCTGAAAATCATGGACGGCATGAACCTGGAAGCCGAAATGGGCCCCATCGTTACACGCCAGTCACTGGAAAAAATCGAATCCTATATTGAGTCAGGCGTCCAGGAAGGGGCCAGCCTGGTTGTTGATGGCCGCGGTTATACTGTACCAGGACACGAAAACGGCTTTTTCACCGGTGGCACCCTGTTTGACCACGTCACACCCGAGATGCGTATTTACAAAGAGGAAATATTTGGTCCTGTCCTGTCCTGCGTCAGGGTTGCCGATCTGGGTGAGGCGATTGAACTGATCAACAACCATGAATTTGGCAATGGCGTATCGTGCTTTACCAGTGATGGCCATACCGCACGCGAATTTGCCCGCCGCATTCTGGTTGGCATGGTGGGCATTAACGTTCCCATTCCGGTCCCCATGGCCTGGCACGGATTTGGCGGCTGGAAAAGAAGCCTCTTTGGCGATACGCATGCCTACGGCGAAGAAGGCGTACGTTTTTACACCCGCCAAAAATCCATCATGCAGCGCTGGCCTGAAAGCATGAGCAAAGGTGCAGAATTTGCCATGCCAACAGCCAAATAAAAAAGACACAAAAAAGACCCTTGCGCATCATGCAACAAGGGTCTTTTATAAAGCCTGGACAACAACGCCAGCCTTACAAGCGCACGTTAGCGAACGGCATACAAATAAAGCTCTACGCGACGGTTCATGGCACGTCCGCTTGCCGTGCTGTTGCTGGCTATAGGGTCATTGGGACCACGGCCTTCTGCAGTCATATGACTGGCGGGAACCCCTTGGGAAACCAGGTAGTTGACCACACTTGAGGCACGGTTAACAGACAGGGTCTGGTTAAAGGCGGCCGAACCGGTACTGTCGGTATGACCCACGGCTTTCAGACGCAACGAAGGATCTTCAACCATGGATGTGCCCAGTGCATTCAGGACAGGATAAATGGCTGGTTTAAGCGTGGCCTGGCTGATATCGAAAGTGGCACCCTCGGGAATATTGACTTTCAGGCTGCCATCAGGCATTTGGGTAGTTGAAACACCCAATTGCTTGCCACCGGCCTGGTCAACCTTGCCAACAATACGATCCCAGTTATAACCAACAATCGCACCAGTGACCGCACCAATACCAGCACCGATACCGGCCGCTTTAGAACTGTCACCAATCAACGCACCCAGGCCTGCCCCCACTACCGCACCGATACCGCCACCGGCAGCGGTATTACCACCTTGTGTTGCGCAACCGGCCAAAATGGACCCGGCGACCAGAACACCGGCAAGACGAGTTAAACGATAATTCATGTACTTCTCCTATTAGAATCTGTGTTCTTGATAATGAACCACGGCAAGTATGGTCAAAATAATATATGGTTAAACAAACCATATATTAAATGAAGATGCTTTCCGCTGGAATACTAACATACTACGTCAGACACAAGTACTAGCAAGATCTCCTTTTTTGTGGCCAGAAAACCCAAATCATCAGCTATGCCATTGGTTTAAAATGTTTTTTTATATCATTAAGGATTGATATTTCTTATATTTTAATAACAATCCGCAATGTTTTGTAGAAAATTCAATCGTGTAGTCAATCGGGTCTTACCAATAACATCACCAGCTTATAGTCAAGGTGAGTGGCCAAGCGGAAAGTGATCTGCTCAAACTCCAGATATCCCTTTTCCGGATGCATGAATTCGCGTATTCCCCCTTCACGCTCCACGACCGCCTGTCTTGACCACCAATGCTGGAACAGTTCACTGGAAGCCAGCAACTCTTCAATAATCTGGCTGATATCCTGCTCATCAAGATGAGCCCCAATGTCGGCCCTGAACTCGGCCACCGAGCGGCGTGCCCGCTGCTCCCAATTGACCACCACTTTGGGCGCCTCGGGATTTTGAAAAATGAACCTGAGCAAATTGGGCGCTTGCTGGCGACTGGGCCAATGATTGAAAACCGTGTCCAGTGCCTGATTGAAAAACAGGATATTCCAGCAACGATCAAGGATATAGGCCGGTCCGGTGCAGTTATTGACACAGGCCTGCAAGGAAGAGGGAAGACTCCCATACTGGGACTTGCCATGATCCGGATCGGTCATTTCCGCCAACTCGAACAGGTACGCCCGTTCCGCCTTGTTCATATGCAGGACATCGGCCAAACGGGACCATACCGTACTGGAAACGGACACATCGCGGCCCTGTTCGATCCAGGTATACCAGGTGACGCTAATGTCACATAACTGCGCCACCTCTTCACGACGCAAGCCCGGGGTCCGGCGACGCTGGCCGTGGCTGAGCCCGGCCATTTGGGGGGTTACCCTGGATCGGGCATTGCGCACAAATTCGCCCAACACCTGTTTATGTGCCGATCCCCCTGACTTGATACCCATGGCCCGACTTACCCAAGACTGCTCATTAAAGCCTTGCGAACTTCCTCTTCATCAAGCCCGCTACGCTGAACATAGTCCTGCAACTGGTCCTCTCCGATATTACCGACGTTAAAGTAGGAAGACTGCGGATGGCTCAAATAGAAGCCGGAAACACTGGAGGCGGGGTACATGGCCAGGCTTTCGGTAAGCTGCATGCCAATTTCCTCGGGTTGCAGAACATCAAACATGGCCCGTTTGACGGTATGCTCGGGGCAAGCCGGATAGCCCGGTGCCGGGCGAATCCCTTGGTATTTTTCAGCAATCACCGCCTCATTATCAAGCACCTCATCGGGTACATAACCCCACAAATCCTTGCGTACCCGTGCATGCAGGCATTCGGCCAGGCCCTCTGCCAGGCGATCTCCCAGTGCCTTGAGCATAATGCTGGAATAATCATCCATTTCCTGCTCGAAGCGCTTTTCATGGGCTTCGATACCCAGACCGCCGGTAACGGCGAAAAAGCCGATGTAGTCTTTGACGCCACTTTCTTTAGGGGCAATGTAGTCGGCCAGACATTTATTATCCACCCCTTCGCGTTTGGCGGTTTGCTGGCGCAGGTTACGCCAGGTAAACAGGACTTCGCTGCGGGACTCGTCTTTATAAACTTCAATATCTTCGTGATTGACCGTATTGGCCGGATAAAAAGCCACCACGCCGCTGGCCGTCAACCAGCGGCCTTCAATGACTTTTTTCAGCATGGCTTTGCCATCTTCATACAGTTTTCTGGCCTGTTCACCCACCACCTTGTCTTCCAGAATGGCCGGGAACTGACCAAACAATCCCCAGGTCTGGAAAAACGGTGTCCAGTCTATGAATTTTTCTATTTCACTTAAATCATACTGCTTGAACGTACGACGACCAATGAATTTGGGTTTGGGCGGCGTATAGTTGGCCCAGTCAATCTGAGGCTTGGCCTTGCGGGCTTCCTCCAGAGGAATAATCGGCGTGGACTTGCGATTGGCATGCCGCTCACGCACTTTTTCGTACTCCTCGGCCGTTTCACGAATAAAAGCCTCGGCCTGATCGGAAACCAGCTGTGTGGCGACACCAACCGCCCGGCTGGCATCGGCCGTGTAAACAACCGGACCATCATAATGGGGCGCGATCTTGACAGCGGTATGTACCCGGCTGGTGGTGGCACCGCCAATCATGAGGGGAATATTATTCTCGCGAAAATACGGGTCACGCTGCATTTCAGAGGCCACATAAGCCATTTCTTCAAGGCTGGGGGTAATCAAGCCTGACAGGCCAATGATGTCTGCCTTTTCTTCCTTGGCTTTGGCCAAAATCTCGGCACAAGGCACCATCACGCCCATGTTCACGACTTCAAAGTTATTGCACTGCATGACCACGGCCACAATGTTTTTGCCGATATCGTGCACATCGCCTTTTACCGTTGCAATCACCATTTTCCCTTTGGCACGCACATCACCGCCTTGGGCTTCAATCTGCCGCTTTTCTTCTTCAATGTAAGGCACCAAATGAGCCACGGCCTGCTTCATGACCCGGGCCGACTTGACCACCTGGGGCAGAAACATCTTGCCGGCACCAAACAGGTCGCCCACAATATTCATTCCATCCATTAGCGGGCCTTCAATCACCTCGATGGGACGGCCGCCACGCGCGGCAATTTGCTGGCGGATTTCTTCGGTATCTTCAATAATAAACGAAGTAATGCCATGCACCAGGGAATGGGCAAGGCGTTTTTCAACCTCCTGCTCACGCCATGTCAAGTCTTCCTGTTTTTTGGCCCCGCCTTCACCTTTAACGGTTTCAGCAAACTCGACCAACCTTTCAGTCGGCGTGCGCTCATCGGCCGGATCGGTTTTGCCCAAAGGCGGGTCACGGTCAAGGATCACGTCTTCAACCAGATCCTTGATTTTAGGGTCAAGGTCGGCATAAACACCCAGCATGCCGGCATTCACAATCCCCATGGTCAGCCCTTCATTAATGGCGTAATAAAGGAAGACGGTATGAATGGCTTCACGCATGGCTTCATTGCCACGGAACGAAAAACTCACGTTGGAAATACCGCCCGACGTCCGGGCATGCGGCAGGTTCTCATGAATCCACTTGACGGACTCAATAAAATCGACACCATAGTGATTATGCTCATCCAGTCCGGTGGCAACAGCAAAAACATTGGGGTCAAAAATAATGTCTTCAGGCGGGAAATCCACTTCCTCAGTCAGCAAACGATAAGCTTTGCCACAAATCTCCTTGCGCCGTTGCAGGGTATCGGCCTGACCCTGCTCGTCAAAAGCCATCACCACAACAGCTGCACCGTATTTACGGCACAGGCGTGCATGTTCCAGGAACGCTTGCTCGCCTTCTTTCATGGAGATTGAGTTCACCACCGGCTTGCCCTGCACACATTTCAGGCCTTCTTCAATCACTTCCCATTTGGAGCTGTCAATCATGATGGGCACCCGGGCAATATCCGGTTCTGAAGCAATCAGATTCAGGAAGCGGCGCATATTGGCTTTGGAATCCAACATGGCTTCATCCATATTGATGTCAATAATTTGCGCCCCGTTTTCCACCTGCTGACGGGCCACCGAGAGCGCCTCATCGAATTTTTCTTCACGGATCAGGCGCAAAAATGCCTTGCTGCCTGTCACGTTGGTACGCTCGCCAACGTTCACGAACAGGGATTCGTCATCAATATTCAGGGCCTCAAGGCCGGACAGGCGGGTTTTTACCGGCACCTCTGGTACCTCACGGGCCGGCAGGTTCTTGACGCTTTGCACAATGGCTTGGATATGCCCGGGCGTAGTGCCGCAACAACCACCCACCATATTCACAAAACCGGCCTGGGCAAACTCTGCCAGCAAAGAAGATGTGTCTTCAGGGGTTTCATCAAAACCCGTGTCACTCATGGGATTGGGCAGGCCGGCATTGGGATACACACAGGTATAGGTATCACAGATTTTTGACAGCTCGGCCACATAAGGGCGCATGAGGGCTGCCCCCAGCGCACAGTTCAAACCGATGGTAACGGGACGGGCATGGCGGATGGAGTTCCAGAACGCTTCGACGGTTTGCCCCGAAAGAATACGCCCGGAAGCATCGGTGACGGTACCGGAAATCATGACGGGCAGGCGCACACCACGCGCTTCAAAGACGCTTTCCACCGCAAAAATGGCCGCCTTGGCATTCAGGGTGTCGAAAATGGTTTCAATCAGGACAATATCAATATCACCGTCAAGCAGGCCGTTCAATTGCTCGGTGTAGGCCTTGGCCAACTCTTCGAAAGTAATATTGCGTGCCCCTGGATCATTCACATCAGGGGAAATGGAGGCCGTTTTGGGCTGCGGGCCCAGGGCACCGGCCACAAAACGGGGATGTTCGGCCGTGCTGAATTCATCACAGGCCTGGCGCGCCAGTTTGGCCGATTCCAGGTTCAGTTCGTAGGCCAGACCGGCCAGATCATAATCCCCTTGGGCAACCGCTGTGGCGCCAAAGGTATTGGTTTCAATCACATCAGCGCCGGCGGCCAGATATTGGCGATGAATATCCACGATAAGATCGGGGCGCACCAATGACAACAGCTCGTTATTGCCCTTCACATCCTTGCCATGCTCTGCAAAACGTTCACCGCGAAAATCGGATTCGGTCAGTTTGAATTGCTGGATCATGGTCCCCATTGCGCCATCTAGGACAAGAATGCGGCCGGAACCCAGCTGGCGTACAAATTCGGCACCCTTTGTATAGGCGGAAAGCGGATAAGGAAGTTTAGGATAAGACACGTTGAACCTGAAAATTAAATTGTCGTGGTCACTAGTGTACTAAATATTATGGCTGTGTTACAGTATTGCCCTTATTGCAAGGTGCTTTCAGCTCGTTCGAACTGTGAAAGTTAAATGGGAAACAGAAAACAGCCGGTCCTTTTCCACACCGTCCTGTTCAGTCTGTGCTGCCCCCGCAACGGTAAGCTGCCCGGTATTCAACTGCCAGCAACAAGCCCGACACCAGCCAAACAATAAACATTCCCTAATTCCTATGTGCGGGGTCGCACATATTGTGAAGGCCATTTATATGTATTTTACGTTCCACCCTCGTGCGCTGGCACTGGCTGCCTGTTTCGCACCTTCGTTGCTTTTTGCCCAAACTCCCTCCACCCCTGCTCCCAATGTCACCACCCTGGATACCATTGTTGCCACGCCTGCCCGCATGGCACAGCCGCTGGATAAGGTCATGGGTGACGTGAGCGTTATTTCCGGTGTCAGCCTGAAAAATGCCGGGGCAGAATCCCTGCCCACCATTTTGGCTCGCCAGCCTGGCATCCAGCTATATAGCCAGGGCGGCCCGCAAACCATCTCAGGAATATTTGTGCGTGGGGCCAGTCCGGCACAATCCCTGGTGCTGGTCAATGGCATGCGCATTAGCGATACCAACAGTGGCAGCACCAACTGGGCAGCCGTAGACCCTTCGACGATTGAACGCATCGAAATTATCCGCGGCCCGGCCAGCAGCCTGTATGGTTCCAGCGCCATGGGGGGTGTGATTAACATTATTACCAAGTCCGACGGGCAAGACCGCCCGTTCAGCGCCTTTGGCAATTTCGGGGTTGGCTCGGACAGCACTTTCAAGACCGGCTTTGGTTTTTCAGGGGCACACAACAACTGGAACTACAGCCTGGCTGCCAGCTATGCCTCCAGCGATGGCTTTAATGCCACCAACCCTGATGCCGGCCCCTATGTTTACAACGCGGACGATGATGGCTACATCCAAACCAGCCTGAGCGGTTCCCTGGGTTATGAATGGAACCCGGGACAGCGGTTCGACCTGACCTTCCTGAATGGTTACAACCATGGTGATTTTGATTCCGGTGAATACTACCAAAATACCTATGACATTACCCGCCAGCAGGCCTATACCCTTGGCAGCACCAATCAAATAACCGACAATTGGGAAAGCATCCTGGCTTTTGGCTACAGTAAAAGCAACCATGACTTACAAACCTCCAATGACGCTTCCGGCCGCACGGAAATAGGTACCATCCAGCGTCAGTACAGCTGGCAAAACAACCTTACGCTAGATCAGAACAACACACTGTCCCTGGTGCTGGAACACCTTGACGAACGCGCAACCGGTTCTTCCCTGTTAAGCCGCCAGCACCGTGACACTAATGCAGCGGCCCTGATCTACCGGAGTGATTTTAACCGTCACCACGTACAGGCCAGTGTCCGCCATGACAATATATCCGGCATTGGCAGTAAAACCACCGGCAGTCTGGCTTATGACTACGATTTAAGCGACTCGCTCAAATTGGGTATGGCGGCCAGCACCGGTTTTCGGGCCCCCACCTTTACCGACCTGTATTATCCATTAAGCTGGGGTTATCAGGGCAACCCCAATCTGAAACCGGAAAAATCCAAAAACATCGAAGCCAGCCTGCGCTATCAGGCAGAAGACACCCAATTAAGCCTGGTGGTGTTCCAGAACAAATTCAGGGACTTGATCAATCCTTATGTGTGCGATGCCCTGTTCAACTGCACTGCTGAAAATACCGACAAAGCCACCATTCGCGGCCTGTCGCTGGAGGCCTCCCACCAGTTTGGCAATACCCTGTTCAGTGCCGGTGCCGACTTCCTGAACCCCAAGGACGACACCAACGGCAAAACCCTGGTCCGCCGGGCCAAACAGGTTTATCGTCTCTCGGTCAGCCATAAACTGGACAATGCCGAACTGGGTGCCAGCTATCAATTTGTTGGCAAGCGCTATGATGACAAGGACAACACCGCCGCCAGAAAACTGGGCAGTTACGGCCTGCTTAACCTGCATGCAAGCTATCAGTTCAACAAAAACCTGCAGGGCCAGGTCTACTGGAATAATGTGACAGACAAAAAATACAATACCGCCTACGGCTACAATAGCCAAGGCTCGAATGTATTTCTAAACCTTGCCTGGCGCATGTAACAGGCCTTCCGTGGTTGTTATGGCTTTTACCAAACCAGTAAGCTGTCTGCAACCAGGAATCTCGGGATCATCAACATGAAGCTTCATCATAAGCTGTTTGCCGGGCTCTGCCTTCTTGCCGGTTCATTGAATGCCTGCCTGCCTGCCCAGGCAGGCACCTTAAGCGCCCCCGTGCACGAAACGGCAAAACGCATTATCAGCCTGTCGCCCCATGCCACGGAACTGATATTTGCGGCCGGGGCAGGCAAACAGCTGATTGGGGTTGCCAAAAGCAGCAACTATCCCCCTGAAGTCAAAAACATGACTAACGTGGGCGACGGCCTGCGTCCAAATGCCGAATTATTGCTAAGCCTGAAACCCGACCTGATTGTGACCTGGTCTTCAGGTGGCCTGCCCGTGACAGGACTCAAACAGACTGAACGCATGGTGCCGATACTGTCTCTTCAACCAATAAAACTGGCGGATATTACGGCAGACCTGTTACAAATTGCCGGGCTGACCGGAACGCTGGAACAAACCCGCCACCAGGCCCATGAGCTGGAAGCCATCATCCAACAAACCCGCGATGAGTACAGCGCCCGTACCCCGGTACCCGTTTTCATTTTTCTGGGCAATTCCCCGCTATACACGCTGGGGGGTGGCCCTATCCAGAATGAAATGTTGCAGTTATGTGGTGCCTACAATATTTTTAACGACCTGAACAGCCCTTCGCCTATTGTCAGCCTGGAAAGCATTATGCAACGCCAACCCAAACTGATACTGGCTGGCGCTTCACATGAAAAAACAGCCGACGAAATACGGGACTTTTTCAATGACAAAGGGTTTTCATTTGCCCGTCAGGCAATCGTTACCCAACATCCGGATATTTTATTTCGTCCGACAGATCGCCTGATTCGTGCCCTGCCCGGACTTTGCCAGGCCATCGACCAGGCCCGCTCCCGTCTGCAGCCCTAACTCACCAGTTCAAGCTCTTCCTGTTCCAGCCTGTACTGGATGGCCTTGGCCGCCACCACCCCATCAGCCATGGAGGTGATAATGCAGGGATGGTGCCGGTTGGCGACTTCACCAATGGCATACACCCCGGACACATTGGTTTCTGCAGTATGCACATGGGTGTTGACATAGCCTTTTTCACTGCACGAAAGACCCAGGCTTTCCAGGCCATTGAGCTGAGCCTGCCAGCCATAAAAAACCATCACCACATCATACCTGTGTCCGTTAACGGTTCGGGTCAGCGGATCAAACACATACTCACCGGTATGAATCCGCTTTCGTGACAGGGATTCAAACCATTGTCTTTGCGCCCGGATATGACGGGCATAAATATCCACCGACAAAGCTCCTCTTTTTTGTGCAAAAATGGCGTTTTCAAAAGCGTTATCACCGCCTCCCAAGACGGCCACCCGCTTGTTGGCAAACTCATAGTTGGAAATGTGCCTGCCAGGCCCCACCAGGACATGGTCATATTTTTGATTGGCCAGCTCTTGCGGAAAGCGGGAGGTAACGCCACTGGCCACCACCACAAAACGCGACACCAGGGAATGCCCGTCAAAGAACACGCGAAACAGTCTTGGACAGACCGGCTTATCGTGCTTGCCCTCCTTTTTGAGCAAGGCATTAATCTGATCAGGGGCATCAATGATCTCTACCCTGTCGACCCGCATTTTCAAAAGCACAGGGACCCTGGCGCCATCCAGACTGCGCTTGATCTGCACCGCCACTTCTTCGCCGGTCAGGCCAGGAGCGGTGACATTCCAGGCATCTTCAAAGGGGTTATGCGCCGTCAGCCCCCCAACCTGTTCAGAGCCATCAAGAATTAACGGAGAAAAGCCCAAATGGGCAAGCCAGACAGCACATGAAGCACCTGCCGGGCCTGCACCAATCACAATCGCATCATAAACAACCGGTTGCATGCAGCCAAATCCTTTTTTCCATGAAAAATCAATGATTTTCTTTACCTTGAAAACCTTATTGCAGCCTCTTCAAATGAGATAACCACTACAATTAAGCCCTTGATAAATTGCAAAGAAAACGCTTTCTTCTTTGTCTCTACATATTAACCTTAATTCTATGTCAACTCGTCGTATATTCTTCTCCCGTCTTGCCCTTGATGCCCGCATTGGCATTCTTGAACATGAGCTGCGTGCCACCCAGCCCCTGCATATTGATGCAGAAATAGACATTCATGTACCCAGACAACTGAATGACAACGATATCAGCAGTGTTCTTGACTATCGCAAGCTGCGGGAAGCCATTATTGAAGAATGTACCCGTGCCCACGTGCACCTGGTGGAGTCACTGGGCGAAATGATTGCCAATCGTTTGCTGAAAGATTTCCCCGAGGTTCAAAAAGTCAGGCTCAGGATCAGCAAACCCATGGCTTTCGCCGATTGTGATGCGGTTGGCATTGAAGTTGTTACTGGACGATAAACATGAGTAACGAGCATCGTAGCGCTGCGGCCGAAAAAATCCGCATTGAAAACAATAAGCTGAGCAAACGTGTTATCCGTGAAGCCGGTACCGCTATTGTTGATTACAACATGATTGAAGATGGCGACAAAGTCATGGTTTGCCTTTCAGGAGGCAAAGACTCATACGGCATGCTGGATATTCTCATGACCTTGCAAAAGCGCGCACCGGTCAAGTTCGACATTATGGCCGTCAACCTGGACCAGAAACAGCCCGGCTTTCCCGAACATATTTTGCCCGAATACCTGACAAAGATAGGTGTTCCCTTTCATATTGAAAATCAGGATACCTATTCCATCGTCAAGCGTCTTATTCCTGAAGGAAAAACAACCTGCTCACTTTGTTCACGCCTGCGGCGCGGTATTTTATATCGTGTTGCCGATGAACTGGGTGCAACAAAAATTGCCTTGGGTCACCATCGGGACGATATTCTGGCCACCTTCTTCCTGAACCTGTTTTATGCGGCAAAACTTAAAACCATGCCCCCCAAACTGGTGTCAGACGATGGCAGGCATACGGTTATCAGGCCACTTGCCTATATTGCGGAAAAAGACCTGATTGCCTATGCCGAGATGAAGCAATTCCCCATCATTCCATGTAATCTGTGCGGTTCCCAGGAAAACCTGAAACGCCAGGAAATCAACCAGATGATCCGTGCCTGGGAAAAAGAAAGCCCCAAAAAAGTATGGAATATCTTCAAATCCCTGTCTGCGGTGGCACCCTCGCATTTAATGGACCGCCAGCTGTTTGATTTTGTTGGTCTCAAGCCAAGCGGACTGGCCGATGAAAACGGCGACAAGGCCTTTGATGCGGAAATTTTCCCGGATCTTGAGCCCGCAACCGAATTGCCTGATGACCCAATCCAGTCGGTCTCGCGCCATAAAACCATTTTCATGCAACCTCAATCTTAATTGTTCGCCTGCCATGATCAACCGTGAACTTAATCAGGCCCCTTTGGGAAAAGAAACGCAATACCCGGATCAATACGATCCGTCCCTCCTTTTCCCCATTGCCCGCACCATTGGCCGATCTCAACTGTCCTTGCAGCCACACCCTGCCTGGTACGGGGCCGACATCTGGAATGCCTATGAGCTTTCCTGGCTTAATCCAAAGGGCAAGCCGCAGGTGGCCATGGCCCGCTTCAGTTTTGATGCGGCCGCCCCCAACATCATTGAATCAAAATCTTTTAAACTTTATTTGAATTCATTCAACCAGACCCGGCTGAACACAAGCGAAAACCTGTTGGCCTGCCTGCAGACAGACTTGTCCGTGGCCAGCGGAGCACCGGTTTCAATCCAGCTTATCGAGCCCACCGATTTTTCTCAACAAACCATAGAAAACCTGGACGGGATACTAATTGACGAACTGGATGTCACTCCCGAAAAATATGAACCCGATGCCAGCCTGTTGCAATGCGATACCGACACCATCGTGCATGAAACCCTGGTTTCCAACCTGCTGAAATCCAACTGCCCTGTTACCCGGCAGCCCGACTGGGGCAGTCTGCAAATCAGTTATGAAGGTCCTGCCATCAACCATGCCAGCCTGCTGGAATACATTATTTCTTACCGCAATCATGACGGTTTTCATGAACAATGTGTGGAACAGATTTTCTGCGACATCATGAAACACTGCCAACCCGCCAAACTGTTTGTTTATGCACGCTATACCCGTCGGGGCGGGCTGGATATCAACCCCTGGCGCAGCACATCACCCATCCATGACCTCCCTCCCTCCCGCCAGGCCCGCCAATAAAAAACAGTAAGTACGCTGGCCAAATGGCTGGCGTATCTCGGTCACGCTGTTCTTTGACTTGCCAGCTTGCCTCTGCGCCAAAGTCTGCGCAAACCGATATTTACTTTTTGTTTCTTTTTAGCCTTGAAATTTTTTTTAATAATTGCCAGATGGGCATTTGATATACTTAAGGGATAAAAATGGGGTCGGGCAGTGATCAACAGCTGACCACAGCCCCATAACGGTCATTCAAAATAGGATTCACCATGGATTTCAGTGATGTACCTTTACACCTTGTTTTTGTCATCGGCATTATTATCGTTTTTATCGGTATCGGACTGAAAGACCATAATCCCGGCATTGTGGTCATGGGACTGGGGCTGATTATCATGATTTTCGTTATCCTTCGGAAAGCCATCGAAGTTTTCGGTTATTAAAGCAAAGCGCATAAATCACCTGTCATCATACTTCCGGGCCTGTCTGGTTTTATAGTGGCAACCCGGGTTTTCCTGCCATCAGAGTACCACATGAGCGCATCAAACAAAAAACCGTTCCTCCTCATCATCATTATCCTGGCTGCCATTGCGATTGGTGTCTATTACTGGAAACAGGCCGAGTCCAACAACCAGCTCGATGGTTTTATCAGCAGCAATGGCCGCATAGAAGCCACCGAACTGGATATTTCCAGCAAGCTTGCCGGACGCATCCAGGACATACTTGTCAATGAAGGTGACTTTATCAAGGCAGATCAACCCCTTGCCCATATGCAAATAGATGTCCTGAAAGCCCAGCTTGAACAGGCACAGGCAGAACACCAGCAGGCACTGAATAATGTCAATATCGCCAAGGTCCAGGTCGATGCCCGAGAAAGCGAATTGCTTGCCAGTCAGGCACTCATGGCACAGCGGGAAAGCGAATTTACCCTGGCCAAACAACGCCTGAGCAGAACCGAAACCCTGGCTGCCCGTGGTGCCACCCCCAAACAAACCCTTGACGATGACCGTGCCGCTGCTCGCAGTACCGAAGCCGGTCTGAATGCCGCCAAAGCCCAGGTCAATGCGGCACAGGCCGCTATCAAGGCAGCCAAAGCACAGGTAAGCGGGGCAGAATCAGCCGTTATTGCGGCAGAAGCGGCCATCAAGCGCATTCAGGCCGATATTGATGACAGCATCCTGAAATCCCCGCGCGACGGACGCGTTCAATTTCGTATTGCCCAGCCGGGTGAAGTGGTTGGTGGCGGTGGCAAAATCCTGAATGTCATCGACCTTAACGATGTCTACATGACCTTCTTCCTGCCTGAAACCGTGGCTGGCCGCATTGCCCTGGATACTGATGTGCATATTGTCCTGGATGCGGCACCCGAATATGTCATACCAGCCAAGGTTTCTTTTGTTGCCAGCTCGGCCCAATTCACGCCCAAAACCGTTGAAACGGCCAGTGAGCGCCAAAAACTCATGTTCCGTGTCAAGGCGCGCATTTCACCCGAGCTGCTGCAAAAGCATCTTGAACAGGTCAAGACCGGCCTGCCAGGTATGGCTTGGATAAAGCTTGACGCCAACAAGGAATGGCCAGAGCACTTAACTATCAAGCTGCCGGAGTAAACCCGTCATGAACGCACCGGTCGCCAGACTGCAATCGGTCAGCCTGCGTTATGGCAAAAAGCTGGCCCTGGACAATATCTGCCTGGATATCCCCGCAGGCATCATGGTGGGACTGATTGGCCCCGATGGAGTGGGCAAATCCAGTCTTTTATCCCTGATTGCCGGTGCCCGCGCCATTCAGTCAGGCCGTGTTGAGGTATTACAGGGCAGCATGGCCGAAGCGGCACACCGCACCCAAGTCTGTCCCCATATCGCCTACATGCCGCAGGGACTGGGCAAAAACCTCTATCCCACCCTTTCCATTGAAGAAAACCTGCAGTTTTTCGCCCGCCTGTTCGGTCACAATGAGCAAGAACGACGCAGGCGAATTGATGACCTTACCCGCAGCACCGGCCTGTATCCGTTTTTATCCCGGCCGGCCGGCAAACTTTCCGGAGGCATGAAACAAAAACTGGGTTTATGCTGTGCGCTCATTCACGACCCCAATTTATTGATTCTTGACGAGCCCACGACCGGTGTGGACCCACTTGCCCGCAAACAATTCTGGGACCTCATCAATCGCATCCGGCAAAACCGGCCGCAAATGAGTGTGATTGTTGCCACCGCCTATATGGAAGAGGCCGATCGCTTCGACTGGCTGATTGCCATGGACGATGGCAAGGTACTGGCCACCGGTACGCCCCATGAATTGCATGAAAAAACCGACTCCCGTTCTCTTGAGCAAGCTTTCATCAAACTGCTTCCCGAAGAAAAACGGGCCGAACATCATGACATCGTCATTCCACCCTTCAATAATGACAATGCGAATATTGCCATTGAAGCGCAAGACTTAACCATGCGCTTTGGCGATTTTGTGGCGGTTGACCATGTCAATTTCCGCATCAGGCAGGGTGAAATTTTTGGCTTCCTGGGTTCCAACGGCTGTGGCAAGTCAACCACCATGAAAATGCTCACCGGCCTGCTTGAGGCCTCTGAAGGCAAGGCATGGCTGTTTGGACAAGAAGTCAACCCCAAGGATATCGACACCCGACGTCGGGTCGGCTATATGTCGCAGGCATTTTCCCTTTACACGGAACTCACGGTAAAACAAAACCTGGTGTTGCATGCCCGCTTGTTCAAGGTTCCCGAGGCACAAATCCCGGCACGTGTTGAGGCCATGATTCAGCGCTTTGATCTGGGCGATGCCATTGATGCACTGCCAGACAACCTGCCCATGGGGGTACGTCAGCGCCTGTCGCTGGCCGTTGCTGTGGTTCACGGCCCCGAATTATTGATCCTTGATGAACCTACCTCGGGCGTGGATCCCGTTGCACGGGACCTTTTCTGGCAACTCATGATAGACCTGGCCCGCAAGGACGGGGTCACTATTTTTATTTCCACCCACTTCATGAATGAGGCCGAACGATGCGACCGGATCTCTTTCATGCATGCGGGCAAGGTTCTGGTTAGCGGTACACCGGCAGAACTGGTGCGCCAACGCGGCACCCAGACGCTGGAAGACGCATTTATTGCTTACCTGGAAGATGCGGTTCGTGAGACCGAAACAGGCAAAAGCCCGTCCCCTGCACCAGAACCCGAAACACCGGCCCAGACCACCAACCCGGAACCAACCAGAACAAATGGCTTCAGTTTTTCAAGGGCCTTCAGCTATACCCTGCTGGAAACCCTTCAGTTGCAACGTGATCCCGTGCGCAGAACCCTTGCCCTGCTTGGTACTGCCATCCTCATGTTCATTATGGGTTATGGCATCAGCATGGATGTCGAGGATCTGACCTTTGCCGTCCTGGACCGTGACCAAACCACCCTAAGCCAAAACTATACGTTGAACCTGGCAGGTTCTCGTTACTTCATTGAAAAGCCGCCCATCAAGGACTATGCCGATCTTGACCGGCGCATGCGCAGTAACGAAGTGGTGCTGGCCCTGGAAATTCCACCTGGTTTCGCCCGTGATCTCAAACAGGGGAAAAACGTACAGATTGGCGCCTGGATAGATGGCGCCAATCCGCAGCGGGCGGAAACCGTTCAAGGTTATGTGCTTGGCATGCATCAGGGCTGGTTGTCTACCATGGCTACCGAGCGACTGGGCATCGACCCCGCCAGTACAGTACCGGCCTCCATCCAAACCCGTTTCCGCTATAACCCCGATGTAAAAAGCCTGCCTGCCATGGTACCGGCCGTTATTCCCCTCTTGCTGCTCATGATTCCGGCCATGCTTTCCGCCCTCTCGGTGGTAAGAGAAAAAGAACTGGGATCAATTATCAATCTTTACGTAACACCCGTTACCCGCAGTGAATTCCTGCTGGGCAAACAGGTTCCTTACATTATTCTGGGCATGATGAACTTCCTGCTCATGGCTTTTCTGGCCATTACTGTTTTCGATGTCCCCATCAAGGGTAATTTCCTGGCGCTTTTGCTGGCCGCTTTCCTGTATGTCCTGTTCGCAACCGGCGTGGGCCTGTTTGCCTCCACATTCACGAAAAGCCAGATTGCCGCCATGTTCTTCACCATGGTCGGCACCTTACTGCCTGCCATCCAGTTTTCGGGACTGCTGAATCCGGTTTCTGCCCTGGAAGGGTTTGCCGCATTCATTGGCAACATTTTCCCAACCACCTATTTTCTCATGATCAGCCGGGGGATCTTTAACAAGGCACTCGGCTTTCAGAATCTGATCACGTATTACTGGCCCATGCTGGCCGGTGCCATCGTGATTCTACTGCTGTCCATTATCTTGCTAAAGAAACAGGACACCTGAGCATGGCCAATTTTAAAAATATTTATCGGCTGGGTATCAAGGAGTTCTGGAGTCTCATCAGAGACCCGATCATGCTATTCCTGATTATCTACACCTTTACCGTTTCAGTTTACACCGCAGCCACAGCCATGCCGGAAACCCTGCATGGTGCACCGATAGCCATTGTTGATGAGGACCGCTCCCCCTTGTCTGGCCGCATTGTCAGTGCCTTTTTCCCGCCGCGGTTTACGCACCCAGAAATGATCTCCATCAATGAAATGGACTCTGGCATGGATGAAGGCCGGTTTACCTTCGCCCTTAATATCCCCCCTGATTTCCAAAAAGACGTGCTGGCCGGTAAACAACCGGAAATCCAGTTGAATGTGGATGCCACCCGAATGTCACAAGCCTTTACCGGGAGCAGTTATATCCAGCAAATTGTCAACAGCGAAGTCAACGAATTTGTCCAAGGCTATAAAGCCACTGAAACTCCCATGGTTGATTTGGCCATACGGATGCGTTTTAATCCAACGCTTGAGCGCTCCTGGTTTGGTTCTTTAATGGAAATCATCAACAGCATCACCATGCTTTCCATCATCCTGACCGGTGCCGCACTTATCCGTGAACGTGAACATGGCACCATCGAACACCTTCTGGTCATGCCTGTGACACCAGCCGAAATCATGCTCTCCAAAATCTGGTCAATGGGCCTGGTTGTACTGGTCGCATCCGCCTTTTCACTTCAGATCGTTGTCCAGGACTGGCTCAGCGTCCCCATTGAGGGCTCAATCCTGCTGTTTCTTGCCGGTGCCTCCCTGCACCTGTTTGCCACCACCTCAATGGGCATATTCATGGCCACACTCTCTCGCAATATGCCGCAGTTCGGGCTATTAATGGTGCTGGTACTGCTGCCCTTACAAATGCTTTCAGGTGCCAGTACACCCCGGGAAAGCATGCCGCAGTTTGTCCAGGACATCATGCTACTGGCGCCTACCACGCACTTTGTCTCACTGGGTCAGGCCATTCTTTATCGTGGTGCAGACTTTCAGGTCGTATGGCCCCAATTCCTGTCATTGTTTATTATTGGTCTGGTCCTGTTCCTGTTCTCGCTTAACCATTTCCGGAAAATGCTTAGCCAAATGTCCTGAAGTTATCTTGCCCTTGACCTGATGACGGTGGCAGATGACTTGTTCAGACCCGCCACAACGCGACCGGACTCAGACTGTATTTTCAAACTGGGTCCGCAACATTTCAAAAATATGCAAAACCAATGGATTGATCGTGTCTTTGCGCGTCAACAAACGGTACGTCACCAAAGGTAATGCCGGCAAACCCTCCGACTCGGCCAAAACCCTCATATCAGGCCCCAGAAACTCGACACTGCGGGCCGTTACACCCAACCCGGCCCGAACAGCCGCCTTGATCCCCGCCAAAGAGGGGGCCAGATAGTTAATACGCCATTGCGTCTGGCTTTGCGCAAGTGCAGTTAATGCAAGTCGCCGGAAAATACTGGGTTCATCCGCCAGAATCAAAGGCAAAGTAGCGCCCCGGCTAAAAGGAAAATCCGCCGCGCATATCCACACCGTTGGAGAGGTACGCACCACAAAACTGCTCAATCCCGGTGCATCGCGTGTGGAAATGGTCATGTCTATATCACCGGAGGCCAGCAAGTCCATCAAGGCGGGACTGCGGTCAACCTGGATATCCAGCTTCACTTTAGGTGCATGACGCGCTATATGGGTAAGCACGATTGGCAAAATCGTATCCGCCACATCAAAGGTCGCGCCAAAACGGATATGCCCTTCCACTTGCTGCTGCCCCAGTGTGCGCAAGACCTCATCATTGATCGCCAGTAAACGCCGCGCATACATGGCCAGTTGTTTGCCTTGAGCCGTCAGTTCCCGGTGCCTGCCCCGTTTCTCAAATAACGGATACCCGATCTGGGATTCCAGTCTTTGCATTTGCTGGCTGATGGCCGATTGTGTCTTGAACAATACGGCTGCCGCACCGGAAAATGTATTAGTTTTTTCGACAGTAACCAGCGTGCGCAATAAACCCAGATCCAGGTTATTCATAGGGAATAGTAATATGAAAAATCATTAATAAAAGAAAATACAGGATTGTATCCATTAGGATAGCTAATATATTAACCAAGAATTTTAATTAGTCAATGTACGGGGAAATTACTATACTTTATAAAAATCACAGGAGAACCGCTCATGAACAACAACAATGGCAAACAAAATGCCATCAACGCTTTTATCACACTGGCCAAACAGCAAACAACACCGGAACCCAATCGTCAAGGCCTGGAATCCGTGCGTGAAGGCCTGATCAAACTGGCCGCCCATAAAGACTGGTGGTCAGAAGCAGACTATCCCGCACCCGAAGGCGAAGAGTTGCAAGCCCGCTATTTAATTCATTCAGAACCTGACAACAGCTTTGCCCTGTATCTAAATGTGATGAAGCCTGGCAAAAAAATCGTGCCGCATAACCATACAACGTGGGCCTGTATTGCTGCCGTAGAAGGCACCGAAAGCAACTATTTGTACGACCGTACCGATGATGGCAGCATTAGCGGAAAAGCAACGCTCGTTCAAACTGCCATTAAAAGCATAGGTCCCGGTGAAGGAATCGCCTTAATGCCTGACGACATTCATGCCGTTCGCATTGAAGACAGCCAGATCCGCCACCTGCATATGTATGGCAAGGCACTGGAAACACTTACCGAAAGACTGGCCTTTGATGTGGAAAACAATACCTGCAAAATCATGGATATCGGTGTCAAAACCCGTCAGGGCAACTGAACCCGACAGCTCCATTCACGTCCAGCCTCACCGCTATTTAAACAATGAAAACAATCGATGCCAAACTGCTGAAAAGCTGGATTCATGATGAACATGAAATCGCCGTACTGGATATCCGTGAACACGGCCAATACGGCGAGAACCACCTTTTCTTTGCTGTTTCTTTACCCTATAGTGTGCTTGAACTTCGCGTCGGGAGACTTGTCCCTCGTAAAAACACGCGTATTGTTATTTACGCAGACCATACCGGTGAAGCAGTCGTGAAGGCTGCTGCCAGGGCTTTACAACGACTGGGCTATACGCATGTTCATATCCTGCAAGGAGGCATCCAGGCTTGGCAAGCAGCTGGATACGCCACCTTTGCCGGGGTCAATTTACCCAGTAAAACGTTTGGAGAACTGGCAGAACACATTTACCAAACGCCGCATATCAGCGCCAGGCAATTGCATGAACGGATACAATCCGCACCGGCAAGCCTGGTAATCCTGGATGGCCGACCCATACCGGAATACCGGAAAATGAACATACCGGGATCCATCTGCTGCCCTAACGGAGAGCTTGCCCTGCGCGCCCGTCAAATCGCCCCTGATCCCTCAACAACTATCATCATCAATTGTGCGGGGCGTACACGCAGCATTATCGGTGCCCAGACCCTGATCAATCTTGGCATTCCCAACCCCATTTATGCACTTGAAAACGGCACCCAGGGGTGGTATTTGTCAGGCTATGAACTGGAGCACCAGTCAAACAGGCTTTATCCGGAAAAAATCAACCCGGAATTACTTGCCGAAGCCAGACAAAGCGCACATCATCTGATCCAACAATTCGAGCTACAAAGCATTTCATGCCAGCAATTAAAAATCTGGCAAGAAGAAACAAATCGCACAACATACCTGTTTGATGTGCGTACCGCCCAGGAATTTGAGGAAAGCCGGTTATCATCCGCTATACGGCATGCCCCAGGAGGGCAGTTGATTCAGGCAACCGACGAATATATTGGCGTCAGGAAGGCCCGCATCGTTTTAGCCGATTTTGACCAGGTCAGGGCACCTGTTATCGCCAGCTGGCTCAAACAGCTGGGCTGGGAGGTCTATCTATTGCCAGAAACCGATAAATTGGCAACATTAGCGGTACCAATGGATGAAGCCCTTGCCTTGGTACATCCCCAAACACTTTCTCCCCAGGAAACCATTAACTTCATCAAACAGTATCCTCAAGCAAGTATCCTGGACAGCAGATCCAGTATGCAGTTCCGTTCTGTTCATTTAAAGCAAGCGCAGTGGGTCATTCGTCCCACCTTGTTCAAACATGTTCCGCTTGATAAACAAACGCCTGTCCTGTTACTGGGTACGGGCGATGATATAACGGCATTATTGGCCACTGATATGGTCAATGCAGGGTATCAGAATATTCAGCAGACAATATTTGACCCTTCTGTTTTTGAGGTGGCTGGCCTAAGCCTGGAAAAACAAAGCAACAACCCACCCGATGCGGAATGTATTGATTTCCTGTTTTTTGTACATGACAGACATCACGGCAACAAAGAGGCTGCCAGAAAATATCTGGAATGGGAAACCAATCTTGTATTGCAAATTGATGAAGAAGAAAGAGATACTTTTCGTTTATTATCATTGCCAGCAAACAGCAAACAGCAAACCTTCAAAGTTACGGTGGGGTAAACCACCCCGTCAGGCTTTGCCTGCCCCCCCTCCACAATTTTTATGCCTGCCATTAGCGCCTTCCTCCTCGTTCCCATGCTCCGTGGTAACGCATGAGCCTATCCTTTGACGCGCTCCATGGCAGCAAAGCGGCCCACGAATCGAGCGGGCAATAAAAAATGTCAGCTGTCAAGCTTATTGTGCAACCGGACAGCAGCACTAAAGGCTATATGGGGCAATGAGTTAGGCTAGATTCCAGCCGCCGTGCGTACTTGGCGTCCTACGTGCCAGGTGCCACATGGGGGCATCGCGACAGCAAGCCTGAGAGCACTGCAGCGGACGGGTCAGTTCATGACCAACTCACTTCTTACCCGCCATCATATGCCTCCATGCCTGCGTCGGCCCCAAAAAAAGCGAAAGCGCAGCCGTTGGCTGCGCTTTCGTGTAAGGGATGATGGGTTTCAACCTGCTAGGTTGATTTCTGCGGCACCTGCTTTGGGGAAGTACCTCTCCTGAATCCTCGATCCCCCGCCATGAATGCCTCTAGCATGTGCGGGATCAGCGTCGCCGCATCGACCGTCTCGCCATAAGTCTGCGCATGCAGCGCGGCGTAGCGGTCGAGGTCCGCCTTGAGGCTGGTCGGACATGTGAAGGTTAGCTTGACGCTCTCGGTCTTGGGCAGCGGCCCCAGCCGTAGCTTGCGCGTGGTGTTCATCGTGAAATCCCCCGATTGAAGAACAGCGGCTGATAGGGCCGCAGCACCAGATCCCGGTTGACGATAATGCGCACCGGCAGGCCCGGCCGCTCCGTCAACGTGGGCTGGATGTTGAGGTTGCGCCGGGTCATCTCTTGGCCAACCTGATTCACGCTGTCCTGCAAGCTGTTGCGCCCGGCGTTGATGACGCGATCGCCGTTCTGACGGTTCTCCGGCGCGGCCAGTTCGGCACCGACGCCCAGCAGCGTCGTCAGCGCAGCACCGGCGAAGATGCGATCCCAATGCCAATCGACACCATCCTCCAGTCCGGAGTTACCGGCGGGGTCGGCACCGGCTAGGTTGTCCAGCGTCAGCGAAGACGTGTCAGGCAGGATGATCCTGTTCCACACCACCTGCACCCGGCTTTGCCCGTAGCTCACCTGGCTGTTGTAGCGGCCGAGGATGCGCGAACCCTGCGGGATCAGTACGAACTTGCCGGTGGCCGTGTCGTAGACCGGCTCCGTCACCGTGGCGATCACGTCGCCCGGCAGATCGGACTTGATACCCGTGACCAGGGCACCCGCGATCACGGTGCCGGCCATGACCTGGTACGGCGAAGTCGGCGTTTTCAGATTCCCAGAATTACGGGTTTCCGTGGAGCCGGCTTTCAGGAACGCCTCTTTCTGCTCCTGCCGGTTCTGCACGGCGGTCGGATCGACTGGTTGAGCCGCTGCCGAAGCCGGCCCGGCAGCCATCGGATCGAAGCCCGCAAGGCCAGACGCGGAACTGGCCGTGGCCACCTGCGTTGGCCCAGCAGCGGCGCGCTGATTGCTGGATCGGAAGAACACCGATGCGCCCGCCGCCGCTTCCGCTTCCTTGTGCTGGGCGTCGTGCTCGGCATTTGCCGGAGCGTGGCCGGGTGGCGAGTAAGTCGGTGCCACAGGCTGCTGCGATTTCACGATGGCTGGCCCCAAGTCGCCCGGCAGCGGCGGCCCCAGCTCGGGTACTTGGGGAGGCAAAGCTCGCGGAAGCTTGGAGTAATCGGTCGGAAGCTGGTCCAGCCCTTCCGAGCGCGAAACACGATCCACGTTGTAAAGCTCGGCCTGTTCGCCTGCACTGCGTTTGTGCGGTTGCAGCGACCACATGGTTGCCCCCAGCACGGCCACGGCGAGCCCGCCGGCCAGGACTGCCAATGTGCGCCGGTTCAAGCGCGTCACCGGGCGCGGCTGGGCGCGTAGTGCCACGTTCTCTGGCGCGACCTTCGGGGCGGCGTCGGGAACGGGCATTTCCGGGGTGTCGTTCTGGCTCATGGTCAGTTCCCCCGCGCTGCGCCCACGACTCCATCCGTGCGCTCGATGCGCACCACTTCGCCGCCATCGCTTCCCTTTCCACCGCCCAGGCGCAACTCAGCCGCGCCGAACAGCCGATCCACGATGTAGTACGGCGAGCGGAAACGGTAGTTCACCAGTTGCCCATCGCCCTGAGCGCCGATCACGAACAGCGGCGGCAGCTCGCCTTGCGCGATGCCCGGTGGGAACTGGATATAGACCTTCTCGCCGTCGTCGAAGGCGCGCAGCGGCTTCCACGGCGGCGTGCTGCCGCTGATGGCGTAGCGGAAACGAATCCTCTCCAGCGACAGGCCGCTATCGACCAGTGCGGTCGCCTGCGCGGCCTGTGCCTGCCGTTGTAGGGCGAGCATCCGATCTTTCGGGTACTCCCACGACACCGAAGCCATCCAGGCGCGTTCGGTCGAGGTCAGCTCGATCAGGTAGGTGCGCCGACTGGTGGTGATGACCAGATTGGTCTTGAGCCCCGAGCGGATCGGCTTCACCAATACGCTGACACGCAGCGCGTCACCTGTACCGCTGGAGGTGTCACCGACAATCCAGCGCACCGTGTCGCCGGCGGCGACCGTCACCAGTTCCTCGCCGGGTTGGAGAGAGATGACCGTTACCCGCCCCGGCGCCGCATAGACCTGATACAGCGCACCATCCGTGAAGGGCCAGACCTGGATGGCGTTGACGTAGCCCTCGCGCGTGGGCGCGATGCGCGCCTCGGCATTGGCACGCGAGACGCGGAGTTTCTCGTCGGCGGGCTCAGGTGCCGTCTTGGCCTCGATGCTCTCCAGAGGCTTCATCTGCGCCGGCATCGGCAACACCTTCGGTACTTCTACCACTTCAATCGGCTTGGGTGGTTCGGGCTGCGGCTGGGCCTGCACCGGCTCATCGAGCGAGATGATCGGCGGTGGCGTGCCCTTCGTGGCGCAGCCCTGCAACGACAGTGCAGAGGCTGCAAGCGTCAACACAAGGGCGTAAAAGCGGAAAGACGGGTTCATGGCTTGGCTCCTTCGGCGGCATCGAGTTCGCGGCTCCACGACAGTCCGTTGACGTAGATGCCCAATGGGTTCTTGCGCAACCGCTGCTCGGTGCGCGGGGTTTGCAGGACGGTGGAAATCACGGCGTTCCAGCGCTCGGTGCCGGCCGGCGCGCCGTTGGCGAAGCGCTGCTCGGTCCAGCGCACGTTGAAAGACGCGTCGCTGGCGCGCACGACGCTGGTGATCTGCACCGTGACCGACTCCTTGCCGACGCGGGCGAACGGGTCATGGGTGCGGGCGTACTCGTTGAGCACGCCCGCGCCGCGATCGGTGGTGTAGTCGTAGGCATCGAGCCAGTTCTGCCGCAAGACGATGGGATCGATGGACAGCGAACGAACCAGCACGACGAAGTGAGCCAAGTGATAGGCAATCTGGGCATCGTTCGGCCGGTACGGTGTGGCGGCTTCGCCGACCGCCCGAACTTGGCCGGCCTGATCCACTTCCACCACGAAGGGCGTGACGATGGACTGGGCCGAGCGCCAGACCAAGCCACCCGCCATCAGCAGAGCAAGCACCAGACAACCGAAGGCCATCAGCCGCCAGTTCTTTGCCTGCACGCGGACCGAGCCGATGCGCTCGTCCCACACCTGGGCGGCGGATTGGTAGGGAGTGGCAGGCTGCGGCGTATCGGCATAGCGCACCTGCGGTCGTTTGAATCGCATGGGTTGTTCTCCTTGTGAATGGCTTCAATCGTCGGAACTGTTCAAACTCGGGCCGCTACTCGAACCACCGCCGTCGCCTCCGCGCAGCGTGTGGGCGGCGGTCGTAGCGGCATGGCTGATCTGCTGGCGGCGGTGCAGGCGTTTGGCCCAAGCGGGTTGCGCCTGTTGCTGCGGATCGGCAGCGCCGGAATTGGCTTCGCTGGCAGCGGATTGGCCTGATGCGGCAGCGCCTCCAGGTGTCGGCCCTGCCTCATCGGAACGGAAAGCGGATGCCGCGCGCTCCTTGAGCGAGCGCATCCCGGCGGCGGCCTTTTGGCCGACAGCTTGCGCGCCGGTCTTGGCAACGTTGCCCACGCCGGCAGCGGCACCCTTGAGGCCACCGCCGGCTGCTGTGGAACCCGCTTGATAAGCGGATCGCGCACTGCTTGCGGTCGAGGCCGCAGCACGCGCACCGCTGGCGGCCGCTTTGGCGGCGACAGGTGCCATGCGCGCCCCAGCCACCACCGCGCTGCCCACGCCCGTCGCGGCAGCACCAACCGCGACGGCTGTACCGGCTGCGCCCATTGCTGCTCCCGCCATCGCACCCGCGCCAAGCTGCGGCGCTCCAGACACCAGGCCGGTGGCGATGCCGGGGCCGAAGATGCCGAGTGCCAGCATGGCGAGCGAGGCCAGCATCACCACCAGTGCGTGGTCGACGGATGGCTCATTGGGCGTGACCTGGAACTCGGCGAACAGCCCTGTGCCAATGCCCACGATCACGGCCAGCACCAGCACTTTGATGCCCGAGGACACCACGTTGCCGAGCACCTTTTCAGCGAGAAAGGCGGTCTTGTTCCAGAGTGCGAACGGCACCAGCACGAAGCCAGCCAGCGTGGTCAGCTTGAATTCGATCAGCGTAACGAAGAGCTGCACCGCCAGCACGAAGAAGCTGATGATGACGATCAGCCAGGCGAGGAACATCACGACGATAGGTGCGATGTTGATGAACACCTCCGGGAACCCGGCCATCTCGCTGATCTGCTGCAGGATGGGCGCAGCCGCGTCGATACCGGTCTTGGCGAGACGCCCCGGCTGCAGAAAGGTCGCCATGCTCATGGTCGAACCTGAGGCCGTCAGTCCCAGGCCGGCGAAGGATCGGAACACGATGCCGGAGAGCCAGTTGAAGTTGCCGATGATGTAGGCGAAGGCGCCGACGTAGAGCACCTTGCGCAGGAGCTTGGCCATCACGTCTTCGCCCTGACCGGTGGCATGACCCAGTGCCCAGTACAGGCCAGCCAGGGTCATGTCGATCGCTACCAGCGTCGCGGTCAGAAAAGCGACTTCACCGTGCAGCAGGCCGAACCCCGAATCGATGTACGTGGAGAAGACGTTGAGGAAACGGTCGATGACGGAGACGTCGTTCATGGCCGCGTCCGTCAGTTGCCGTAGAAGTTCACGGACTGCGGCGTGTACGCCGTGCCGCTACCGAGGAAGCGGCGCGTCACCTCGCGCCCACGCTCGACGGCGGCAGCTTGCCGAGCCAGCTCCAGCGAGGCCGCACGCCCCTGCGTGAGCTGGAGCTGCTGGGTCTGAATGGACTGCTTGGCTTGCAGGGCCAAGAGCTGATTGGTGGCCTGCATGGCCTGCAAGGCGCCGGTGGCCGATTGACTCTGGTCGACCAGATCGGCCAGCACACCCTCATCCTGGTTCAGGTTTTGCGACACCTGCGCCTGCATGCGCATGGCGGTCTGCAAGCCCTGCAGCGTGTTCTGCCAGCGCTGATGCGCATCCTGGAACATCTGGTTGCCGCTTACGCTGGCGGCATACTGCTCCGGGTACAGTTGCGCAAATTGCTGGTCCATGTTCTGGATGTCGAAGGCCAGCCCCCGCGCCTGGGCGATCAGTTGCCGTGTCGTATCCAGATTGGATCGTAGGCGGTTGACCACGTTGAACGGCAGGCTCGCGAGGTTGCGCGCCTCGTTCATCAAGGACTGCGCTTCGTTCTGAAGCTGCTTGATCTGGTTGTTGATCTGCTCCAGCGTGTGCGCGGCAGTCAGGATGTTCTGGGCCAGATTCGTGGGGTCGATGACGACCCATTGCGCGTGTGCGACGGGCATGGCACCGATCAAGGCGGCAACAGCGACGGCAAGAAGACGTTTTTTCATGGCAAAACCTCCAGAGGTTGGGAAGCAAGGAAAGACGCGGCCAAGGGGGCGGACGGCAACAGGTCGGCCGCCCAATCGAGGCCGTGATGGCGCAGCCAGGCACCCGCGAAGCCCGGTGCTCCGGCATCGCGCAGCACGCTGTCGATGGCGCGCTGGTCCTGGGGTGTCGAAGCGCCCGCAAAGGCGAGCGTGACCGGCCCGAGGTCAAGATCGAACAGACGATTGCCCAGACGCGACTGGTAGTAGTAGTCGCGCTTGGGCTGGGCGGTGGCAACAATCTCGATTTGCCGGCTGTTCAGCCCGAAGCCCTCGTAAATCGTGCGGATCTGCGGTTCAGTGGCCTGCGGGTTGGGCAGGAAGATGCGGCTGGCGCAGCTCTCGATGATCGCGGGCGCGATGGTCGAGTCCTTGATGTCGGCCAGCGACTGCGTGGCAAAGATGACGCTGACGTTCTTCTTGCGCAGCGTCTTGAGCCACTGGCGAATGCGCGCCGCGAACACCGGGTCATCCAGGAACAGCCAGGCTTCATCGAGGATCAGCAGCGTCGGCGCGCCGTCAAAACGCTCATCGAAGCGCGCGAACAAATAGCTCAGCACGGCTAGCACTGCGGCCTTGCTGTGCATCAGTTCCTCCATCTCGAAGCCCTGAACGTCGCCCACGCCCAGCCGGTCGCTATCGGCATCGAGCAGCTTGCCGTGAGCGCCGCCGAGCACGTAGGGCGCGAGCGCCTGGCGCAGCACGTTGGATTGCAGCAGCACCGACAGGCCAGTGAGCGTGCGTTGCTCCACGGGCGCACCCGCGAGACTGCCGAGCGCCGACCAGATGGCCACCTTTTCATCGGGGCCGATTGCAATGCCTTCATGTCGCAGGCGGCCTTCGACCCACTCGGCCGCCCAGGTGCGGTAGCCCTCGCGGCCGATGCGGGCGAGTGGCTGAAACGCGATCGAACCGTCCGCGCCCAGGTCGTAGTGCTCGCCGCCCAGGCCGAGAATGGTGGCGCGCATCGAGCGCCCCATGTCGAAGGCGAAGATGCGTGAGCCGGGATAGCGGCGGAACTGCATCGCCAGCGTGGCGAGCAGAACCGACTTGCCCATGCCGGTCGGGCCGGCCACTAGCGTATGCCCCACGTCGCCAATATGCGTCACCAGCCGGAACGGCGTCGCACCCTCGGTACGGGTGACGATCAGCGGCGGCCCGTCGAGGTGGTCGTTCTTCTCCGGCCCGGCCCACACCGCCGATACCGGCATCAGGTGCGCGAGATTCAGCGTCGAGACGATGGGCTGACGCACATTGGCGTAGGCATTGCCAGGCACCGACGATAGCCAGGCCTCCACGGCGTTCAGCGTCTCCGGGATCGTCACGAAACCACGGCCCTGGATGACGCGCTCCACCATCCGCAGCTTTTCATCGGCCGCGTTGGCGTCGGCATCCAGCACGGTCACGGTCGCGGTGACGTAGCCGAAGGAGACTTGATCGCTGCCCAACTCCTGCAAGGCCGCGTCCGCGTCGGCTGACTTGTTGCTGGCATCGGTATCGACCAACGGGCTTTCCTGCTGGAAGATGGTTTCGCGCAGCAGCGCGAGGACGTTCTTGCGCTTGGCGAACCACTGCCGGCGCAGGCGGCCCAGCTCCTTTTCGGCCTCCGCCTTGTCCATGCACAGGAAGCGCGTGCTCCAGCGGTAGGCGAAGCCCAAGCGGTTGAGGTCGTCCAGAATTCCCGGCCAGGTCGAGGTTGGGAAGCCACGGACTGTCATCACGCGCAAGTGCTGGTCGCCCAGCATGGGCGCGAGGCCGCCGACCAGCGGCGCATCGGCCAGCAGCGCATCGAGATGAAATGGAACTTCCGGCACCGCTAGCGGATAGCGACGCGTCGAGACGGTCGCATGTAGGTAGGTCAGCGTCTGACTGTCGTCGAGCCAGTTGATCTCCGGCATCACGCCATCCAGCAGGTCGTAGATGCGGTCGGTTTCCGCGACGAAGGCCAACAGGCGTTCGCGCCAGTCCACACCTTGCGTGGGCGTGTTTTCGTAGAGCAGCTTGGCTGCGCGGGCGCGGGATTCTTCCGCTGGCAGGTATTGCAGCGTAAGGTGATAGCCACTCTCGAAGTGGTTGCCCGACTCCTCGAAATTGGCGCGCCGCTCCTCGTCCACCAGCCAGGACAAAGGTTCCGGGAAATCCGAGTGCGGATAGTCCGCCGCCGGTCGGCGTTCGGCTTCGACGAACAGCGCCCAGCCAGAGCCGAGCCGACGCAGTGCGTTGTTCAACCGTGCAGTGGTGGCAATCAGCTCGCCCTGTGTTGCACTGTCCAGATCCGGCCCACGAAAGCGCGCCGTGCGCTGGAAACTGCCATCCTTGTTGAGCACCACGCCCGGCGCGACCAGACCGGCCCAGGGCAGCCAGTCGGCGAGCAAAGCCGGGCGCTGGCGGTATTCGGCGAGGTTCAGCATGGCAAAGCCCTCACACGTCCAGCAGCGGTTTGTGTTTCAGGTGCGTGGCAAACACCTGCATGAACTGCGGATCGACGCGCGCGCCCCACATCGCCAGCGAGTGGCCGACGATCCAGAGCACCAAGCCTGGAATCCACAGTTGAAGCCCTAAGCCCACGGCGGCGGCCAACGTGCCGTTGGCAATCGCCACGGTGCGCGGCGCACCGCCTAGCAGGATCGGTTCGGTCAGCGAGCGATGCAGCGGAATCTCGAAGCCCGGCAGGTCGTTGGCCGTGCTCATACGACGGCCCCGCCGGAGAAGCTGAAGAACGACAGGAAGAAGCTAGAAGCCGCGAACGCGATGGACAGACCGAACACGATCTGGATCAGCTTGCGAAAGCCTCCTGACGTGTCGCCGAACGCCAGCGCCAGGCCCGTCGAAATGATGATGATGACCGCGATGATCCGAGCCACCGGCCCCTGGATGGAGTCAAGGATGGATTGCAACGGCCCTTCCCAGGGCATTGAGGAGCCGGCCGCCTTCGCGGTGCCGGCCATCGTCAGCATCGCGGCGGCCAACAACAGGCCGTGATAGGCGGGCTCGGCCAGCCGCCGCAGGCGAGCGGGGATCGAAGCCGGATTTACGGAAAAGCGGAAAGCATGAGCGTGCGTCATGGCAGTTCTCCAGAGTGGTTGGGGGACGGGGAAGGAACGATGGAAGACAGCGGCAGCAGCTCTGGAAACGGTGTTTCCAATACATCCGCCAAGCGATAGCCCGTGCCGTCGAAGCCGGCGACACGGGCGATAGTTTCGATGCGGCGTTTGCGACCGCGACCGGCAATGAAGACGACGACGTTCACCGCCTCGGCGATCAGTGCGCGCGGCGGGTTGACCGCGACTTCGAGAACCAACTGCTCCAGGCGCAGCAGTGCGCCCAGCGCGGAGCCGGCATGAATGGTGGCAATGCCACCGGGGTGACCGGTGCCCCACACCTTCACAAGGTCCAGAGCCTCGCCTCCACGCACCTCGCCGACGACCACGCGGTCGGGGCGCAGCCGCATCGTGGCGCGCACCAGCTCGGTCATGGAAACCACGCCCGCTCGCGTACGCAGCGGCACGTGGTCGCGTGCAGCACATTGCAGCTCGATGGTGTCTTCGAGCACCAGCACGCGGTCGCCGGTGATGGCGATCTCGGCGAGCAAGGCGTTCGCCAGCGTCGTCTTGCCAGTGCTGGTGCCGCCGGCGATCAGGATGTTCTGCCGCTCCCGCACCGCATGGCGCAGGAACTCAGCCTGTGGTGCGGACAGGATGCAGTCGGCCACATAACGATCCAGGCCGATGATGTTTACGGCGCGTTTGCGTAGCGCGAAGGCAGGCCCCGGTGCAGCGGGCGGCAGGATGCCCTCGAAGCGTTCGCCCGTCTCAGGCAATTCGGCAGTCAAGAGCGGTTGGCCGCGATGAACTTCCGCACCAACGTGCGCTGCGACCAGCCGGATGATGCGTTCGCCGTCCTCCTCGGATAGCTCCACGCCCAATGGTGCGCGACCGGAGGACAGACGATCCACCCACAGGGACCGGTCGGGATTGAGCATGATTTCCACCACGTCCGGGTCTTCCAGCGCGGCGGCGATTACTGGTCCCATGGCCGTGCGCAGCATGCGGATGCGCCGGTCGAGCGACGTGGTGGCGAAGGATTCGGATTGCGCGCTCATGAGGCACGCTCCTGGGCTTCGGCCAACGCCGCCGCTTCGTCCAACCGCGCAGAGTCGGGTTGAAGTTCCTCCACCACGTCACGCACCAGACTGCGCCCTCGCAGCAGGTGGCGGCCGAGCTGTTCGACGAACTGCTCGAAGCGCGCCTTGCCTTGGGCGCGGGCTGCTTCCTGGTGTGCTTCGGGGACAGGTGTGCTGACAGTCAGGAAGTAGCGAACGAATAGCGCCAGCGTCTCGATCTCGATGTTCTGGTCGCGCTCCAGTCGCTCGAATTGGCGCGTCAGCCGATCAAGTCGCTTGGCGATGGCCGCCTCACGCTGATCGCCCGCATCCGGTGACAGCCAGGACGCCAGTGCCGCCGCGACGATAGACGACTTGGATACGCCTTTCTTGGCGGCCAGTTCGTCCAGACGCTTGGCATGTTCGGGCGGAATGAACAGGTTGAGGCGGTATTGGCTCATAGCTGAATTCCGTCGTCAGGGTCGAGGGATGCCAGCCGGGCCGTGCGTTGCATGGCCGGGTCGAGCTGGTGGGGAAGTGGCAGCGGCAAGTCGTCGTCATCAAGCAGCGCCAGGTCATTGCTGACAGGCTCCTGTTCGGGGTGGTATTCGGCGACTTCGGATAGCTCTGGCTGACGGCGCGGGCCACCGTCATCGGCGGTGCTGGCTTCGCTATCGGCCAGGGTCGCGGTGGCGGGTGCGGTTGGTACGGAGGGGATTGCCAGACCACTCCAGTCGTCGGGCTGCCGAGGCGGTGCGTCGGCGTAGCGGCGGGCTGCGAGCGCGGGCGGCGGCAGTACGCGCCGCTTGAAGTTCACGTCGGCGTAGTAGCGCAGCTTCTTCGCCTTGATCGGTGCCACGCTGGACACCATCACCACGGCCTCGTCCGGCGGGAGTTGCATCACCTCGCCGGGCGTCAGCAACGGGCGCGCCGTTTCCTGGCGCGACACCATGAGATGCCCAAGCCATGGAGCCAGCCGATGACCGGCGTAATTGCGCTGCGCGCGCAGCTCGGTCGCCGTGCCCAGTGTTTCGGAAATGCGTTTGGCGGTGCGTTCATCGTTAGTGGCGAACGTCACCCGGACATGGCAGTTGTCGAGGATGGAATGGTTCTGACCGTAGGCTTTGTCGATCTGGTTGAGCGACTGGGCGATCAGAAAGCTGCGGATGCCGTAGCCTGCCATGAACGCCAGCGCCGTCTCGAAGAAGTCGAGTCGGCCCAGCGCCGGAAACTCGTCGAGCATCAACAGCAGCTTGTGGCGGCGCGCGATGCCGTCGCTGCCGTCCAGCGATTCGGTCAGGCGTCGGCCGATCTGGTTGAGGATCAGGCGCACCAGCGGCTTGGTGCGGCTGATGTCCGAAGGTGGCACGACCAAGTACAGCGATACCGGATGCTCTGCTGAAATCAGATCAGCAATGCGCCAATCGCAACGCGAGGTGACTTCGGCCACAGTGGGGTCACGGTACAGGCCGAGGAAGGACATGGCCGTGGACAACACGCCTGAGCGTTCGTTGTCGCTCTTGTTGAGCACTTCGCGCGCGGCCGAGGCGACGACAGGATGTGGTGCATCGCCCAGGTGCCGCGTCGTCATCATCCGGTGCAGCGTCAGCTCGAACGGACACGCCGGGTCGGACAGGAAGTTGGGACGCCGCGCAGCGTCTTGTCTTCGCCCGCATAGAGCACATGTAGGATGGCGCCGACCAGTAAGGCGTGCGAAGTCTTCTCCCAGTGGTTGCGGCGCTCCAGCGCACCTTCGGGATCGACCAGGATGTCGGCGATGTTCTGCACGTCGCGCACTTCATGCGCGCCGCGCCGAACCTCCAGCAGCGGGTTGTAGGCGGCCGATTTGGGATCGGTGGGGTTGAACAGCAGGCAGTGTGAGAAGCGCGAACGCCAGCCGGCGGTGATGGACCAGTTCTCGCCCTTGATGTCGTGGATCACGGTGGACGCGGGCCAGGACAGCAGCGTGGGCACCACGAGACCAACCCCCTTGCCGGAGCGCGTCGGAGCGAAGGTCAGGACGTGTTCGGGGCCTTCGTGACGAAGGTATTGCCCGTCATGCAGGCCGAGGAAGACCCCGGTCGGCTGATTCAGACCGGCTTTGCGGATGTCGGTGGCATCGGCCCAGCGCGCTGAGCCGTAGGTCGTGACCAGCTTCGATTGCCGTGATCGCCATACCGACATGCCGATGGCAACCACGACGGCAACCAAGCCGCTGCCGCCTGCAATCGCTCCGCCAATGTTGAAGATGCGGGGCGCATAGGCATCGAAGAAGAACCACCACTCGAACAGCCGCCAAGGGTGATAGACCGGCGTGCCGAAGAAATCGAACCAGGGCGAGCCAAGGCGTAGCTGGTAGCCCAGGGCGGCGGCTGTCCATTGTGTGGCGCTCCACACACCGGCGATCACAATGCCGAAAACAACGGCGATTTGCCCGAACAGCACACTCTGACCTTGCATTCTGGCCTCCGATCTCTCCCAATGTGGCAAGTGGCACGAAGACGTGCCGTTGTCATCAGGATCGGAGGTGGAACAAGGCCGGTCAAAGACCGTTATCGGGACAAAGATGCCTTAAAAAGCATCAATGCGTGCAGGAGCGAAGCCAGTAAAAATGCCGCAAGCAATAGCGCGTTGCGGCATGTCGAGAAAATAAATTCAGTTTTCGAAGCGATTCGCCCGAAATCAGAACTTGGGTGATTCCTTCGGTGGCGTGTAGGATGTTTTGCCATCACCAAGGAAACGCCGGTTTGTCGCTTCGGCCACTCGATTGCAGAGTTCGTCGCCGAGCTTTGCACGGTCAGTCTTGCACTGCTGGCGCAGTTCCTTCAACCGTTCGGGATTGGCGGCGAGCGATTCGACCGTTTCGAACGGCACGGACGTGGTGGTCGTCTTGGCCGGTTCGGATTTGCTGCAAGCCACCAGCGTTGCGGCAAGTAGAAGCGGGGTGATCTTCTTCATGGCTCGATATCCTCCGATGGATCAGGTTTTGCTCGTGCAGCAGAGGTCTTTCCTTTCGGTGGCTCAACGGCATAGACCCGTTCGATGAAGCGAGCCAGAGTATCCGACGGTTCGCCACCTACACGCAGCAGGTAAGTCGTGAGCTTGTGCGAACCGCCGGCCAGCGGTCGCGCCACGACACCTGGTTCGCGGTTGGCAGCTATTTGCGAAGCGCCGGCCAATCCGAGTGCAAAACCTGCGGACACCAGCGTCATCATCAGGTCGAAGGACGCAACTCGTTCGGCGATCAACGGCTCTTGATTGGCTCGACGCAGCACGCGTTCGACTTGGCGGGCATGTCCCTCGCATGCGTTCGTATCGCCGAGCGCCAAGGGATAGCGCAGCACCTCGTCCAGAGGCACATCCTTGTAAGCAAGCAATGGGTGGCGTGCAGGCACTGCCACCATTAATGGATCATGCCAGACGGGTTCGGCAATGAGTTCATCGCCGACCTCATCCGATTGAGCGAATCCTACGTCATACAGATTATCGTGCAGCCCCTTGATCTGTTGCGACAAGGGAACCTCCGCGAGGCGAACCTCGATCTCTGGCTCTTCTTGCCTGCTAAGTGCCAGAAGAGCTGAAAAGCACGTCGGTGTAATGCAGTCAGACAAAGCGATGCGCAATTGACCGTGGAAGCCGTTGGTGGCGGCCTTCACGCTGTCGCGAGCTTGCTGAATGGCAACGAAAACACGTGGCACGTGCTGCAGAAAGAGTTCTCCCGCGCGAGTCAAACGGGTGCTGCGCGTAGTACGGGAGAATAGCCGGGTGCCTAGTTCCTCTTCTAGATCCCTTATGGCACGTGACAGAGGCGACTGCTCGATATGCAATCGCTCGGCCGCGCGAGCGAAGTGGAGTTCTTTCGCTACCGCAAGAAAGCAACGAAGGTGGCGAAGCTCCATCTATCTCCCCCTCTCGCTGTTTTCCCACAAAGACGTCGGTACGCAGGAAATGTCAATTGTGTAGCGTTGCAGGAGGAGAACCATCTGTGCAGAGTAAGCATTCCTCCTACAGCCGGTATGCTAAAAATGGAGTAGGTCATGGCGTTCCCAAATATGCTCGTAAAGCCGGAATTTACTTGGTCTGCGAGTCCGATGGTTCGGCGATCATAAACGGGATATTTTCTCTGGGTTTCATCTTGGTGGCGATAGTCAGACCAGCAAGCGTGCACAGCAGACCGAGCAAGTACACAACTCCAATCGTATATGCATCAGCGAGAAGGCCCGCTAGTGGTATAGCTGCTCCGAATGCCAGATCGAAGAATGCCAAATACCCAGCCATGGCCGCGCCGCGGTCTTGATGGGACACGCGGCGCACCGCTTCCACCCCAAACGCAGGTACGACGAGAGAGAACCCGGCTCCACTTAATGCGGCGCCTAGTAATGCCATGAATTCGTTTGAACCGAAGTAAAGCAATGCCTGGCCGGTTGACTCGATTATCAATGACCAGATAGCTACTTTCACCCCGCCGTATTTGTCTGGTAGCCCACCAAAAAACACTCTCACCGCGACATAGGCGAACCCAAAGCCGGAAATGGCGAAGAAGCCGGAACTCCATCCGTTATGTTGGAAATACAAATTGACAAATCCCAGAATTGCCCCGTAGCCGACACTTGCCAACAACAGGCCTAGTCCTGGCTGCGCGACCAAGCGTAGCGTATGGCGGAATGGCGCGCGTATACCGCCTATTGGTCCGTATGGACACAGACGAATAGAAATGGATATCCCTACGATGGCCAACAAGATCGATACCCAGGCTACAGGTTCGAAGCTACCTGAAACGCTCAGCAGACCAGCAAGCGGCGCTCCAACGGCGATGCCTCCATACATCGCGTTGCCGTTCCAAGCCATGACCTTGCCAGCATGGGAGGGGCCAGTGTGTCTTATTGCCCAGCCAAGCGCACCTGTTACGATATAGCTCTCCGCGATGCCGAGTATCAGCCTGGCAACTATGAGTACAACCAATTTGATAGAAGCGCCATCGGCCATCGCTGACAATAGATAGCCGATTCCAGCTAGCAGGAAAAACAGCAAGCCACGTTGAAGAGCAATTCTTGGTCCATTTGTGTCGACTGTGCTGCCAGCAGCAGGACGGGCAAGCAGCATCGCTACGTATTGGGACGCCACCACCATTCCGACAACGAATGAGCCAAATCCGAGCTGCGCGCTGACATAGACGGGTATTACGCTAATCGTCGCGCCGATGCCGACAAAACAGAAAAATACAGCCCACACTGCCGGTGCGATGCGCGCTAATCTGAAGTCAGAGTTCATGCGACAACTTCATTGCCAAATTCTCTTTCGAGAATTTCAACCGCACTACGTATCTCATCACACCTCAGATCATTGATGAAATCGCAGGCGCCAATGGCTGTCGGAATTGGAATCGACTGCTTTCCATCTCTGTGCATTACTCTTTCACTGACCCCGCCCCAGAGCATGTCTGGCGTGATATGACTGCTCCACATCGGGATGCCTAGGGATTCATACAGGGCGACAATGCGCTCAAACTCCCGGATAGAGAGGATTCCCCTCTGAAGGGATAGGTATGAGGACAGCAATATATCAATCGCAACTGCCTCGCCATGCATGGTTTTGTAGCCCGACTCGGACTCGATGACCAGACTGAAGGTATGACCGAAGTCCACTTTCCGCTGCAGCTCTGTTTCATACAGATTGGGAGACAATTCGCGGACCATCCCCGTAATGGATTTATCGAGGACGACTTGACCCAACTCGTCCTGGAACTTGTTCAAGACGAGCGATTCCCCTCCGCGTTCCATGTCCTCAAAGAGATCAGCATCGAGAATGACAGCCAATTTGATGATCTCCCCGATGCCGTTGACAAGATTCCGCTTGTCCAGTGTCCTCAGAAACGCCTTGTCGAGAATGACCCCTGCCGGAATTTCGAAGCTCCCCATTCTGTTCTTGAATGCTCCGAAGTTGACCCCAGTCTTGATGCCCACGGAAGCGTCGATATATCCCATCAGAGTGGTAGGTACTTTGAGGTGAGGAATACCCCTCCGATACGTGCTGGCAACAAATCCAGCAAGATCAGTTACCACGCCGCCCCCAATAGCGATGATCGGCTCACTACGTCGTTTGAGATCATATTGGCATAAGTCGCCGAACACGGAAATGTAGTTCGTTTCTGACTTGTGCTTATCCCCAGCATCGACCAGCCTGATGTTTGCCGTCACTCCCCTTTCGGCGAAATAGCATTCAATTTTCGAACCGTACAGGTCATAAACATTCTTGTCGACGATGATGAATCGCCGCGCACCGGGGTAGGCGTCGCCCCCGGAGAGCAAGGCATCGTTATTGATGTCGAAAATGCTCTCTGTTCTCGTAATTGAATATGAGTAGCTTCGTTCACCTTTGATAGTAATCATGGCGTATTTCCCAAAGTGCGTGTCATCGCCACCGCGACGGAGCCCGCGATGGATTTTGCTGCGGGCAAGTCATGATTTTTCGCCATGCCGCAGAGGATTTCGTTTTGATACGGAATTTCTTCCAGTTCCATGATCTGGTTGAGTGCGATGATGATCGCTTCTTTCATGAAGCCGCTCTCAAGAGGGAATGCCGTCGTGAGATAAAGGCCTGTCTGACAACCCATTGGAGCGACACTAAGAAATCCGGGTACAAGACTAGGCAGAATCCATAGCAGGCAGTGTTCCAAGGTATGGAGCGCATTGGCGGGGAGTGCAACGGTATTTGGCTGGCACAATCGCAGATCGTAAAGAACTGCGACGCCACCTTCATGCCCCATTTGGGCATCGGCGACGCGGATATATGGCGCGACCACTTTTCGATGATCGATATGACCAAAACACGAGGCATCCCAGCCGAAGTGCCCGATTACGTGAGAGAGAATAAACTTTGCGGAACGTGGGGCAATATCGCGCCAGAGCGACGCATGGTTATACAACTCGACGGTGCAGTATCCCGTGTATTCAGACGTGATGAGCGCGGAAATGGTTTTCGCATAATCGATTCTTCCATTGCCGAATAAGTCATGATAATGAACTTTGCCCTTGATGGTGTTGCAGACGGTTTCCACAATTACTGGCGGCTGCGACGAATTTCCCTGGCGAAGACTGGCAACCGCGTCATATGCGCGCAATACTCTTTCGTAGTCGATGCCGGATATCGAGTCCAGGTAGGCGAGAATCTCGTGCTTTATGGCCACGGACTCATTTGCATTCAAATGCGCCTTATCAATGATCAATGCTTCCACCGCGTTGTATTGGCGAGCAGCGTCATTCGCTGCATTTTCGGATGCGACAAATATCCGCCTTGAACCGTGAACAAACAGATACATTCCGGTATTGTCAATGTCATATAATGTTGCGGTTTCGCGGTCTGGCTCGCGGTCCAGGAGTCTTCCAACATCCGCAGTGGATGCGGCCTGGTACTTTAAGTTGAAGCCCTCTTGGATATCGGCGATATGAACGTATTTCACGTCGCGGGCAAACGCACGTATGGTTTCGAGGTAGTCTTCCTCGGAGCAGAACACATGTCCGATATCCATGTGCAGCCCAAACCTGGCGTCGTCTACCAGGCCAATCAACTCCTTTGCGTCCGCGATTGTTTCGATAAACATTCCGGGTTCGGGCTCGATTACCAAGTTCACAGTGCCCCGAATTTGTGCCAGGAGGGCCTTGATTTCGGCGGTTAAGGTTTGCAGAACGGCTGACCGCGACAGGCCAGCGTGTTCATCTCGGAGATATCCGCTTTGGAACGATACGAGGGGTATTCCGATCATGTCGGCCAACTTGAGTCCTTGTCCGATCAGTGTGCTGCGAAGGGCGCGGTTTTTCTCATCGATATTTATCAAGGACGGTTCATGCGGAACACTGGATAGAAACTTCGTGGTCGCGGTGGAAATACATACCGGCTTAATCCGCGCGTGGGCAAAATACTCGCGCAATTCTCCAACCCTCGTTTCGGATATTTGGAACGGATCGAATTGACTGCGTTGAAAGGAGAGTTCAACGCCGGAGTAGCCAAAGGAAAGGAGGCTGTCGCACACCTCTTCTACTGGGAGCAAGTCGGCGCTATTTAGGCTGTAACTGAGTTTGAACATCGCTGTCTTCCTATGGTGCGAGCTGCGCCGGAACGATATTTCTGGCCACTTCGATCCAGCAGGCAACGATCGGGTGCCCATCGACAACCATTGGCGGGCCGGCTCGATGCGCGTGAATACCTGCTCTACGTAAGAGTCGTTCAATCCCAATCGGAGATACAGTAATCAATCGTCTTGCACCGTGTTCTGCTGCGCATGCGATCGATTCCCTGAGCAACTGGATAGCTATAGATGACGAATATTGGCCCAATGGCGATGTCATCTTGGAGTTGAAGTCCACTGACGCGAAGCGGGAAAGCTCCCAGATGTCAGGCGAGCATGGGTGGGGTAGCCCATTGAGAAGCTGGGGAAAGACGTCGCTGAGAAGATAGGGGCGGGTGGTAGGGAGTAACCGAGCGCATCCGAAGATGTGCCCATCTTCATCTTGTGCCACCACGTAGACAGTATCCGATCGGTCAAACTGATCCTGCTCTCCCTCCCCGAGGGTTGGAAGCTGCCAGCCGAGTTGTTCTATAAATACCTTGTGGCGGTAGTGAGCGACCTTCGAGTACAGGCCCCGCGGAAGTGTTCGCGGTGCGCCAGAAATGACAAACATATACCCCCCAAGCAATGACGATAAGATCAGGGGGATTGGACTGTGCCACTGGAAATTACGTAACTGGTAACTTTGACAGGTTGCTACGCATAGCGGGCGACGATATGCTCGTCAACCTCTGTCTGCCAGCGCATTAGGTCGATTAAGGATTCAAGCAAGGCCGCAGTTGTGGGGGCTCCCAAGTCGCGCAATTGCTCATCGACAAGCATGACGTTGCTATAATGGCTGCCTACCCGCCAGTACGAGTACTGAAGGGTGGCTTGTGTCCCCCCGAGCTGCCAGTCCCATCCTAGACTGAGCAACGGTTTCGTCGCGCTAATCCACTCGGTGTAGCCGTAAGTGATTGAGAACCGCGCCCCTTCACCGGCAGAAAATACAGCGTCTTCGTACACACCTGATATCGAATGGAAAAACTGAATAGTCAGCAATGTATCCAGCGTTAGGCGCACATAACCGTCAGCGGAGAGGGTTATCGGAGGGGGCTTGGTACGGGATTCCGGCATCTGCTTGTCGATCCTTCATGGCATATCCGCAAGAGTCTGACAGTGATTACGGTACATGACAGGATTGCCGAACAACAGTGTCAAGTCTGACAGTTGTATTGTGGCAACCAAAGTATTTGCGGCATTGTGACAAAGAAATCGAGGTCTTTTTCAACGGAGCATTCGTGGAAGCCTGGCAGGAAGATCAGCTATCAAAGCTGCACTCCATCCACTGCGAGAATAAATTGTTTGATGTGCTCGCAGAAGTAGCCCGCGACTTGGGCTTCGAGCATTGCGCCTATGGTATGCGCACACCCCTTCCTATTTCATGTCCGAAAACCGTGATGTTCAACAACTATCCGGCGGCTTGGCAACTCCGGTACGCGGAACGCAACTACCTCGATATTGACCCGACGGTACAACACGGCATACGTTCCATGCAACCCGTCATCTGGTCAAATGACCTTTCCGTTCCGTTTCGTGAATTTTGGGAGGAGGTCTACTCGTTTGGGCTGAGATTTGGTTGGGCGCAGTCCAGTCGCGATGCGAGCGGAACAATTGGAATGCTAACACTCGCCCGCTCCGGCGAACCGCTATCCGCTTCCGAACTACGCGACAAAGGCTTCAAGATGGCTTGGCTCGCCCAGATTGCGCACTTGGGAATGTCAAAACTCCTCACCCCAAAAGTGATGCGGGAATCCACGATTCAACTCACCGAGCGCGAAATCATGGTGTTGCGCTGGACAGCGGAAGGAAAGACGTCGGGCGAAATTTCCAGCATTCTTGACATCACCGAGCGAACGGTCAACTTCCATATTGCGAATGCGATGGTCAAACTGAATGCGGTCAACAAGACTGCTGCTGTCATTCGTGCGGCGATGGTGGGCTTGTTGTATTGAGCCTCGCGACTCCGAGACAAAGCCGAACTCCGAGATTGGATGGTCACTTCACGTCTGAAGGGGATGCTTTTCGGATGACATGCTCACATGCTACACTATGGTCACGTCTTCAGGGCGGGGCGAAACTCCCCACCGGCGGTAAGTTCATTTATGGACAAGCCCGCGAGCGCTTGCGGTTTCGTAAGGTCAGCAGATTTGGTGCAAAGCCAAGGCCGACGGTTATAGTCCGGATGAGAGAAGATGTGATACCCGTGCGAGTTCCAAGAAATTGGCGCCCGCTGCGGGTGTTTACGTTTGCCCTGAAACGTTTTTCGTCACTTTATTCTTTGCGAGGAGCGTTTCATGCTTGTTCAATCATTTCCCTCCAATTTTTCTGCTCTTACGGATGCCAGTCAGCGTATGAAGGATGCTCTTCATGCTATGCGCATTGGGCGCCCGGTGATTCTGATGGACGATGCTGATAGGGAGAACGAGGCCGATCTCATTGTGGCCGCCGAGAAACTTACGGTGTCAACCATGGCTCTCCTGATCCGGGAATGCAGCGGAATCGTTTGTCTCTGCCTGACAAAGAACGTTGCCAAGCGACTCCAGCTTCCTCCCATGGTCACGCAGAATGAGAGCAGATTCAGCACCGCATTTACAGTGTCAATCGAGGCGCGTCACGGTGTCACCACTGGTGTGTCCGCTGCGGATCGAGTTACGACCATCAGGGCGGCAGTTGCCGACAACGCAACCCCCAACGATTTGGTGCGCCCTGGTCATGTGTTTCCGTTGTGTGCTCATGATGATGGTGTATTGGGTAGACGCGGCCACACGGAGGGCGCTGTTGATCTAGCCCGATCCGCCGGGCTTAATCCTGCTGCGGTGTTATGCGAACTCATGAACCCAGACGGTACGATGGCCAAGGGTGAGGATATTCGTCAATTTTCTCTGAAACACGGTTTTCCTGTCATTACGATCGGCGAGCTGATCCATTTGAGATTTCAAGAAGGGTTCTGATTACGTAGAGTACGTGTCCTGGTCTGGACTAGACGCAACAGTTTTGTAGCTTATCCAAGTGCGAGCCCGCGTTGCCCCCCAAGTTCCCAGGACACGCCATTTATCCGCATCACCGCTGTCACGGTTTGCCCAAAATGCCGCTCAATCACGGGCTTCCACGGCACCAGCGAGAACCCCATGCCGTCATCGAGCATGGTGTAGCGCCCACCGGCGAGCATTACATTGCGGCGATAGATGCCGGTCACGCGCTGCCCATCGGACACCGGCCGGTGCTCCAAGCCCGTTTCTGCCGCTATCTCCTGCGCAGCCTTTGCCAGCTCGCGCCAGCGCAGCGTCGCCAATAGATCGCGCGCCAGGATCACACGCTGGCCTCGCCGCTCGGCCAGCCCCTGTTCGATCAGGAAGTCGCCACGCTGGCGAAGCGCATCCTTGACCTCGGCGCCAAACCCCAAGTCCCCCAGCCCCTTGCCACTGCCGATCAACTGCTGATCCAGCCAAGTCGCGCCGATTACGCGGGTCTGCCGCTCGATGGGCAGGTGCGATTTCAGTTCCACCGCTACGCCGCCTCCCAGGCGCTGCGCGTCATACTGCCGGCCCCGCTCGGCCAAGTTATCGGGTACGCGCCAGACGCCTTCGGCCTCGCGCCCCACAATGCCGGCGCGGCGCAGAGCTTCGAGCCTTCGCACGTGTGCCACCACCACCTCCCGTGGGTCGCGGTCGGGCGTGGCCTGACCTTGCGCGACGGCCAAATGATGATCGGAGCGGTACACGCCATCAACGGTCAGCGCGGTGATGTTCCGGTCGGCCACGCGCACGTCGGCCGAGCCTTTCACCTCCACCACGGCGCCGGTCGGGTACTGCCCCAATTCCGATCGCGGTGGCAGCGCGACGTAGTGCGCTTTGCCGTCGGTCCCGTCGATGACCAGATAACCCTTGTCATGCAGCTCGTCGGCCAGACCTTTGCCGACCACCCGGCCGACGATGGCGCGGCCATCCTCACCGGGCTGGAACACCGCCAGTTCGCGCTGCTTTCCGCTCATGGCGCGCTGCATGGTGCGGATGATGTCACCACGCTCGCCCATGGCCCGCAGCTTGGATTCGGCATCGGCATGGATGCCCCATGTGCCAAGCTGCTGCTCACTCGCCAAGCCCATGCGCTGCAAGCGCTGCAAGCGGCCGATCAGCATTTGCCGTTGGCGTTGCTGCCGAGGCTCGGCCAGCGCCTCCGGACCCACAAGACCGTCCACGGTCAAGCGCTGCAAGGTGCGATCCAACCCCGTCCACCGCTCCTGGTCGACTTCGCGCTGCATGGCGCGCTGGATTTCCAATTCGGTGCGCGGCCCCAGCCATTCAGTTGCCAGTTCGGCCGCCCGATTGCGCATCCCATCGCTGATGTAGTCGCGAGAAATGATGAGGTCCTTACTCGTGTCGTCCTTGCCGCGCAGGACAACGTGCGTATGCGGGTTGTCGGTGTTCCAGTGATCTACCGCCACCCAGTCCAGCCGAGTGCCCAGGTCGGCTTCCATGCGCGCCATCAGGTGCCGGGTGTAGGTGCGCAGGTCGTCGAGCTTTTCGGTGTCTTCCGGCGAAACGATGAAACGGAACTGGTGCCGATCCTCGCGCCCGCGTTCCTCGAAAGCGGCAGTATCCACCGCGTCGGTCGTTGGGCCATAGGCGCGGCCCGGACCGCCCTGGCGATCCACCCCTTCGCGTTCGATGTAGCGCAGGTGCGTCGCAGTCGAACGCAGCCCGGCCTTGGACAAATTGACCAGCCGCGCCTTGATCGTGACACGCCAGGCGTTGGGTGTGAGCGAAGCCCCGGCGAAGCGGGCTGCAACGTGGCCGCGCCCCAGCCTGGAACCGGGCCGATGGCCGACTTTACCGACCGTCTTGCCGAGCTTGGCGCCAGCCTTGTTGGTCTGGCGCAGCACCTTGTTGATGAAAGCATCGCCACGCTGCTTCGGCGCGCCAGGCCGTACGCGGAACCGCTCATCGTCATGGTTGTTCATGCTGTGCCTCTATCCAAGGCCAGCGCAGCCGAGCGGGCGAAGCACGCGCTCTCGCCAATGCCGATGCGGCGTTGCGCACTCTCGCAGCACGCTGCCGCTCCCAGGCGCGTGCCGCGCCACCCCCACGTGCAGACAAGGTTTTCAAGCGGCTGAGTGCCGCGACCTTTTATCTTGCCTTTCGCCTTTGCCCCTCGCTTTCGCTCTGGGCGTCGGCGGCCCGGCGGCGCTGTGCTGCCAGCAGCCCGCCCGCCGGCGAACATGGCCACGGCCACCGGCCAGGCGTGTTCGAGGCAAGACATCTGCACGTAGGAAGTCGGTGCCGGAGGCTGCGCGAAGTGATGTGCAAATGCACACGCACTGCACGCGCAACGACACGGCGACGAACAGTGAAACGACACGTCAGATGGCACGATGAGGAGCACGGAAATGTGCAGTGAATCGGCGGCCATCATGGACGTGTCTCCTGCCAGACCGGATGCGCAACACCGATCACGGTGGATGCGCTGACTGGGCCGAAATACCGGCTGTCGAACGATGCTGCGTTCGTCACGCTCAACAGGAACAGCTCGCCCGGTGCGAGGCGGCGGCACTGCTGCCACGACGGCAGCGGACGGCCCAGCCGGTCGGCGCGCAGCACGGCAGCCGAAGGCACGCCGTCGATGCGGACGATGCCACCAGCGACGCACACTTCCTGCGGTGCAATCGCGCCCACGCGCTTGAGCAACGGAACGCGCGTCGGCAGGTAGCCGCGCTGCGCGGCCAATGTGACGGCCTCGGCCGGTAGCGGGACCAGCACGATGCTGTTCACGGACAACAGACTTGGCAGCGACCCGGCCCGGTGGTCGAGCGGATCGACGCGATACCAGCCGACCGCTACGCTGTCGGACGGGTTGTAGGTCAGGCGCGGCAGTGGTGACACGAAAGACGCCCAGGCCAGCGCAGCGAAGCCTATGGCGGCCAGTGTCGCCACGACGATGCGAACGCGCCCGAGCGGGCGAGAATGCGGCGCCGTTCCCGTGGTGTTGGCGGATGTGGAAAGCATCGTCATGACAGCGCCCTCCCGGCCAGCCAGGCGGCATGCCGCTTGGCTGTGTACGCTGGCAGCGGCAGGCGCGCAGAGAGACGATTGCCGAGCGTGCACCAGTATGCGGGCGCCACATCGGCGGATGCGATGCCTTGCGCCTCGATGGCGTCGAATTGCGCCAGAACAGAGCGCACGGCGGGCTCGCCCTCGGCGTGCAGCAGCAGGCGCGCGCCGGGCAGCACACCGGGAATGCGTTGCGCCGCGTCCAGCGGCGTGCAAGCCTGCATCACCATGAGCTGCCAGCGCACGGTGCCGTAGTCGTTGGCGTGCCAGCGAATGCGACAGAACACGGCGCCCGGCAGGAACATCGCGACGCGCCGCCAGCGGTCAAGCCGAGTGGTGCGCGCCGGTTCGCCGAAGCGCAGATAGATGTCGATGCGCGCCTCTAGGTAGGCCAGCGAAACGCGGGTCAAAGGTGCGGTACCAGCTCGGCCAACGAGTTCAGCGAGTGAAGTCGGTGGTGCAACCGTGCCTGGCAAGGCGTGAGTGTTCATGGTGTTCTCTCCGTGGATACGTCCGGGAATTCGCGTTCCAGCAATGCGCGCAGCAGTTCGGCCACCGTCACGCCCTGCGTGAAGGCCGACACCTTGATGCGTGCCCGCATCGCGGGCGTGATGTCGAGGGTCAGGCGCGCGGTGTAGAGGTCGCCTTTTTGCAAGGCATCGGCTTCGCCCTGGCGAACCCACGCCTCAGCGTGCGGGTTCGCTGGTGGCCGTACTCCGATGCCGACGCGCTTGCCGCGCGTAGATCGTTCCGTGGTCATGTCGGCCACCGCAGCAGTTCATCGACCAGCGCGGCGATCTCGCGCGCGGCAGCGCTGTCAGGTGCCGTTTCGCGGGCGAGCCGACCGGCAGCTACGCTGTCGGCGAAGACGATGCGCTGATGCACCTCCGAACGCAGCGCGGGCAGCGGCTGGTCGGCCAACGCTTGGCGCGCTTCACGGCCAATGATGGTCGTACTAACGCGCCGATTGATGGCGAAGGCTGCGCGCAGCGTCGGTCGGAACACCTGCGCTTCGCGGATCAGCGCCACCATTTCGGCGGACGCCCACAGATCGTAGGGGCTTGGCTGCACCGGGATCAGCACGCGCTCGGCTGCCAGCAACGCGGAGCGCGCCAGGGCCGCGATACGCGGCGGGCCGTCGATGACGACGTGATCGGCCCGGCGTGCCAGCTCGGGCGCTTCCTGGTGCAACGTCTCGCGTGCGAGGCCCACGGCGCTGAATAAGCGCGGCAAGCCCTGTTGGGCGCGCCGCTGGGTTCAGTCCAGTGCCGAGCCTTGCGGATCGGCGTCCAGCAGAACGACTTGCTGGCCGCGCATTGTCAGCTCGCCAGCGATGTGCGTGGCGAGCGTGGTCTTGCCCACACCGCCTTTCTGGTTCAGTAAAGCGATGATCATGGCACGGCCCTCCTTTCTGGAAAGCCGGGTTTTCTTCGCTGTGCACCGTGCCGTTTGGTGCTTATCCACCGAAATGGCGCGCTTCTATTAAAAGTTAAAGAATTTAAGTTAGGGAAGTTAGAGGGGCCGGGAACCCGCGCCGTTATTGGGTTTTTGGCGGTTTCGCACGCCTGATAGCACGATATGGACACGCCCGATAGCACGATACCCGGCACGCCTGATAGCACGAGGCCATTCACAGCTTTTCCCCGAGTTATCCCCGTGCCGTCCGCAGCACGGGCCGGAAGGTTAGCAGTTCGGCTCCGTCGTCCGGCATCCGCTCGATGCCCAGGATGTAGCCCGGCATCGACTGCCGCGCCACCAGCGCGCGCAGGTCGCAGGCGAAGTCGTAGGGCTTCGCTGTGCTGCCCGACTTGCGGTGCAGATGTTTGAAGTCGAACTGCCAACCGCCCGGCTGCTTGCCGCCGTGCTTGCGCACCAGGCGGTACAGCCAGCGCTCGATGCCACCCGTGAGCTTGAAATAGGCCGGGTCGATGGTCAGCACCAGCGCCGCGTCCAACACACCCGCGTAGAACCAATCCGGCAGGATCAGCTCGATGCCCAGCGGCGTACCGCGGGCGTCGGCCAGCTCCCTCCATTCGTTGATCCACGAGAAACGATGTAGGCGCCGTCCAGTCGTCTCGCGGATGGAGGTGGCCACCGTGGTTGATTGCAGCCGATCCAAGGCGGCCTTGAGGCGCTGGTAGTCGCGCAGCGACGTACCGCGTCCGATGAAGCGCAGGATCTCGTAGGGCGTGGCGCGCATGAGGCGCGACGGGCGAATGCCCGCGTCGCGCGCTTCCACGATCTGGCTGGCTGCCCAGATCAGGATGTCGGCATCCCAGATCGTGGCGATGCCATGCTCCTGCGTCCCCTCCACGCGGATCGTCACGCCGCCGGCGCGGAAGTCGATCGGCTGGACGCGTTTCGACTTCGCCAGCGAGAAGAACGGAAAGGCCATCAAATCCTGGCTGTCGCGCGGCGCCATGTCGCCCGGCAGCGCGCGGAACAAGTCGAGCTGTTCCCGCTCCTGCATCGATCGCTGCCCCGATGATCGGGGTGGCAGCGATGGGCTGGGCAAGGTGATGGCCACCGGCGAAGCGCCGATCAGCGCGCACGGCTGTCGGCCGAGTGGTGCTCGGCGTATTCGGGATCGGACGTGGCCTCGAAGCTGCGCTGGTCGGCCCAGGCGTCGAGGTCGGCCACCGCGTACATGACGCGACGGCCGAACTTGCGGAACTTCGGTCCGCCACCGATCACGCGCTGTTTCTCCAGCGTGCGCGGCGACAAGCGCAGATATTCGGCGGCCTCGTCGTTCGTCAGGTAGCGTTGGGGTTGTGTAGCAGCAGCGGGTTGCTGCTGTGTGGTGTGCGCGGCAGCAGGCCGCAAGGGAGCGGGTCGCATCGGGTAAGCCTCCATCGGTCAGGACAGTCCAGCCGCACCGCGCGGCCAGATGGAGGCAGTCTCAAGAAAGGGAGGCTTCCCGTTGAGGGTCGTTTTGCAGGGGATGCAAAACGACCCTGCTCAATTCATTGGAGTTGCGCCAGACGCCGGTATCCGCCACGCATCAGTGTCAGGCCGCGTCGTACTAGGCGCCGCACGCGCGACCGCAGGCCGCCATCGGCATACCAGCCTTTGACCACGGCATCGGTGCCGAACAGCCCCTCGGCGACTTCACGCAAGGACGCCCCTGCCAAGTTGGCGTCGAGCGCCTGCAAGGTATGCAGCTCCTGTAACGCAGTTGGCGCAGGCCGGGGCCGAACCACAGCCGCAGGCGTGCCTTCGGGGGCCACGGCCAGCTTGTCCAGTTCGGCCCGGAGCATGCAATGGCGCGCGCAAGGCATGTCGCACGCGCGGATGGCGTAGACGTAGGCCATGCCATCCTCCAGGCTTGGCGCCAGCGTCAGGCGCAGGCAGCAGCCGGGCCAGCGCGTGGCGAGCATCAGGCGTCGGCCATCGTGGACCAGGTGCTTTTGACCGGGAATGCGCCACAGCTCGAACGCGACGGCATTTGGTGGCGGATCGATGTCCGGGTGAAGTTGCGCCGTGCAAGGATGGCCGGAAAACCAGACCGGATGCGCGTCACGCGCATCCAAGGCTGGGTCTTCCAGCATACGCAATCCCCAGGTGTGGGCAGTCTCCGGCTGGCGGTGACGGCGTAGCCAGTCACGGCGGTAATCGGGGTGCCGGCGTAAATACTCCCAGGCCAGTGCCAGGTCATCCAGGTGCAGCACGTAGAGATATGCGGCAGTGGGGTACCAAGGTTCGGCGCTTCGATCAGTCATGACGCAACCTCCTGTTGGGCAGAGATCGTCGCCATGGTTGTCGGTGCACGGGAGTTACGTCATCAAAACCTCAACGCGCTGCCAGCAAAGGGATAGACTCAAGCTGTAACGAGAAGTGTCAAGACTGATTTGCTCCGAAGCCTTACAAGGATTGTCCGAATGCGACGGCCGCGCAGTCCGGAAATGGGGCGCAGCATTGGATACCCTGCCGCAAGCGGCGAGGTGCATCATGTCCTTTTCGGTCAGGACTGCACCGCCTTGGCGCAAGAGTGGTGATTCAGATTACCAACGTTGTTATCGGCAATGTAATAATGACCCCCATCGGCAATTGAAAATTGACCCCTGAAGTAAAATGCCCCCTTTTTTTCGAGGGTGGTGATCATTGTTAACTCAGGAGATGGCGGTGACCATTAAAGTACTTAAACAGCAAGGCCTGGCGATAAAAGCCATTGCAAAAGAAACAGGGCTAGCACGCAACACGGTAAAAAAATACCTCGCTTGTGATGAGGCACCCAGTTACAAGCAGCGTGCCAAATGCGTGGGTAAGTTGGATCCCTACCAACAATACATTCAATCGCGTATCCAGGCGGCACATCCTGATTGGATTCCTGCTGCCGTCATTTATCGAGAGATTATCGAGCGTGGTTATCAAGGTAAGATTCGTACGCTCAGTAACTATATGTCGCAGTTTAAACCAAAGGCATACCCTGACCCAGTGGTCCGTTTTGAGACAGAACCTGGGCAGCAAATGCAGGTTGACTTCACCATTATTCGTCGAGGTCCTGATGCGCTCAAAGCCTTTGTTGCGACATTGGGTCATTCACGTGCAAGTTATGTCTACTTTTATAACCATGAACGTACAGAAGCATGGATCGACGGCTTGGAAAGAAGCTTTGAGTTTTTTGGTGGCGTACCCAGTGAAATATTATTTGATAATGCTAAAACCATCATGATTGAACGAGATGCTTACGCCCAAGGTAACCACCGCTGGAATCCACAGTTACTTTCTTTGGCTAAGGAGTACAGTTTTAAAGCCCGCGTTTGTCGACCTTATCGCGCAAAGACCAAAGGCAAGGTAGAGCGCTTTAACCGCTATTTGAAATCCAGCTTTGTCGTGCCCTTGCAAGCAACCCTGCGTTCAGCCCATCTGCAGCTGGATGTCCAGACAGCCAATGCCTATATTGGCTCCTGGCTGGTTAATGTGGCGAATAACCGTGTTCATGGCACTACCGGTAAAATTCCCAATCAAGAACTTAAGATGGAGCAAGAATGCTTGTTGCCGTTGCCGATAAAGACCGGCAGTGTTCAAATAAAGTATCTAAACGCAACGGCTGGTCAACCCATCCCTGTTGAAAGCCTGCAGCATCCACTCAGTATTTACGATCAATACATGCAGGTGCAATATGCTGCAATCTGAACGCATCAATGATGCTTGCGAGCAGTTGAATTTAAGCGCTGTCCCGACTAGCTGGCCGGGGATCGCCCAACGAGTCGTTGAGAAAGAAGGCAGTTACGCTGACTTTGTTGAGCAATTACTGGCCGAAGAAATTGCCGCCAAAACACAACGTAAAGTAACGACACTATTGCGCTTTGCAGGGCTGCCAGCCGTGAAAACATTAGAAGAATACGACTTTAACTTTGCCAGTGGAGCGCCCAAAGCACAGTTAACCGAGCTGGCAGGATTAAGCTTTATCGAACGCTGTGAGAACGTGGTTATGCTTGGCCCTAGCGGGACAGGAAAAACCCACCTGGGCATTGCTTTGGGCTATCGCGCCATTATGGCGGGTATCAAAGTTCGTTTTGTAACTGCCGCCGATCTCATGATGCAGCTTTGTATCGCCAACAAGCAAGGAAAGCTTAAAGATTATTTGCAACGTACTGTGATGACATCCAAACTGCTGATCATTGATGAAATTGGCTATTTGCCGTTCGGACGGGAAGAAGCCAACCTTTTCTTTAACGTGATTGCAAAACGGTATGAGCGCGGCAGTGTCTTGTTGACCAGCAATCTGCCCTTTAGCCAATGGTCAACCGCATTTGCCAATGATGCAACGCTTACCGCAGCCATGCTAGACCGCTTACTGCATCACTGTCATGTCATTCAAATACGGGGGGATAGCTATCGCTTAAAAGATAAAAAGAGAATTGGAATTGCACCAGTAATGAGTGAAATTCTAGAACGTGGGGGTCAAATTTAGATTGCCGATTTAAGCAAAAAGGGGGTCAAAATTCAATTACCGTTGACAGCGGCCCGACGGGGTAATCTTGCACAAGAAGCCGGGCACCAGCGTATCCCGGAGTTCGACGGCCTGCGCCTGGGGGTGTGCCGCATCGACAGCGGACTTGGTGAGCTTGATTTTTGCCATGATGACTCCTCGGAAAGACCCGGTTCCCAGGAGCCTTCTAGGGGCCAGCAGAGAGGAAACCGGGTCAAGTTTCAGAAAGCACCGGCATATGATGAACTCGCCTAAGTTATTGATAAACCTGCTGTATCTAGTCTTGGCGCAGTCCAGCGAAGTACCGGGCTGGAGTCATGGTGAAATAAAAAAACCCCTTCAGTAGTGCTGAAGGGGTTTTTCGTAATAAAGAGCCTGACGATGACCTACTTTCACGGATGTCCATCCACTATCATCGGCGCGA
>NZ_JAAVNG010000015.1:0-1020 GCF_012923605.1 Advenella sp. EE-W14 | reverse complement strand
TTATCCTGATCATAAAAATTAAAGGGAGCAAATAATCATGATGGAATTGCTGGAACACTTGTCCCTGGGCTTTTCAGTGGCCTTTACACTGGAAAACCTCTCTTATGCCTTCCTGGGCTGCCTGCTGGGTACCCTGATTGGCGTGTTGCCAGGCATTGGCCCCGTGCCTACCATTGCCATGCTGCTGCCACTGACCTATGTGCTGCCGCCTACCGCCGGCCTGATCATGCTGGCCGGTATTTATTACGGCTCCCAATATGGTGGTTCAACCACCGCCATTCTGGTCGCCTTGCCCGGTGAAACCTCAGCGGTGGTGACCGTCCTGGACGGGCACCAGATGGCCAAGAACGGCCGTGCCGGTGCCGCGCTGTCCATTGCGGCGCTGGGTTCTTTCTTTGCCGGCTGTTTCGCTACGGTTTTGCTGGCCGCTTTTGCGCCCCCCCTGGCTGAAGTTGCCTTCAAGTTCGGTCCCGCCGAATACTTCTCCCTGATGGTACTGGGTCTGATCGGTGCCGTGGTACTGGCCTCCGGTTCCCTGCCCAAAGCGATCTGTATGATCATTCTGGGCTTGTTGCTGGGTATGGTGGGTACCGATGTGAATTCGGGTGTGGCCCGTTTTGACTTTGGCATTCCCGAACTGCAAGACGGTATCGACTTTGCCGTGGTGGCCATGGGTGTGTTCGGTCTGGCCGAGATCATGAACAACCTGGCACAAAAAGAAAACCGTGTTGATATTACCGACAAACTCGGTACCCTGTATCCCAACAAGCAAGAGTTCAAAGAAGCCGGTCCGGCCGTCTTGCGCGGTACCATGCTGGGTTCGGCCCTGGGTATTTTGCCTGGTGGCGGTGCGGTGCTGTCTTCCTTTGCCTCTTATACCCTGGAGAAGAAAATCTCCAAAACTCCCGAGCGCTTTGGCAAGGGACATCCGGCCGGTCTGGCCGGCCCCGAGTCGGCCAACAACGCGGCGGCACAAACCTCGTTCATCCCCTTGCTGACCCTGGGTATTCCCGGTAACGC
>NZ_JAAVNG010000026.1:0-621 GCF_012923605.1 Advenella sp. EE-W14 | reverse complement strand
ACTGACTTGACTGCGTTGCTGTGTCAGCAGCAGAGAAACGAGATTATGAAGTATGTGGTTTTGTTTGTCAAGAACTTTTTTAAAGAATTTTTAAAACCGTTCTTTTTAAACCACCTGGCAAATCGTTAACACCAACCTGCCAGACCACCAACTTCACGTTGCCTGCTTAAGCCGTAGAGTTCCAAACCAACACACTTAACCAGACTTCGTTTCCTTTTCACCGCCGGGCGCTTTGGACTAAATCCGTGTTGCTGTTGCTGCGAAAAAATGAACTATAGCATGACGTTTTCATTTCCCGCAAGAGTTTGAACGTTTTTTATTTACCTAAAAACCACAAAATCATCTATCTATTTGATTTATAAGGAAACGTCAAAAACAATAATTTGTTGCGTTTTTACACCACAACCAGGGCCGGCATTTTTAACTGCCTGCCATATCCTCTTTGCCATCTAGGATCAATATGACGATTTTTTTTCTGTCTTTGCCCAATTAATGGCATACCTGGCTGCCAGCACCCACGGTTGAACCATAAAAATACCGTGTGCCAATTTACAACACAAACAAATAAACGAACACTCACACCGTCATCAACACACACGCTTGCCCTTCAATTCTTTGTAA
>NZ_JAAVNG010000025.1:0-520 GCF_012923605.1 Advenella sp. EE-W14 | reverse complement strand
TGTCGTCTGACACGCCTGTCTCGTCGCAGTTGGTACCGGCCTGACCCCAGTCAGCATCGTCTTGAACGTGATCAACCTATCATTGATGCGCTTAACGCAATCGTGCAAGATCCAACGCGATCCCGTTGGGGCTTCTGGAAATGTTTTTATCGATTGAGACTGGATGGAAAACTTTGGAATTTCAAGCGAGTGTGGCGTATTTACTGTGCGCTGAATTTGAACCAAAAACGTCGCACCAAAAAACGCTTACCCGAGCGTGCGCCAGCGCCTTTGGCAGTGCCTGCGGAATCGAATTACAGTTGGTCTTTTGATTTTATGAGCGATGCACTTTACAACGGTACGCGCTTTCGTGTGCTCAATATCATTGACGAAGGCGTCAGGGAAGCCTTGGATATCGTGATTGATACCTCACTGCCGGCCACCAGAGTGGTGAGAACGCTGGAGCAACTTAAAGCAGAAAGAGGCCTGCCTAAAATGATTCGCGTGGATAATGGTAGTGAAATGACGTCGCTTGCTTTTA
>NZ_JAAVNG010000005.1:59368-128902 GCF_012923605.1 Advenella sp. EE-W14 | reverse complement strand
ACTGACTTGACTGCGTTGCTGTGTCAGCAGCAGAGAAACGAGATTATGAAGTATGTGGTTTTGTTTGTCAAGAACTTTTTAAAGAATTTTTAAAACCGTTCTTTTTAAACCACCCGGCAAATCGTTAACACCAACCTGCCAGACCACCAACTTCACGTTGCCTGCTTAAGCCGTAGCGTTCTAAACCAACACACTTAACCAGACTTCGTTTCCTTTTCACCGCCGGACGTTTTGGGGTAAACCCTAATGCCGTTGCTGCGAAAGAATGTAACTATAGCGGACTTCTTCGCACCTTGGCAAGCTTTTTCTACAAATATCTGTAGGTATTTTACACAAAAAAACATAAGCCATTGATTTAATTGAAAACATAAAGCAAGCCCACCCCTCAGAATATTTGTGCTTTTATTGCAACAACGCAACAGGAAGAGGTTTTACCATTTCCGCGCCTGATAAGCACTCATCTATTTATATAAACGCCAAACTCAACCCCGCAAGCCAGATTGAAGTCATTTATATTTGTACGTTTATATATACAACAACCATAGCTCGTTCTTTTTTTACAACATAACGCCCTTCCAAGTTAATTCAATGCTTCAAACAATGATTTTCTTGCCCATACCCCAACATCATTGTCCTGGAGTCACCCTGAAACGCTTTTTTTCCTTATTACCGCGTTTACCACTTGATGAACACGGCTTAGACTGCATATAGTGTGGCAGTCTGTCTTTTCTTTTACTCTATTATTTATGCCAGCAACTTCCTATTCCGGCTTAAGTCAGGCATTCAGCCGGGGCTTTGTTTCACAACTACGCCCCAAAATGCTTTTTGCCATTATCCTGCCTTTTTTTGTCGCGCTCGTTTCCGCTATTTTTTTATTGTCCTTTGCCTGGTCCCCGCTAGACAACTGGTTTTATGAAAGTGCCTCTTCCTGGAACTGGTTTCAAACCGCATCCAGCAATTTGTCTGGCTGGGGCTTTCAGACCATGAGCGACTGGCTCGCCGGCCTGTTTTCTTTTATTGCCTTATGCGCCATTAGCGGCATTATCGGCCTTGCCTTTGCATCGATTGTCATTATGCCTATGGTACTTAAACAACTTAGCCAGTTTAACTACCCTGATCTGGAGCGCAAAGGCGTCAATGCAACCACCACCAGCATTACCAATGCCATTAAAGTATCTTCTATTTTTATTATTGGCTGGCTGCTGACCCTGCCCTTGTGGTTTATCCCCTTCATGCCTGTGGTGCTGTCATTATTCTGGGGTGCCTACGCCTTTTCACACATGAGCCGGCTTGATGCCATTGTTGAACATGCAACCCCCCAGGAACGCACCTTCATCCTGAAAAAACACAACAAAGGCTTCTGGCTGATTGGACTGATTTGCGCCGCCATTGCGCTTATCCCTCCGTTTTCCCTGATAATGCCTGTTTACTCCATTCTGGTTTGCACCCATTACGGCCTTAACGCCCTGCAGGAAACCCGCAAGCAGCAATTAATCGATAGCATCCAGACGACCATCCGTTAAAACGGCCCCCATTAATAACACGATGCCCAAGGATCCATTGACAGGCATTCCGATCCAAAACCAATTCCATCAATAAAAACAGCCCATAAAATTGAATACAGGATTCAATTTTATGGGCTGTTTTTATTGAACAAGTTTTTTTGCCAGCAAAACATTGCGTCACGGCCGCTCAGGTACCTTCCCATTCAGGACCACCCACATCAATATCAAACAGCGCCAGCAAACGCGCCACCGTATGATCCACCATTTCTTCAATGGTTTTGGGATGATGATAAAACGCAGGCAAGGGTGGAAATACAATACCGCCCATTTCCGTTACCTGAGTCATATTACGCAAATGCGCCAGATTGAAAGGGGTTTCACGAACGGCCAGCACCAGGCGCCTTCGTTCTTTAAGATGAACATCTGCCGCACGGGTAATCAGATTATCTGAGAAACCGTGCGCAACCGCTGCCAGTGTTCGCATTGAACAGGGCAAGATCAACATGCCTGCCGTTGCAAAAGCACCGCTCGCCAACACCGACCCGACATCCCTGAAGTTATAAACATGATCTGCCAGATCAAAAACGGCTTGTCGGTCCAAGTCCAGCTCATATTTAATATTCAGCACCCCAGGTGGTGAAATAACCAGATGTGTTTCAACATCGGGCACCTCGCGGACGCGCTCCAGCAGACGGGTTGCGTAAATCGACCCGGTTGCTCCGGTGATGCCAACAACAAGTCGACGTTTAGCCATCCAGGGCGCCTGATTCTTGCAGAACCGTTTTCAGCTCACCACTGGCATTCATTTCAGACATGATGTCAGATCCACCAATAAACTCACCCTTCACATACAACTGAGGAATGGTAGGCCAGCTGGAGTACTCTTTAATACCCTCACGAACCTCACCATCTTCCAGCACATTAACGGTTACCAGCTTTTTGACACCCAACTCACGCAAAATCTGAATCGCCTTGCCAGAGAATCCGCACTGGGGAAATTGCGCTGTTCCTTTCATGAAAAGAACCACGGGGTGCTCGGTTACGGTTTCGCGAATAAAATCCTGTACTTCACTCATTATATTTTCACCTAATCAACGTTTAAACAACTGCTCCAACAGAACAGATTAATACCCGAGTATTTTACTCTGAAATCGCCCATTGACCACCAGAAATTCGCTCTATCCCCGATAAGTCTTTACGACTCTCAACATTCACGAACCCGGCTTCGATTAACAGGGAGCGGACATTTTCCGCCTGATCCCAACCATGTTCAAGCCAAACCCAACCACCATCACGCAAAAAATCTCCGGCACCGGCAATAATTTTCCGGATGGCGGACAAGCCGTCACTAAAATCGGTCAGGGCCTGAGGGGGCTCAAACCGAAGGTCTCCCTGTTCCAGATGACTGTCCGCATGATGAATATAAGGGGGATTGGAAACAATAAGATCAAACTTGCCAGCAGGCAGTTGCTCATACCAGTCACTTTCAACAAAACCTACCCGCACAGCAAGATTTTGAGCATTTTCCCGCGCCACGGCCAGCGCCTCGGCACTCTTGTCAGAAGCCATAACAACTGCCTGCGGACAATAATGAGCAACAGAAACCGCAATGGCGCCACTGCCCGTACCCATATCAAGCATCATTGCACCGGGCTGGTTTTGCAGTAAATCAATGGCAGTTTCAACCAACAACTCAGTATCTGGGCGCGGTATCAGCACCGAAGGGTTAGTCTTGAAAACAAGCCCCATAAACTCACGTTGCCCAAGTATATAAGCCATGGGTTCGCCAGCAAGACGACGCCTGAACATATCCTGAATGGACTCCAAGTGCTCCATGTCAATGGCATCACTATCATGCGCGATCATCCAGGCACGTGAGACATTCAAGACATGTCCCACAATCATTCTGGCTTCAAGCAATGGCAAACCCGATTGGGCAATCACCGAGTGAACCGTATTCATTAATGCCCGCATTCAAACATTAATGATCGCCCAGCTGGGCCAGCAGCTCTGCCTGACGTTCGGCGATCAGCGCTCCGGTCAGCTCATCCAGAGAGCCCTCCATGATTTGCTGCAGTTTATATAAGGTTAAATTAATACGATGATCGGTGACCCGGCCCTGAGGATAGTTATAGGTACGGATACGCTCTGAACGGTCTCCGGTTCCTACCAGACTCTTGCGCTCGGCCGCCTCTTTGGCCTGCTGTTCCTGACGCTGGATATCATTAATGCGGGCTGCCAGCACACTGAGGGCACGAGCCTTGTTCTTGTGCTGCGAACGATCATCCTGGCACTCTGCCACAATACCGGTTGGAATATGGGTCACCCGAACAGCGGAGTCGGTCTTGTTAATATGCTGACCACCCGCCCCACTGGCCCTGAAAGTATCAATACGCAAATCAGCCGGATTCAAGGCTACCTCAGCCAACTCATCGGCCTCGGGAAGAACCGCCACTGTACAGGCAGATGTATGCACCCTGCCTTGGGATTCGGTCTCGGGAACACGCTGCACACGATGTGCCCCCGACTCATATTTCAGACGCCCATAAACCCCATCGCCATCAATGCGGGCGATAATCTCACGATACCCACCCATTTCCGAGGGGTTCTCGGAGATAACCTCAATTTTCCAGCCTTTTTCTTCAGCATAGCGACTGTACATCCGGAACAGGTCGCCTGTAAAAATGGCACTTTCATCCCCACCGGTTCCTGCCCGGATTTCAAGAAACACACCGCGTCCGTCATCAGGATCTTTAGGCAACAATTCCAATTGCAAAGCTTCTTCAAGCTCTGCAATCCTGTCTTTAGCCACCTTCATTTCCTCTTCGCCCATCTCTTTGAGTTCCGGATCTGACATCATTTCCATGGCAGTCTGAAGATCGGCCTCGGTTGATTCATAGTTTTTGAACAACTCAACAACCGGATCAATTTCAGCACGCTCGCGAGACAGCTTACGGAACCGGTCCATATCATTAGCGATTTCCGGTTCAGCCAACAGGGCATCTACTTCTATTAAACGTTGGGACAGCTGTTCCAGACGGGAACGCATGGACTGTTTCATAAATAACTCAAAATGGGAAAGAAAGGAAAAACAGACGGAACAAGAGCGCTATGGCAATAAATGCAATAGCGCTAATGTTCGTTTTTTTGAACAGGAAACAATTTAGGCAAACAGCTCAGAAGCTGTTCACGCTCGGCACCCTGAGAACGGTTTAAGGCAACCATGGGCGCATGAAGAAACTTTTGGGTAAGGCTGCGGGCGAACTGTTCAAGAACCGCTTCGGGATCTTCACCTTTTGCCAGCATTTTACGGGCACGTTCCAGCTCTGAGACACTGATTTGATTGGCACCTTCGTTAAGGTCACGAATAACCGGTACGACAGCACGCGATTGCATCCAGTGCATGAAATTTTGCACACGGCCGTCGATAATAGCCTCTGCCTGTACCACCGCAGCCTGACGGGAATCATTGCCCTGCTGCACATAACGGCCAAGATCGTCAACCGTATACAGATAGATATCATTAAGCAGGCCCACTTCGGATTCGATATCCCGGGGCACGGCAAGGTCAACCATAACCATGGGGGTATGACGACGGGCTTTTGAGGCTTTTTGCACCATTCCCAGGCCCAGGATAGGCAGGGAACTGGCTGTACAGGAAATCACGATATCGAATTCAGCCAGGCGATTGGGCAAATCGGCCAGCTTCATGGTGCTGCCATCAAATTTGCAAGCCAGGCTTTCCGCCCGCTCAAGGGTACGGTTGGCCACCACCATTGATTTTGGTTTTTGTGCCGCAAAGTGAGCTGAACAAAGCTCTATCATTTCACCGGCCCCAATGAACAGGACCTTGGTATTGGAAATATCGCCAAATACCCTTTGCGCCAGACGGACTGCCGCAGCGGCCATGGAAACGGACTCTGAGCCAATGGCGGTTTGGGTGCGCACCTCTTTGGCAACCGAAAAGGTTTTCTGGAACAGCTGGTTTAGCAAGGTACCCATGGCACCGGCATCGCTGGCCGCACGCACGGCGGTTTTCATTTGCCCCAGGATTTGGGTTTCACCCAACACCATGGAATCCAGCCCACTGGCCACGCGAAACGCATGACGCACCGCCTGATCTTTATTGTATTGATACAGGTGGGGCTTCAGCAGACCTGTTTCAAGCGTGTTGAAATCTGCCAGCCAGCGCGGCACATGCTCGGCAATTTCCGGCGAGGCGGCACAGTAGATTTCCGTACGATTACAGGTGGACAGAATAGTGGCTTCTTTCAATGAACCACCAAAAGCCGAACGCAGGCCGTCAAGTGCCGGACGAATGAGCTCGCCAGACATGGACACGCGTTCACGCACCGATACCGGGGCGGAATGATGATTCAGGCCAAAAGTCAGGACATCAAGTGACATATGTATATAAGTCAATTAAGAAAGAATTGTGTCTATTATAATGCCGAGCCAGCCATTTTGTTATATCCGCATGATTTTTGACAACTTTTTACGCACTATCAAGGTAGTCCTTGATAAAAATCATTATATGAAATGCATTTTTGTCTGATTCAGGCATAAAATCAGGATCACATTGAATAATTCACCATGAAAATATCAACACAAAACCAAAATGATGCACATTCACCACAAAAAAGACCCACAAATTGCTTTTCAGTTGTTTTTTTGACAAAGGGCTTTACAACAATCGAAAACATGGTGTAATATTTAAATCTTTCACGGCCAGGTAGCTCAGTCGGTAGAGCAGAGGATTGAAAATCCTTGTGTCGGCAGTTCGATTCTGCCCCAGGCCACCAGAAATTCCTAAAAACGCCAACTTGTACGAGTTGGCGTTTTTGTTTTGTGCTCCGCGATTGACAACCAGCCCAGCAATATGCACCACAAACCTCAAAGCAAGATTCTGGAACAACGCGGATTAGTCTACATTTTCATAAACAACCTTACCGCATGTTTGACACAGAACTAATTGAACAACTGGTTCAAGAACTGGACCAGTCAAAAAACACCCGCACCCCGCTTCAGCAATTCACACAACGCTTTCCGGACATGACGATTCAAGACGGCTATAAAATCAGCCGGGCCTGGGTAGCCATGCAATTGGCACAAGGCAGGTCAATCATTGGTCATAAAATCGGTCTAACCTCACGGGCAATGCAAATTGCCATGCAGATTCCCGAACCCGACTATGGTACTTTGCTCGATGACATGCTGTACACCTGGGCAAACACTGGATATCCCGCTTGAGCGCTTCATCACTCCCAGGGTTGAAGTTGAACTGGCTTTTGTACTGAAATCGCCCCTGAAAGGCCCGGATGTTTCTATTGAACAAGTACTGGCAGCCACAGACTATGTCACGCCGGCGATTGAAATTATTGATTTCAAGATTAAGCCTGTTGACCCGCTAACCGGCTCCACCAGCAAAGTCTTCGACACCATCAGCGACACAGTTACAGGCCGTTGCGCCCTACCCGGTTCACCCCGTGGCGCGCCCCGTTTCTGGTGATACGGCTTTAATCAAGCAACTGCTGGATATCGGCGCACAAACATTGCTGGTCCCCATGGTGGAAACCGCCGAACAGGCAAGACAAATTGTGCAGGCTACCCGCTACCCACCTGTCGGCATCCGTGGCGTAGGCAGCTCACTGGCCCGTTCATCACGTTGGGACCAGATTGAAAACTATCTTCAACTGGCGGATGAGCAGATCTGCGTTTTAGTTCAGGTAGAAACCAAAACAGGGCTGGAAAATCTTCAAGCCATTACAGATGTTGAAGGTGTTGACGGCGTGTTTTTTGGCCCTGCCGATCTTTCCGCCTCTTTGGGCCACCTGGGTAACCCATTACACCCCGATGTTCAGAAAGCGATTGTTAATAGCATCAAAACGGTTTGCCAATCTGGCAAAGCCCCCGGTATTTTAATGTCAGACCAAACCCTGGCCCGCCAGTATCTTGAACTGGGCGCCCGCTTTGTTGCCGTGGGTGTAGATACAAGTTTATTGGTTTGCGCGGCGACTGAACTGGCCAACGCGTTCAAGCCAGGCTCTGCCAGCATGACAGGTAAAAGCGGCAACGTCTATTGATTTTAATTTGCCACCAATAAGCCTGCAGTCCAACAAACAACAAGCCCCACACTCAGGGGCTTGTCAACGTTACCGGGATAGCAAAACCGGACTTGCGTTTCGGTTTTATTCCTGCAAAGCCAAATTAGCACCCGATCAATAAATGGCCGGCACGATCATTTCTGCCGGTGTCGGGTTGCGAATATAGTCAGGATGATGCTCGCGCGCGGGCAGCTCGATAGGCTCGCGTGTGACTTCACCATACGGTATCTGCGACAGCAAATGTGAAATGCAATTCAGGCGGGCCCGCTTTTTGTCTACACCTTCAACCACCCACCATCGAGCCTCGGGAATATGCGTCCGCTCCAGCATTTCTTCCTTGGCCTTGGTATAAGCCTCCCAACGACGGCGTGACTCCAGATCCATGGGAGACAATTTCCATTGTTTCAGGGGATCATGCATACGCATCAGGAAACGACGGTATTGCTCATCATCGCTAATCGAGAACCAGTACTTGATCAGGACAATACCGCTACGCACCAGCATTTTTTCAAATTCGGTCACATCATGGAAAAACTGCTCCAGCTCATCCTCGGTACAAAACCCCATCACCCGCTCCACACCGGCGCGGTTATACCAGCTACGGTCAAACAGCACAATCTCACCACCTGCGGGAAGATGAGACACATAACGCTGGAAATACCACTGGGTTTGCTCACGGTCACTCGGAGCAGGCAAGGCCGCTACCCGGCAGACACGAGGATTAAGACGCTGCGTAATACGTTTGATGGCCCCCCCTTTACCCGCAGCGTCACGCCCTTCAAAAATAACCACTACCTTAAGTTTTTTGGCAACCACCCAATCCTGAAGCTTGATCAGCTCACCCTGCAAACGCAACAATTCACGGAAATAAATCCGCCGGTCCATGCCATCGCCAGTCGGCATTTCACCCAAAACATCATCCAGGCGATTATCATCAATTTCCATTTCCAGCTCTTCATCAAAACTGTCTATCATGTCGGCATAAAGACGCTGGGTGTGTTCAGATAAATTTTCCGTCATAAGAAAACAACTCCTTAAATAATGAATGAAATTTATAGCTTTTATATGACGCGTATATGACTGGTAAATCATCCGCGCGGGCAAGCCGGCACCGCTCACCACTGATCATCAGATCAATGTGTGATTTACTCATTCTACCGCTTACAGGATTTAATAAAAGAGGTGCTGATACCAACTGCACGGGCACCAGACATGCGCATAAAAAGGGAGTTTGCCCTGCTCACTCTTATATAAGAGCACTGAAGATGAGAATAGTTTCAAAACTGCGGGATTCTCAACAAGGACAGGCATCCAATAGCTGAAAAAATACAAAACACAATAACAAAAACAATTCTCATTTACAATCTTGTAAATTTAGGAGAGAATGATTCCCATTATTTTTTAAAGAGCTGAAAGAAGCTTCATCCCGTCTGCTAATGGTGATTTTTTGCCACTAATGTTTACCTCTTACTCTTATTTACCCAACACAAAAAAGGATACTTCAATGAAGCCCAAGTTACAAAAAACGAAATGGCTCACCTTGCTGCAAGCAACAATGGCAATCACTTTTGCCACGGCCACCGGACATGCCATGGCACAGGATACACAAGTAAAGGTTCAACATGCCAAAGGCGAAGCCACCATCAAGGCCCAGCCTGCCAAAACCGCCGTTTTTGACTTACCAACCCTGGACAACATGCAAACGTTGGGCATTCAGGCAAGTGCAGTGGCCAACTCGCGTTTCCCTGAATTTCTTGCCGCTTACAACGAAGAAAGCATACCCAGGGTTGGCACCCTGTTTGAACCCGATCACCAGGCACTTGCCAACGTTGCACCGGACTTGATTTTTGTTGGCGGCCGCTCCAGCGCCAAATTTGATGACGTGCTTAAAATTGCCCCAACCCTGGACATGAATATTGATACGCAAGCACCCCTGGAAAGTATCGAACGCAACGTGAACACCTTGGGCAAGATATTTGACAAGGAAACACAGGCAGCCGAAGCCCTGGATAAACTGAATGCATCCATAAACGCCTTGAAAGCCAAATCCGCCAAGGCCGGCAATGCCATGATGATTCTGTCCATCGGTGACAAAGCCAGCGCTTTTGGACCCGGTTCCCGCTTTGGCATGATTTATGACGTATTTGGCTTTACACCCAATGCCGCGGTCAAAGACCTTTCCACCACAGACCGCCACCCCTTCAAACTGGAAGATATTGCCAAGGCCGATCCCGACTGGCTATTTGTAATTGATCGCCATGCCGCCACGGGCAGCAATGCAGACAAACCATCCAGCAAGGAAGTACTGGAAAAATCCGTCATTGGACAGACCCGTGCCGCCAAGAATAATCAGATTGTTTATGTGGACCCGTACAACTGGTACATTCTGGGTAGCGCAGGCTTGACTTCCATGCAGCAGAATATTGAACAGATTTCTGCCGCTCTGGATGCGAAACAATAAAACCAGGTTTTAAAATTGGACGTTGCCCCCAAAACCCTGTGACCTATAGGCGTTGTGGGGGCAATGTCCCGGGTGCTGCCATGCAGCATAAAAAACAGTAAAGCAAATAATCCTCAGGCAAACCCCTTCACAGCTTCACGGATATCCTCCTCGCTCACATCCCGCATATGCGTTGCTATAGACCAATTATGCCCAAACGGGTCTTTAAGGACACCATAACGGTCTCCCCAGAAAGTGTCATCGATTGGCATAACGGGGATTGCTCCGGCAGCAATGGCTTGCTCATAAATCGCATCGGCATTGTCCACATATAAATGCACCGTAACCGGTGAGCCCTTAAGTGTTGCAGGTCCCACCGCCCCCCATTGTTCATACTCATCCATTAGCATCACGACAGAATCGCCGATGCGGATCTCTGCATGCATCAATTTATCTTCCGAGTCAGCCAGACGGGATATTTCTTTTGCATTAAACGCTTTTTTATAAAATTCGATCGCCTTACTGGCACCGGCACACACCAAATGCGGTGTGACCGTATTCATGCCAGAAGGCACTGACCTGATTTTATGATCGTCATCGGGATCAAGATCAAACAAAGCCTTGTAAGACGCCATATCGAATGGGGCAGAAAAGTGCTCATGTTCAATCAGCCATTGTCCATCCACTTTTTTATAGCCGGTTGTCATTCTCATCCAGGCTACATTTTGCTTTCCACTTTCATCCTTTTCTCCACAACGAATCAAACAATAAACCAGCGCCAGTTCTCCGCTCACGGAAATATGCACCTCTTCAGGCTCAAACACCATATCATTGGTACACATTTCCAGGCAGGCCTGCCAATGTTTGCCATAAGCCTCTTTACCCTTGAACCGCAATTGCACAACGGCATCGTAAGCAATGATATCGGGCGTATAGTTTGACATGATCTGATTGACATCCTTTGTCTGGATTGCATCCTGCCAGCGTTGCATTGCCTGTCTGATTTCTGCCTTTTCTATCGTGTTACCATTTTCAGCACTCATCATCCTGCTCCTTTTACCAAAAAGAATGGCAAGGCTACTGAAACTGAAAACCCAAGACAGGCGTTAGTCCCACTTGAATGAAAGGTCATTTCAATAGCCCCGCCAAAAGAACTACTGTTTAATCACATGCCAGACATTCAAGGCCTCATCCCCCATCATGTCGCCCTGTTTCATATCTTTTTTATACAGGTACAAAGGTTGCCCCCTGTAAGCCCATTGCTTGCTGCCATCATCCCGCATAATAATGCTGTAATCCCCTTCAGCACTACCATCCTCAGCCACCGGCAGCGGAGGCCAATTTTCGGCACATTGGTCATTACATACACTTTTACCAGGCATATCCCTGTCTTTATCATACGTATATAAAGTCATACCCTCGGCATTGACCAACACACCATCCATTGCTTTTACCGGAGGGCCTGCCGCACGGGCACTTTCACTGGCGAATCCACAACCCAAACTGGCCAATGCCAGCATAAGTAATAGCTTTCTCATTTTTACCTCCCTAATTGTTAAGAACACACAGGAGAAACTGGCTTGTATTGCTACCGGCCAGTTCTTACAGGATACACCTAAACTATTGAAAACAAATAACTATTTTAATAAAATACATTACTTTTTATTTCTGGTTTGTAACCCTGCAGGCAGTCAGTGAATTCACTCCCACGCGGGAGTGAGAGACGAAAGAACGTGGAAGCGGAAAAAAAAGCTCCCACGCGTGAGCATGGGAGCCAAAACGAAACCGATGACCGCACCAACCTGCAGCCAGTTGGTTAAGCTTTATTTCACATATTTGCGGAATTCAGGCTTGCGTTTCTCACGGAAAGCGTTACCACCCTCTTTGGATTCATCCGTGTCGTAATACATTTTCAGGGCGTGCATGGACAGTGAGGACATGGCACGAATCATTTCGCTGTCCACATTGAATGAGCGTTTTGCCAAAGCAATGGCTGTAGGACTTTTCTCATTGATTTCATCACACCATTTCTGCACTTCTTCGTCCAGTTGATCGTGTGGTACCACGGCATTGACCAGCCCCATTGCCAATGCTTCCTGGGCAGTATAACGGCGGCACAAATACCATATTTCACGGGCTCTTTTCTCTCCGACCACACGTGCCAGGTAAGCCGTGCCAAAACCGGGATCAACCGAACCCACTTTAGGACCCACCTGACCCAACTGGGCCTTATCAGAAGCAATCGCCAGGTCACATACCGTCACCAAGACGTTACCGCCACCGACTGCAAAACCGTTAACACGGGCAATCACAGGTTTATTGATATCGCGGATAACGCTTTGCAACTCTTCTACCGGCAGACCGATCACACCACGACCACCGTAATCACCATCTTTGCCAGATTGGTCACCACCGGTACAAAATGCCTTGTCGCCGGCACCTGTCAATACAACCACACCTACGCTTTTATCCACTTCAGCACGCTTAAAGGCATCAATCAATTCTTCGCAGGTTTGCGCATCAAACGCGTTATAAACTTCAGGCCGGTTAATGGTGATACGTGCTGTGCCATTATTGACTTCGTACAAAACTTTTTCATATAACATGATGAATCTCTCTTCCAGAATAATTTGTTTTAACTTAAATCAAATAAGATTTTAACCAACCATGGTCAGCCCACCAGACACACTAATCACCTGTCCGGTAATAAAAGAGGCCTCGTCGCTGGCCAGGAAAGCCACGGCACCCGCCAAGTCTTCGGGTTGACCAAGACGGCCAAAAGGAATGGCACGGGTCAAGCCATTGCGCAACTTTTCACCATACTCGCCTTCACCGCAGAAATCACGGAACAAAGGCGTATCGGTTGGGCCGGGGCACACCACGTTAACGTTGATCTGTTTTCTGGCCAGTTCACGGGCAATGGTTTTGGAGAAAGCGATTAAACCGCCTTTACACATGGCATAAACGGATTCGCCACTGGAACCGACGCGGGCTGCATCAGAGGCAATATTTACCACACGACCCTTGCCACGCTCTGACATGCCTTTGAGTACCGCATGGTGCATGTACAATACACCAAAGAAGTTGATGTCGACAATTTTTTCCCATAGCTCCTTATTGGTATCCAGGAAATTGCCGGCCCGATCCCAGCCTGCGTTGTTAACCAGCACATCAATCGGTCCCAGTGTGCTTTCAATGTTGTTCACACACTCAATGACTGATTCCTGATTGGTCAGGTCTACCAGGAAAGTTTGCGCGAAGCCACCCGCTGCCTTGATTTTTTCTACGGTTTTATCGCCGGCTTCCTGATTGATATCAACCACAGCCACCTTGGCACCCGCCTGACCAAACCGCTCGCAAATAGCACTGCCAATACCACCGCCACCACCGGTCACCAATACAATTTTATCTTTTAATCCAAACATTGTGTTTCTCCACTAAAATAAGTCTATACGCTTAATGAATCCATTCTTCACTTCAATCATCATGACTACTTCCGATAAAGACAAAGAAGCAGCAATTTATGAAATCAATAACCGGCTTTTTTTCCGGTTTTTCCAGGCTGCCAACACCCTTCACACCAAAGGCACCCAGGCACTGGAAGAATTTGGCATAACCACCCAGCAATGGTCGGTACTGGGCGCCCTATCCAGACCCAAGGCGGAAAACGGCATGAGCGTCAATGAGCTGTCCCGCTATCTGCTCATAACCCGCCAGAACCTGACTGGTCTGCTTGGCCGTCTTGAACGTGATGGCTATATCATCCGCACGCCCAGTACCGAAGACCGCCGATCCATCAGGGTTTCCTTAAGCCCTAAAGGAAAAGAGCTCTGGAAGAACCTGGCGGAACCCATTCATCAGTTTTATGACCTTGCACTGAAGAACATTTCCTTTGATGACCGCCTGGCCCTTATCCACTACATCAACACCTTGCAGCAAAACATGTCAAAAATTTAAGCTTTAACTTAATTTAAGGCCTGTTTTTGTACGGGCAATAATCATTTTCATGATTTGCGCAGTACCATCACCAATTTGCAGGCCAAGCACATCCCTTAAGCGCTGCTCATAAGGGTAGTCTTTGGCATAACCACCATGTCCATGGAACAGCAGACACTGGTAAATAATGTCATAAGACAGTTTTGGTCCCCACCATTTACACATGGCCGCCTGTGAGGTATGGGGCAAATCATTGTCTTTCAGCCAGAGTGTTTCAAGGCAAACCAGACGGGCCGCCTGGTAATAGGTTTCATATTCGGCCAATGGAAAACTGACCCCCTGGTTTTCCACGATGGGTTTGCCAAAAGTTTCACGCTCTTTGGCATATTCCCAGGTTTCATCCAAAGAGGCACGTGCCACGGCAAGACACTGCAGACCGATTAAGGCCCGGCTATAGTCAAAACCCTGCATGACCTGGGTAAAACCTTTGTCTTCTTCACCCAGCATATGGCTGGCCGGCACCTTGACACCATCAAAAAATATTGAGCCCCGCCCCACGCAACGTGTACCCAGATCATCAAAGGCGGTACGGGTAATACCGGGCAAATCCATGGGTACCAAAAATGCGCTAATGCCTTTGGCACCTTTGACGCCACTGTTGGTACGGGCAAAAACCACGGCAACATCGGCCTGGTCAGCCAGTGAAATGGAGGTTTTTTCACCGGTCAGGACATAATGATCGCCCTCTTTGACCGCTTTCAATTGCAATGCTGCAGCGTCTGAACCGGCTGAGGGCTCAGTCAGTGCAATCGCAATCAGTTTTTCTCCGGCAATGATTTTTGGCAACCATTCCTGTTTAAGCGATTCGCTGGCAAAACGATTGACGATTTGACCACATAAGGACACCAGCAAGCTGACATATGCCATGTTGAAATCCGAAGCGGAAAGCTGCTCAAGCAACAGACCGCTGGTGACGCAGTCCATTCCCATACCACCATAAGCTTCGGGCATTTCCACACCCAGCAAACCCAAATCACCCATCTGGCGCACGATGTCCCGCTCAAGGCGTCCTGTTTTATCGCGTAGCTGATAACCGGGTGCCAGCACCTCGCGTGCAAACCTGCCCGCACTTTCCACCAATACCCGCTGATCTTCTGTAATTGAAAATTCCATATTGCCTCTTCAACCTGATTAGAATATATGTAAATATATTTACCTATATACCTATAATTACATAATCCTTGATCGAGTTCAACAAAATTCCCTGATTAATGGACAAAAAAATCAAAATAAAGGGAAAACACTAGTATTTTAATTGTGCTCAATGAGGAAGAATAACAAAAAATATTATGGAAATATGTTTACCTATATGCCTGCAGGGATATCCACGAATCCATGCATAAATAAGGTAATCCATCCATCAAGCATCAAATTCTTTCATCCACTATTACACAAGAGACAGATCATGAAATTTGACACATCCCTGATTGATGCACGCAAAGAAAAAATGACAACAAACGGCTTCTGGAAAAACAGGACTATCGAGGATTTCTTCAGCCAGGCAATGCAAACGCATCCGGATAAAACTGCCGTTGTTACCTATAAGGTCGATGGTGAAAACAGCTCCCCCGTACGCCTTTCCTATCGTCAACTCAATGAGCGTATTGACACCATTGCCAAATCCCTTATCCGCCTGGGCATTCAACGCTCCGATGTAGTCAGTTTCCAGATTCCCAACAGCTGGGAGTTTATTGCCTTATCCCTGGCATGCGCCCGGATTGGTGCGGTGGCGAACCCCTTGATGCCCATTTTCCGTGACCGGGAATTAAGCTATATGCTGAAATTTCTCGAATCCAAGGTCTTCATTGTCCCGTCCGTATTCAAGAACTTCAACTATGAAGAAATGGCCAACGGACTACTACAAAAAATAGACACCCTGCAACATATTGTGGTCGTAGGCGGTAAAGGCGAAAACAGTTTTGACAAACTCCTGCTGACGGACACCTCTTCCGAACCCCTTGTCCCCGATCCGGTCAAACCAAACGATATTCTTCTGCTGATGTTCACATCGGGCACCACCGGTGAACCCAAAGCGGTCATGCATACGTCCAACACGCTGTTTGCCGCCCTTGACGGTTTCGTGGATACCCTTGAACTGAAAGACAGTGAAATTATCCTGGGTGCCTCTCCCATGGCACACCTTACCGGTTACGGTTATCTGGCCATGCTGCCTATCATGCTTAATTCAACCACGGTTGTCATGGATAGCTGGGAACCCAATATCGCCCTGCAAATCATTAAAGACGAAGCAGTCACGTTCAGCATGGCTTCCAGCCCCTTTGTACAGGACATGTGCAATGCCACTGAAAAGGGAGCCCCCCGTTCTCCGCAATTTACCAAATTCTGCTGCGCAGGCGCGCCCATTCCGCCCATTGTGATAGAGCGTGCCCATAAAATCATGAACCTCACGGTATGTTCTGCCTGGGGCATGACCGAAAACGGCGCCATCACCATTACCCCCCCTTCAAAGGCACTGGAAAAATCCAGCATCAGCGATGGCAAGGCCATTGCCTGCACCGAACTGAAAATAGTTGACGGTAATGACAATGAATTGCCACAAGGCGAAACAGGACGCCTGCTGGTCAGAGGTGCTTCCCAATGTGTGGGTTATTACAAAAAACCCGAACTCAATGCACTGACCGAAGACGACTGGTTTGATTCAGGTGACCTTGCCTTCATGGACCCGGAGGGCTATATCCGCATCAATGGCCGCAGCAAAGATATCGTTATTCGCGGTGCAGAAAACATTCCCGTGGTTGAAATTGAAAACCTGCTTTACCAGCATCCTGCCATTGCCACCGTTGCCATTGTTGGCTTCCCTGATGAACGGCTGGGTGAACGGGCATGCGCCTTTGTAACGCTTAACGAAGGTGCCAGCTTCTCTTTTGAGGAAATGATCCGATACCTGAAAGAGAAAAAAGTGGCCCAGCAATACTTCCCCGAAAAGCTGGAAATAAGGGGCGATTTACCCAGAACACCCAGCGGCAAACTGCAAAAATTCATGCTGCGCGAGGAAGCCAAAACTTTCCAGATTGATTAATCCAGCCAATAGGTGGAACCACAAACATGAATACAGCAGTACTTAAAGAAATCGTGGGCCAGGTCGGCATACTGACCATCAATCGCCCGGATGCCATGAATGCCCTTAATGATGATGTCATGAACGGCCTGACCCTGGGTCTGGATGAGTTCGAGCAAAATGATGCCATTCATTGTGTGATTATTACCGGTTCGGAAAAAGTGTTTGCCGCCGGAGCCGATATTGCCGCAATGCGCAACTACGAATACATTGATGTGTATCGTGACAACTTCATTACCCGCAACTGGGAGCGCCTGAAAACTTTCCGCAAGCCTACCATTGCCGCTGTTTCAGGCTATGCGTTGGGGGGTGGCTGCGAAGTGGCCATGATGTGCGATATGGTGTTTGCAGCAGACAATGCCAAGTTCTCACAACCCGAAGTCAGGATCGCCACCTTGCCGGGGGCCGGTGCCACCCAGCGTCTGCCCCGCTCTGTCGGTAAAGCGGTAGCCATGGATCTATGCTTTACCGGTCGCATGCTTACCGCCGCCGAGGCCCTGCAGTTTGGCCTGGTATCGCGCGTGTATCCCAAAGCGGAACTCATGCACGAAACACTTGAACAGGCACAAGCCATCGCAGCGTATTCCCTGCCTGTTCTCATGATGATGAAAGAATCCCTGAACCGGGCTTTTGAAACACCCTTGAACGAAGGGCTCGCCTTTGAGCGAAAAATGCTTTATGCTACTTTTGCACTGGAAGATCGCAAAGAAGGCATGAATGCCTTTATTGAAAAACGACCGGCCAATTTCAATAATCGTTAACAAAAAAAACGGACCAGGTCCGTTTTTTTTACCTCTCAGGCATTTGATATACATGGACACGATTGAGCAAATCCCCCAAAACGCTGCATTAGCGGCCATTACCAGTCGCAAAAGCATCCGAGGCTTTTTGCCAGATGCCATACCGGCCCCGCTGTTACACACCTTGCTGAAAACCGCAGCACGCGCGCCCAGTGGCAGCAATATCCAACCCTGGAAGGTACATGTCGTATCAGGCCAGGCCCGCGATGCCTTATCTGCCGCCCTGCTTGATGCTTTCCAGACTGGCACCCCCAACCAGTGCGAATACCAATACTACCCTAAAGAATGGCGGGAACCTTATCTGGCCCGTCGTCGCGAAAACGGCTGGTCGCTTTACAATATTCTGGGTATCCAAAAAGGCGACAAGGCCGCCATGCAACGTCAGCATGCCCGCAATTTTGAATTTTTCGGGGCCCCTGTTGTCTTATTCGTGACCCTTGACAACGACATGGAACAGGGCAGCTGGCTGGATGCCGGCATGTTCATACAAAATATCATGATTGCCGCCCGTGCCCTGGGCCTGCACACTTGCCCGCAGGTTGCACTGGTCAATTACCCTGCCATTGTCAAACAGCATCTGTCCATCCCGACTGGGCAAACCCTGGTCTGCGGCATTTCCCTTGGCTATGAAGATACCTCCAACCCTGCCAACACCCTGGTGACCACCCGGGTGCCGCTGGAAGAATTCGTGACTTTTCACGCGTAAACATGCAAACCACCTGGAGACCCTTTGCCTGGGTCGGTGCCGCACTGTGTGCCGGCACCATGGGAACTGCCCTTGCAAGCCCTCTTTATCCGTTTTACCAAGCCCTGTGGGACCTGCTACCCAGCGAAATCACCTATATTTTCATTGCCTATATGATGGGTGTCCTGGTTACCCTGCTTTTTCTGGGTAAAGTCACCGCCCACTACGGTTTTTTACCCGTCCTCAAAGGAGGACTTGTTTTTTCCATTATTGGCCTAAGCATTTCTGCCCTGGCCATTTCCCCATTCCTGCTTGGGCTCGGGCGGGTCACCATAGGTATTGCTTCTGGTATGATCAGCACTTCAGCCATGCTTGGCATGAGCCAGATTCTTCCTGCCAGCCATAAATCCAGATCGGGGCAGATTGCCTCTATGGTTAGTGTAGCGGGATTTGGCTCGGGGCCATTCATTAGTGGCTGGATTGCCCAGTTTCTGCCCTATCCACTGGTCACGCCTTATGTCACCGTCCTGGTACCCTGTATTGTTATTCTTTATGGCTTGCGGTCTGTCAGGCCAGAAATACAAAGCAAGCCAGGCCACCCTTCTTTCATGCCCAAATTGGAGATGCCGGCAGACCCTGCCCTTAAACCGCTTTTCCTGATTATTTCCATGACCGCGTTTGCCGCTTTTGGCATATTCAGCCTTTATGGTTCACTGGCCCCCTCTTTCCTTGAAAAAATGATTCCATGGAACGGCCCAGCCATTAGCGGGACGGCAATTGCTTCGGTCCTGTTCATATCAGGCTGTACCCAGTTCATGCTAAGGTCTTTGCCCCTACACCGGACCTTATACCTTGGCATGCTGTTCCTGCTGCTGGCTTGCCTGGCACTGGGACTCACCATGAGTACCCATTCCACCCTATTATTTGTAATGTCGGATATCCTGGCCGGGCTTGCCCATGGCGCCATCCTGCTGGCCACGTTTGGCATTGTGGGACAACTCAGCACCCCTGAAAACCGAGGTCCCATTTTTTCAACTTATTTGTTTATTGGCTATCTGGGAACCATTCTACCCATTGTTTCAGTTGGGCTGCTGGCCGATGCTTTTGGTTTACTGTCAGCCGTTATTATATTTTGCATCAGCATGAGCTTGTTGACCCTGGGGTTAATCGTAACTAAGCTCAGGCTAGACCGCTCTGTTTCATCCTAATATACAACAATGAAAAACAAAAAACCTGCGCACTAGCCAAGCTGGCAAGCAGGTTTATGCATTCCCTTTAGTATTCATCAGACAGCCTATGAGTTACCTCCAGTAAGAACTTACTGGGAACTATTGTCAACGGCCTCATTGCTAATGACTTCATGACTGACTGTAACGGATTGGTTATCTATACTGGACGAGCTTACCTGTTCTGTTGTGCCCGTAACCAGGGGAAGATTGGCAATGGTTTGATGCTGCAGGAAGTACAGGGTTTTATTACGGTCATCGCAAGCACCCACACAGCTTATGCGGGAATTTCTTTCTTCCAGTTTATCCTGCTCGAAGCCACGGAATTTCAACTCATGATTATTATTGTTGTTGAACCCTACTTCCAGGGGAGGGGAATACTCGAAACTGGCAGCACCCGCCGAAGTAGCGAAAAGCCCAGCTCCCAAAACAGCAAAAGTGGAGATAAGTATAAAGGATTTTTTCATGCTACACCTCCGAAAGGTTAAAACAGAAAAGCCAATTCATCCACCTCAATGGCCGTTTCGTATAGGATACACTTAAACAATTGAAAAATATACTCTATTTTTGTTACTACCACACAGTGAGAACACGATGGACATGATCCCGATTTATACAATGAAATCAGAACCGGAGGCGGCCGTTATTTCTTCGCTCATGACGGCCTATAACATTCACTTTATCATTTCAGGACGGGGATTCAGTTCCATGTATCCCGGAGCGGTATCCAATAGCCTGAATGAGCAGACCCTGATGGTTCGGGCAGACCAGGTTGAACTGGCCAAAACCCTGCTAGAACCTTTCTTGAACAGCTGAAAAAACGCCTTTACACCAGGCATGTTGTTCAAGCAAAAACGAACGGTCAATCCAGATCATTTTTATCAATCTCTTTGGGAATGCCAATTGCCCGTTTAATAAGCCTCCAGGCAATCAACCCAATCCCCAAAAACAATACGCCCAGTACCGTCGCAAGTAAAAAATAACTAAAATCACTCATATTTTTTCCTGGTATTAGTGGCTTGCACTCCATTGCACGAGCAAGTCTTTAATCTGTTCCCTGTCACAATTATTCCATAGTGCCACAGCCAGTAACAATCGCGTCTTGCGCGGACACAACCACCGCCCCATTAAAACACCATTTTTCTGCAGGTCTATTTCAGCACCTTTATAACCATACACGGCCTGTGTGGTACTGCCCGCACCGGTTCTGGAACAGACAACAACCGGTATCCGTTCTGCGGCCACCACCAGCACATCCCGCAGGGACTCAGAAACATGGCCGGATCCGAAGCCTGCAACCACGACTGCCTGGCAAGCCCCGTGCGCTATTGCCAGAGAAAGTATATCCGGATCATCATCAAGCGTATGCTCAAGCAATAACACTTTAGCACTGGTACTGGCCGGGATCGCCAGTTGTGGTTTACGCACGGTTGCCCTGAAATACTGTACCTGCTTTTCAAGCACCACCCCTGCCAGACCAAATACCGGAGATTCAAAGGCATTAACACGGCTTGAATGAACTTTACGGACATGTCTCGCTTCATGAATTTCGTCATTCATGACTACCAGAACACCCCTGTTGACAGATTCCTGGCTACACGCAACCGTCACCGAGGCCAGCAAATTGGCTGCGCCATCGGCTCCGGGCTCTTCGGGCGAACGCATGGCCCCCATCAATACCAAGGGCTGGGGATGACGCCAGAAAAGATCCAGAAAAAAGGCGGACTCTTCCAGCGTATCGGTGCCCTGGGTAATAATGACACCATCGGCACCCTTTTCCACTTCTTTTTCGGCCCATGCCAGGCAATTGAAAAGATGCTCAAAACGAATGGAACCACTGGGCAATTTTTGCAGGGTTTGCAGGCTAAAATCTGCCATATCGGCAATACCCGGCACGCCTTGAGCCAGCTCCCGGGCGCCCAGGGTGGCGGTTACGCCCCCGGACTGGCTGGCAGTCATGCTAATGGTGCCCCCCAAAGCGCCAATGGCGATCCGTTTCTTGCTCATTATTTTTCCTTGTTTGCCAATGCTTAAATAAGACCGGCAATCGCCATGCCCACTTCTGTGGTATTGGCCGTGCCACCCAGATCCCGAGATTTTGGCCCCTGCACCAGCACGGTTTCAATCGCAGCCATGATGGCATCATGAGCCTGTGCGCAGGCCGGATCCTGTTCTCTGAAAAAGTCCAGCATCATGGCACCCGACCAGATCATGGCAATCGGATTGGCGATGTTTTGTCCGTAGATATCAGGCGCAGACCCGTGCACCGGCTCGAACAGGGACGGGAAGGTGCGGTCGGGGTTCAGGTTGGCTGAAGGCGCCAACCCAATCGTGCCGGTACAGGCCGGCCCCAGGTCGGACAGGATATCGCCAAACAGATTGGAAGCCACAACCACATCAAAGCGGTCGGGTTGCAGCACAAAGCGGGCAGACAGGATATCAATGTGCTGTTTATCCCATTGTACCTGTGGGTAGTCTTGCGCCATTAAGGCCACCCGTTCATCCCAGTAAGGCATGCTAATTGAAATGCCATTGGATTTGGTGGCGGCCGTGAGTTTTTTACGTTCGCGCCTGGCCGCCAGCTCAAAGGCGTATTTCAGAATGCGGTCTACGCCCTTGCGGGTAAAAACCGACTCCTGCAACACCAGCTCACGGTCGGTGCCTTCAAACATTTTGCCACCTACCGACGAATATTCACCTTCGGTATTTTCACGCACGACCAGGAAATCAATATCGCCAGGTTGGCGATTGGCCAATGGGCATGGCACGCCAGGTAACAATTTTACCGGGCGCAGGTTTACATACTGGTCAAAATCACGACGGAACTTTAGCAAGGAACCCCACAGGGAAATATGGTCAGGCACGGTATCGGGCCAGCCTACGGCTCCAAAATAAATGGCATCAAACTGCTGCAGGGTTTCAAACCAGTCATCGGGCATCATTTTGCCGTGCTGAACGTAATAATCGCAGCTGGCCCACTCAAACTCCTCTATGTGCAAATCCAGCCCAAACTTTTCCTGTGCCGCTTTCAATACACGCAAGCCCTCGGGCATGACTTCTTTACCAATACCATCACCGGGAATGGCTGCAATCCTGATTTGTTTTGTCATTTGTCATCCAACAAAAAAGTAAATATTCTTATTTATTTAAACTGTAATTCATGAATATCATATCTTAACCATATATGCCCATCTTGCGAACGGTGAGCCTGACTCAACCTTAAAAAAACAACAGGAAAACAGACAAGAAAAAATCCCCCTGTTCCCGGCATGTGTTATCCGGCAACAGGAGGATCGTATCAACAGACAAACATCTGTCTGCTTGAGCACTTACAGCTTTTCGGTTTCGCCCGAGGTGGGTTTCCAGGTCAGGAAATGTTTCTCGGTAAGGCTGACCATTAAATCAAGGACCAAGGCGAAGACGGTTAACACAATAATACCGGCCACCACCGTATTGATATCAAAAGTGCCTTCGGCCTGCAAAATAAGGTAACCGACCCCACTTGCCGAACCCAGGTACTCGCCAACCACTGCGCCCACAAAAGCCAGACCTACCGATGCATGCAGGCTGGAAAACACCCAACTGGTTGCCGATGGCAAATAGACATGGCGCAACAATTGTTTGCGGTTGGCTCCCAGCATTCTTGCGTTATCCAGCAAAGTGGGGCTGACCTCCTTGATGCCCTGGTACACGTTGAAAAACACGATGAAAAATACCAGCGTGACGGCCAGCGCCACTTTTGACCAGATACCCAGGCCAAACCACATGGCAAAAATAGGCGCCAGAATAACCCGGGGCATGGAGTTGAGCGCGGTCAGGTAAGGATCAAGCACCAGACTGGCGGTTTTTGACAGGCCCAGCCACAAGCCAAACAACATGCCGAATACCGTGCCAATCACAAAAGCCAACAGGGTTTCACTTAAGGTCACCCCTAAATGACGGTAAATATCGCCATCGACAATAAACCAGTCCCAGATAGTCTGGGCCACCCCAAGCGGCCGGCCAAAAAAGAAAGCCACGTTGTCGTTAAGCGAGGCAAAATACCAAACACCCAGTATTGACACCAAAATAATAAACTGCCACAACCGGAAGTTGCGTGTATTAGGTTTAATTGAATTCCACATATCAGGCCCGTTTCTGTTGATTGTATCCTTTCAGGACTTCTTCGCGCAGGACATCCCAGATAGCCTTGTGCAGCTCGGCAAAACGGGGATGGGAACGAACCTCGGCCACATCACGGGGCCGTGGCAAATCAATCTTGAACTCACCAATAATATGCGTTCCCGGACCGGCTGAAAGAATCACCACACGATCACTCATGGCGATCGCCTCATCCAGGTCATGGGTAATGAACAACACCGCCTTGCGCTGGCTCATCCATATTTCCAGGACCTCGTTTTCCATCAATTGACGGGTCTGGATGTCAAGGGCCGAAAAAGGCTCATCCATAAGAATGATATCCGGATCCCGGATCATGGTTTGCGCCAGCATGGCCCGCTTACGCATTCCCCCCGACATTTGATGGGGGTATTTGTTGACGGCATGCGACAAACCAACCCGTTGCAGCCAATCCATGGCCCGGGCACGGGCCTGCTCTTTGGGAACATTGGCAAACTCAAGCCCGGCCATCACGTTTTCAAGCGCACTGCGCCAGGGCATGAGTGCCTCACCCTGGAACATATAACCGGCCCGGTGATTAATACCCCGCAAAGGTTGGCCAAAGACCTTGACGGAACCGGCAGACGGCTCAAGCAACCCGGCCCCTACGTTAAGCAGGGTTGACTTGCCACAACCGGTTGGCCCCACGACAGAGACAAACTCACCAGGTGCAATATGCAGGCTGGCGTCACGCAGTGCGGTATATTTCTCGTTTTTGTTATCACGTGACACGAAGGTACATGTGATCTTATCCAAAGATAATGCAGGTTCTGACATATTGACTTAAACTGTTTGCGCTTTTTCAGCAAAATCGTTGGTCCAGCACTTGGACAAATCAATCGCCTCGGCGTTGAAATTTTTAATATAGCTGGCCAATGCTTTCAAAGCCGTTTCGGGTCCTTTCTCGTTCATCAGGCCATTGGGTGACAAGCCCTCGAAGCTTTTGGTCAAGGCCAGCTTGTAGACCTCGGGATTACCCAACAGGTAACTTTCGGGAACCACCTTCATGACTTCGTCAACACCCACCTGCTGGATCCACTTGTCGGCTTTGACAATGGCATTGGCCAAGGCCTGTGTCGTATTGGGATTCTCATCAATAAAGCGTTGTGACGCATACAGACAGCCTGAGGGCATGGGGCCACCAAAAATCTCTTCGGTAACTTTCAGGCTGCGGGTATCGGCAATGATCTGGATATCTCCCGCATAGTCAAGAATACTTAACACCGGATCCACGTTACTGATGGCATCGATTTGCCCCGAGCGCAAAGCGGTTACCGCACCGGCACCGGCACCGACGCCAATAATGGACACATCGGAATCTTTCAGACCATGTTGCTTCAGGAAAAAGCTCACCAGCATATTGGTGGAAGACCCTGGTGCCGTGACACCGATTTTTTTGCCTTTCAGGTCTGCCGGTGATTGGTAATCGGGCATGTTCTTTTTGGACACAGCCAGACCAATCATGGGCGCACGTCCCTGCAGCACAAAAGAGCGATAAAACTGCTTCTTGGTCTGCAGGTTAATGGTGTGCTCGAATGCACCAGAACAAACATCGGCGCTGCCACCCACAACCGCCTGCAAGGCTTTTGAGCCACCGGCAAAGTCGGCAATTTTCACATTCAGTCCTTCTTCCTTGAAGTAGCCATTAATATCAGCAATCGACAAAGGCAGATAGTAAACCAGCGCCTGGCCACCCACCGCGATTGATACATCTGTTTTTTCCAGTTTCTTGTCTTGGGCACGCACGAAAGACGGTGCCAAAGCAGCCAAACCGGAAACACCCGCAATTTTCATTAAATCACGACGGGAAATAGCCATTTTCAATCTCCTACATGGATGTTCTTATAAAACCATAGAAAAAATTTACCCATTCCGGGTAAACAATAACGTTTCATTGTAACAGAGCGTTTTCTATTCAAGTCACGACAAACCCGCCGGCCGTGGCTGAATCGGGTTATTACCTGGTTTTTTCACAGGCAAATGCCCGATTCTCCCAACCGTCAGCGGTCCTGTTTTCAGGCTGACTGACTTTGCTTTTCTGCGACTTCAGACAAATTCCGGGCAATCAAGGCAAAATCATGCCCGCTGGGCGATTGATGCAGGCGCAACCCAAATTCGGGAACCACGGCAAAGATATGATCAAAAATATCAGACTGGATACTTTCATATTCAACCCACGCCACGGTATTGGTAAAGCAGTAAATTTCAATAGGCACACCATCTTCAGTGGGGGCCAACTGCCGGACCATGATGGTCATGTCTTTGCGGATATTGGCATGATTGCGCAAATACGTTTCCAAATAGGCCCTGAAGGTACCTATATTGGTTAACCGCCGGCCATTCAGGGCCAGGCTCAAATCCCAGTCATGCTCTAGGTTATAACGCTCGAGCTCACGACTTTTCTCCAGGATATAGTCGGCCAGCAAACGGCTTCTGGCCAGCTTTTTCATTTCTGCTTCACTGATAAAATTGATGCTGGTCACATCAATATTAATGGATCGCTTGATACGACGCCCACCCGACTCCGACATCGCCCGCCAGTTCTTGAACGAATCTGAAATAAGTGCATAAGTGGGAACTGTGGTGATCGTGTTGTCCCAGTTCCTGACCTTGACAGTGGTCAGGCCGACATCAATCACGGCACCATCAGCATTGTATTTGGGCATTTCAAGCCAATCACCCAGCTTGAGCATCTGGTTGGCCGACAATTGTATGCCGGCTACCAAACCCAGAATGGGATCTTTGAACACCAGCATCAGGACGGCCGTCATGGCACCCAAACCACTTAGCAAAATAACCGGTGAACGGCCAATAAGCAGGGAAACAATGAAAATACCCACCGCAATGGAGGCGACCAGCTTGATGGTCTGGAAAATCCCGTTTAAAGGAAGCTGTGTGGCCACCTGCCTTTTATAACACCAGTCCAGCAGGATATTCAGCGTTGAAAACAAGGCGAGCAGTGCATAAATATATGTCCATATTTGCACGGCAATTAATATGCCATTCAGAAGCCTTCCCTGTAATAGCCATAAATTGGCCTGTATACCGACCAGGATCCCCTGAATAAAAAAGACTACGTGGCTGAGCAGACGAGAATGGCTTAATAGCTGTAAAAACAGATACGGGGATTTTTGCATATGCGCCCGCAAAAATCGTACCAACCCATAATGCAGGATGAAATGAATGATAACGGTTGTAATGAAAATCAAGCCCAGCGCAATCCAGGTGGCCTCGTTTTCCGTCACGTCATATTCCCAGGCTTTAAGCCAATAGGACAAGGGTTCCAGCATGTGTTGTTCCTGTTTGTTTACTTCGGAGATTAAAAAATAACGCCCCGATTAACGGGGCATGAACCTGAATATTATTAAACCATCTATAAGAAACAATATCAAACCGTCAGGACTTGTCCGTCCCTGGCCACCTTGACATTAGCCGGCAGGGAGTCGGGATTGTTAATGAGCCAGTTATCCATTTCATGGCCAATATGGGTCAGCAGCAAGACACCAATCGCCAAGCCCTCACACATCTTCAGCGCCGTGTTTAGATCATTGTGATTGCGTGGAGGCGTATCGCGAGGCGGATGGGAACAATCCACAATGCAATAGTCCAGGGGTCGCTGTTTTAAAAAAGCGTAAGTATCCGCCCCCAGTCCAACCGTATCGGTCAAGTAGGCAATACGCCTTTCCCCTTCCTCAAACAAATAACCAAAACAGGGTTTGGAGTGCACCAATGGCAAGGCGGTCACCTGGAATTGCGCCCCCAACTGGCGAGTTTCAAATGCAGCAAAAGGCTGCGAAAAATCAAGGATACCGGGGTGCTTGTATAAATCGGCAAAGCCGGCTTCATCAAACGGGCCATGAACCGGGATACGCAACCCCACGCCCCAGCGCAAATGCAACAAACCCTGGGCGTGGTCGGCATGATAATGCGTTTGCAAAATACCGCTTAGCGTACCCGGCGCGAAGCGCTGGCATAAATCCATATGGCCACTGTCAACCAGCCATTGTTCTGTCCCGCTTTGTACCAGCACACTGCTGGGTTTGCGCACAAATTGCGGATTCTGGCGTGCCTGCTGGCAAGCCGGGCAGTGGCAGTTATAAACGGGCACCTGGGCCGTATCCCCGGTGCCCAGAAATGTCAATTTCATTTATTGCTCCAGAAAAAATCCCGGCCTGCAAACCGGGGAAAACATCAAGATACCGGTTATCTCAGGATAAAAACGCACGCTTTTCAGATCGAACCCCTGCATGGCACCACATTTCCAGTTTATCGCGCAATTGCTCAACCGCCTGCATCAAATCACCGGAGTTGTCCAAAAGAAAGAAACTGAGCTGCTGCAAGGCCAGCTTATTTTGCAATACCTGCTCAAAGCAGCTGTTTCGCTCTAAACGCAAGGTAATTTCCTGCAAGGATTCCCGTCCCCGGCTAATCAGGCGTTGCCTGAGCAGCTCGGGCTTGACGGCAACCAGCACGATAATGACATCGGGATATAACTGGCTTACATGAGTACAATAAGAACGCGAACCGTTAACCAATACCGTTTTTCCTTCCGCCAGATGACGGTCAAGGTCTTTCGGAATACCATAGGCCAGGCCGTTGGCCCGCCAGCTCATGGAAAAACCGCCCTGGGCCTCGATCTGCTCAAATACTTGCATCGAGACCGAATCCGCCACTTCACCCGGCGAATTTTCTGGCCGGGTAATCACCCGTTTCATGATAACGCAATCATCTGGCAAATCATGGGCCAGGGCCTGCAACAGACTATCCTTGCCACTTCCTGAGGGTCCCACCAAATAAACCAGTTTTCCCGCCATTAGAACACCCTGTTCCCTTCGCGCCAGACCTGACGCACCACAAACTGAGAACCGGCCTGTGCGACATGAACCAGATCCGCCCGCAAACCCAGCCTGATTTCACCGCGATCACTCAAATTGGCGGCGCGTGCCGGCAGCAGGCTAATGGTGGCGACGGCCTTGGGCAAATCGTAACCATTTTCCAATTCGCTCAGCTTTTTAACCGCCTGCAACAGGCTGGCCGGATAATAATCGCTGGACAGAATATCCAGTACGCCATGGCCGGCAAGATCTGCGGCGGCAATATTGCCGGAATGGGAACCGCCCCGTACAATATTGGGCGCCCCCATCAGTACTTTCATGCCCAACTGATGGCTAAGCGTGGCCGCTTCATGCGTGGTGGGAAATTCTGCAATTTGCATGCCAAAACCGGCCGACTCTGTCACATGCTCATGAGTGGCATCATCATGGCTGGCCATGGAAAGGTTTTTTTCCTGGCAAATACCGGCAATCTTGCGACGATACTCAACACTGTATTTTTCGGCATTGATGCGCTGGCGAACAATAAAATTTTCCATCTCGGCATCGCTCAGGTGATATTTGCCCTGATAATACTCACGGTATTTCTCGTATTTGACAAACTGGCGCTGTCCGGGTGTGTGATCCATTAAAGAAACCAGCTTGACCAGCTCATGATCAACCAGTTTTTCAAACATTTCAAGGGTTTTTTCATGGCTCACCTCACAACGCAGATGCAACCGATGATCGGCACGCATATGACCCTCCCGGTTAGCCTTTCCAATGGCCTCTACCATACGAGGCAATTGCTGAAGACGGTTCCCTTTGGGATTCACATCGCCAATCGACAGCGCATCAAACACCGTAGTAATACCGGAGCCGACAATTTGCGCATCATGGGCCAGTACGGCCGAGTCTGACGGCCAATCCACCCCCGGACGGGGATTCATGTATTTTTCCAGGTTATCGGTATGCAACTCGATAAATCCAGGCATTAAATAATCGCCATTTAAATCCCGGGCAGCCGAAAGCCGGCTGTTTCCTTCGCTCACCTCGCTGATCAGGCCATCCCGAACCACCACCGTACCGGTAAAGACCTCATTGGCCGTGACAACCTTGGCATTGGTGTAAATCTGCTCATGCGGCATGACTTGCCTCCTGGGTATTCATGTCAATGTAACGGTCGGCCACCCCATCACGGGCAGCCTTGTCATGGAAAATGCCAATAAGCGCCGAACCCGCCTGTTTGGCTTCCGTAATCAAATCCAGCACCACTTGACGGTTGACGTCATCGAGCGATGCCGTGGGTTCATCCAGCAGCAGAACCGGCCAGTCAACCATGAAGCCACGGGCAATATTGACCCGCTGCTGCTCACCACCGGAAAACGTGCCGGGAGCCAATGACCACAAGCGCTCGGGAATATTCAGGCGCTGCAGCAAGGCCTGGGCCCGGCTGCGAGCCTTTTCAAGGCTCCAGCCCCGCTCCAGCGCCGGCTCCATGACGATATCCAGACACGTGACGCGTGGAATCACCCGCAGGAACTGACTCACATAACCCATGGTTTCGCGGCGCACCGCCATAATCTCGCGCGGTTCGGCACCCACCATGTCGAACATGCCACCCTGGTGCAAAATACGGATACTGCCATTGGCAGGCAGGTAGTTACCGTATAGCGTACGCATCAGGGTTGATTTACCTGCCCCCGAGTGACCGTGCAAGACCACACATTCGCCTGCCTGTACGTTGAAACTGATATTTTTCAGCACATTCAGGACAACGCCCTGCTGCTGATGCAACGTAAAGGTTTTATTTAAATTTTCAACTTCCAAAATTGTTTGCATTGCAATCACCTTAAGGCTGTAAAACGGATGACACCAGCAACTGGGTATAGGGATGCTGCGGATCATCAAGAATCTGGTCAGTGAGGCCGCTTTCCACAACCCGTGAACGGCGCATCACCATTAAGCGGTCTGCCAGCAAACGGGCCACAGCCAGGTCATGGGTCACAATAACCACAGCCAGATCCAGCTCACGCACCAGGCGGCGCAACATATCCAGTAAACGGGCCTGTACCGAGACATCCAGCCCCCCTGTGGGTTCATCCATGAAAACCAGGCGTGGACTGGAAACCAGGTTGCGGGCTATTTGCAGACGCTGTTGCATCCCACCCGAAAAAGTGCGCGGCAAATCATCAATGCGGTTGGGATCAATTTCCACCTGATTCAGCCAGCTCAGGCCCTGTTCCCTTAAGGTACCGTAGTGACGGACACCCTGTGCCATCAGGCGCTCACCAATATTGGCACCGGCTGATACGCCCATACGCAGTCCGTCACGCGGGTTCTGCTCGACAAACCCCCACTCGGTACGCAACAGGGTACGGCGCTCGGCTTCGCTACTGCTGTACAGGTCAATCAACTCACCCTGTTGATTGCAGTAGGTGATATTGCCTTCCTGTGGCTGGCTACGCCCCGACAATACGCTTAACAACGTGGATTTACCGGAACCGGACTCACCCACAATGCCCAGCACCTCACCGGGATACAGGTCAAAGGAGACATTCTGACAACCTTTATCAGGGCCAAACAGTTTGCCCACTTCCCTGACTGCAAGCAAAGGCTGCCTGCCCGCACTTTGTGTTGTTTCAATAATTGAAGGTAATGCCGCCATTACTGTTTCTCCTGCTCTGCAACCTGCTGGCTGCAATAATCGGTATCCGAACACACGAACTGTCTGGTGCCCTGGTCATCGACAATGATTTCATCCAGGTAAGAATGGTCGCTGCCACAGATGGCACAACTTTGCTCCCACTTTTGCACTTCAAACGGGTGATCGTCAAAGTCAAGACTGCTGACCCGGGTATACGGGGGAACCGCATACAGGCGCTTTTCACGACCGGCACCAAACAGCATCAGGGCCGGGCTCATGTCCAGCTTCGGGTTGTCAAACTTCGGAATAGGTGACGGGTCCATCACATAACGGTCATCCACCAACACCGGATAGGCATACGCCGTTGCAATATGGCCATATTTGGCAATGTCCTCATACAGCTTCACGTGCATCACACCATAATCATTCAGGGCATGCATGGTCTTGGTTTCCGTTTCTGAAGGCTCGATAAAACGCAAGGGCTCGGGAATGGGTACCTGAAACACCATGATCTGGCCTTTCTTCAGTTCAGCCTCGGGAATCCGGTGACGGGTCTGGATGATTGTGGCTTCCCCGGTTCTTTCGGTGGTTTGCACACCTGCGGTGGTGGAAAAAAAGCGCCGGATGGACACCGCGTTGGTCGTATCATCAGCCCCCTGGTCAATGACCTTAAGTACATCGTCCTCACCCAGTACGGCAGCGGTTACCTGTATGCCACCGGTACCCCAGCCATATGGCAAAGGCATTTCACGACCGCCAAAAGGCACCTGATAGCCGGGGATGGCCACGGCCTTGAGCAGGCCACGACGAATCATGCGTTTGGTTTGTTCGTCAAGATAGGCAAAGTTATACCCTTCTGCCCGGGCCGGACGGTTCTGATTTTCCAGGCTGCTTATCATGCCTGCTTCTCCTGTATAGAATATTCTTCACTGATTTGCTCATCCTGTGCATGCATTTTGCGGATCAGTTCCAGCTCTGACTGGAAGTCGACATAATGCGGAAGCTTCAAGTGTGAAACAAATCCGGCAGCTTCCACGTTATCGCAATGCATTAACACAAACTCTTCCTGCTGGGCCGGTGAGATGATTTCCTCACCCAGTTCCCCGGCACACAGGGCGCGATCCACCAACGCCATACTCATGGCCTTGCGTTCGTTGTAACCAAAGGCCAGACCATAACCACGGGTGAACTGGGCCGGTTCGGTTTTGGAACCAATGAACTGGGTCACCATTTCGCACTCGGTCACTTCAATATCACCCAGCGGCACGGCAAAATCCAGTTCTTCCGGCTCGATCCAGACCTCGGTAAAACCAATCCGGATTTCACCGGCAAAGGGATGATTGCGGCCATAGCCACGCTGGGTTGAATAAGCCAGTGCCATCATGAAACCTTCATCCCCACGGGCCAATGCCTGCAAGCGCTGCATCCGGCTGGTTGGAAAGTCCAGCGGCTCACGGGTAATATCCGGCACGTCCGCCTGGCTGTTCTTTTCAACCCGCATCAGGCCTTCTTTTTCCAGCAGCTCAAGCACACGGGGACAAGGCTCGGCCTGCAAAGGTTCCTGTGACGGTTCGGGCAAGGCCTGCCCCTCTGCCAGCAAGGTGAAATCCAGCAAGCGGTGGGTATAGTCAAACGTGGGGCCCAGCAACTGTCCGCCCGGCAAGTCCTTGTAAGTGGCAGAGATACGGCGCTCTATTTGCATCTCACCGGTTTGCAATGGCACTGACTCGGTAAAGCGGGGCAAGGTCGTACGATAGGCACGCAGCAGGAAAATCGCTTCCAGCAAGTCACCCGCCGATTGTTTAATGGCCAGTGCCGCCAGCTCTTCATCATACAAAGAGCCCTCGGTCATGACCCGCGCCACCGCCAGACTCATTTGTTCACGAATCTGCACCACTTCAAGCTCGGGAATGTCGGTAGAACCACGACGTTTTTTTGCCAGCAGGTAATGGGCGTGATCAATGGCTTTTTCGCCACCTTTTACAGCAACATACATGGTTAATTCTCCACCTGAAAGTTGACTTGCGTACTGCGTGACAAGGCCATGATCTGCTCACCGGCAATAAAAAACATATCAATACCGCGGGGAAACGCACTCACCGCCTGACGGGTCTGCCAGAAAGCCTGATTCACCGGCAAACAAACCTGTCTTTGTGTTTCGATGCCAGGTCCCTGCCAGACAGTTGGCACACCACCCTCAAAAGAATCCAATTGAATAAGGGCTGTGCAGGACTGATCAGGGTCGCGATCGGTTCCCGCATTCAAACTGGCAATCACCCCGGTTTCAGAAGCCAGCATCAGGGCAAAGTCGGCATCCTGGGGCTGTTCTACCACCGGGCAGGCACAATGAAAAGCCAGGTTGGCCCTGATGGCAGGTGTATCCAGTGCCGGGCTCAGCCAGACCTTCGTATCACTGTCAAGCAGGGTCAAGGCCAGGGCATAACTGGCAGGCGCCAGTGTATCCAGCGCATCAACCAGACGGAGCTCATGGGAAAGACCGGGTTCGGACATGGCTTTCAGGGCCAGCCGGAAACTTTGCCGGGAACCGCTAACCGGATTGTCAAAAGCCGGTTTCAAATCGTTTGAGTTCATTGTTTTAATCTCCGCGAACCATCGTAAAGAAACTGACCTTGGAAGCGGCTACCTCCGCTTCTCTTTGCGAACGTTTCTGCTGTTGCTGCAGCTGTAGCGGCTGTATTAAGGTTGCCATCCAGTGCGCCTGATCATTGCCTTGCAAATGGGCATCGGCCAGGGCCGCCAGTTCGGCATGCCGTTTATTGCGCCCCGTAATGTAGCTGTATCCGGTACTGCCCTCATCCAAACGGACCACGCAGCGGGTCACCGTCATTTCACCGACATTGAAAGCCTGTCCGGTGCCACCGGTGCGTCCCCTTACCATCACCATGCCGGTTTCAGGCGCACGGATTTTGCGATAGGCACTACGGGTCAATTCTGTTTCAAAAGACATCAATGCATCTCCGGCCCTGGCCAGTACCTGCATCCATTGCTGGCGCAACGTTTTATTTGCTTGAGCTGTCATGCTCGTTGACTCCATTAATAAAAACCTGATATTGAAAATGATCGGCACGACTGACACTGAAGGACAACTCCATGGGTCTGTCATGTTGATCCTGGGATAAGGTCAGAATAGTCAGTACCGGCTGTTGCTGGGACATCAGCAAGCGGCTGGCTTCATCTACCGTGGGCATGCGGGCACCGATCAGGCTGAATTTACGGGAGAGTTCACACCCCCGCTCTTTCAGGTAAGACCGCATTGATCCTTTGGCATAATCTTTTAATAAAAAACCATAGCGCGTTGAAAAGTGATGGCTGATCAGACTGACCGGCTGCTCTTCAATAAACCGGAGGGTTTTGTACTCAAGCACATCTTCCCCATCGCGCAGTTCAAGATGCTTGATTTCATCTGCGCTGGGGCTGCGCTGGTAAACCTTAAGCAAACGGGCTTTGGCGCTATAACCCATGGCACTGAGCGCATCGCTATGCGCACTGTTGGCCTGGACCGGATAAGGGATGGGGCGGTTCAGCACTTGGGTTCCCTTTCCCTTGATACGTAAAACACAGCCTTCCTGCACCAGCACCTCCAGCGCCCGGCGTACCGTATGCCGATTCACGGCAAAACGTCTGGCCAAAGGCAGTTCACCGGGCAGGAAATCACCTGCCTGATAAATGGACAGCTCCGCCCTGAGCGTGGCTGCCAATGTCAAATAAACCGGACCTTCCTGTCTATACAAGTTCATGTTTGAAAACGGGCAGTTTCTACCTGCCCCTTATCCCTTAAAGCTTAAATAAAGAAACGGCGTAATCGCTGGGAAATCATGTCGATCACGCTAACCGCGACAATAATGATCAGCAGGATGGCTGCACTTTGGCCAAACTGAAAACCACGAATTGCCTCCCACAGCAAGACCCCGATACCACCGGCACCCACCATCCCGACCACCGTAGCCGAACGTACGTTTGACTCAAAGCGGTACAGCACATAGGAAATCCATAAGGGCATCACCTGTGGAATGACACCAAAGATCACTTCCTGCAAGGCACTGGCACCCGTGGCCCGCACGCCTTCAACCGGACCGGGATCAATCGATTCAACCGCCTCGGCGAACAGCTTGGCCAATACCCCTGTAGTGCCCAGAAAGAGCGCCAGGGTGCCCGCAAAAGGCCCAAGCCCTACCGCCACCACAAACAGCATGGCAAACACCATTTCATTGATCGAACGCAAGGCATCCATCAGACGACGTACAGGCTGGTTAATCCACCAGGGCACTATATTGGCTGAAGACAGAATGCCCAGTGGAATGCCGGCAATCACCGCCAGCACCGTTCCCCATACGGCAATCTGAATCGTGATGATCATTTCATGCAGATATAAACGCCAGTCGGTAAAGTCGGGGGGGAAAAAATCCGCGGCAAACTCTGCCATGTTTCCGGCATCTTTCCACAGCTGGGCCGGATTCATTTCAGCGCCTTGCCAGGACCATGCCAGGATCACCAGGAACAGCCCCCATCCCAGCAGGCTTAACAGGGATTTACGCGGTGGCTTTTGTAAATTTACTTGTGAAGTAAGTGTTGTCATATCTTTTCTGTATTTGTAGTGCATGGCACCAGGCCACGCACCTTTTCAAATCCTGCAACGGCAATCAGGACTGTTTTGCTTCCAATGCTTTCAGGCTGGCGGCCAGTTTCTCCAGATCCTCATCCAGTTTTTTCAGCTGGGCCTGTTTATCGGCTTCTGACAGTTTCCCGTCAGCAGCCACCTGGTTACGCTGTTTGAACAGTTCCAGCTGACGGATCGGCAGCAACTGGTCATTGCTGGAAGGTTTGAACTTGGCCCAACTCAGCCCATTCAGCACCGCCAGCTCTTCCGGCTTGTCGCCATAGGTATCAAAAAACTCAGTCACTTTGGTTTTGACCTCTTCAGGCAGGTTCTTACGCCATACAATCGGGTCAGAAGCAATTAATGGAGAGCGCCAGATTTCCTTGATTTGTGCCGCCTTTTCAGGGTTTGAAACTTTCAGGCGATCCAGGCTTTCGGTGTTGTTGGTCGCGACATCAACCTGCTTATTGGCTACCGATAAGGCATTGATTTCGTGATTGGCATTAACCGTGCGTTTGAAAATCTTGTTGGGATCAAGATTGTTCTGGGCAAAAACGTAGTAGCCAGGCACCAGAAAACCGGAAGTGGAGTTTGGGTCACCATTGCCAAAGTTCAGGTTTTTGGCATTCTTGATCATGTCTTCCACATTATTGATCGGGCTGTCTTTATGCGCGATCAACAGGCTCCAGTAACCCGGTTTGCCGTCTTTATCAACCGTTTGGTAAATCACTTCACCATTGGCGCGGTCTACCGCTTCCATGGCCGATTTATTGCCATACCATGCAATATCAACCTTATCAAAACGCATACCCTGGATAATGCCGGCATAATCAGGGGCAAAGAAAGCCTTGATTTCATAACCGGTTTTTTTGGACATATCGGCCAGGAACGGATCCCACAGCTGTCTTAAGTTTTGTGAAGACTCGGTGGAAATAATACCGAAGTTGATTTCTTGTTTGTCTTGGGCATAGGCGACACCTGCCGTCAAAGCGGTTGCCAAAAGGGAAACTCCCACACGTTGGTAAATGGATTTAAGCATTGTTTATCTCTGGTTTCAGGTTTGCAATAACAAATGATTGGGTTTACAAAGGGATATAGCCATTGCAGGCTTTCGTTTTCAAATTAATTTAAATTTGAATTTTTAATGGTTTCAGGTCAAGCCACCTTGCGTTCCACTTGCCTGAACATGGGCTCATGCCGTTCTTCTTTGTCTGCCTGATGATCGGAAAACAATAAGCTCGTACCCAGTTCAGCGCCATACAGATCATTCAGGAAATGATTGGTCAAACCACTGATTGGGCCATCAAAGTGCTTTTTGCCATTTTTCAGGGCAACCGCATGCTTGCAGTACTTGACGGCATAATCCACCTGATGCAATGTGACAATGACGGTTTTTCCATCTTTTTTATTAATATCGGCCAGGGCATCCATCACGTTGCGGGCCGACTCCGGATCAAGCGAAGCAATAGGTTCATCAGCCAGTATGATTTCTGCCTGCTGGCAAAGCGTACGGGCAATCGCCACCCGTTGCTGCTGTCCTCCCGACAATGTTGAGGCACGCCGGTAAGCATGCTCAAGCAGACCCACGCGTTCAAGCGAACGCAAGGCTCGTTCTTTTTCTTCAGCATTAAACAATCCCAGCGTGCCACGCAGACGGGACATGCGGCCCAGGCAGCCCAGCAATACATTTTGCAGTACGCTAAGGCGGCCAACCAGATTGAATTGCTGAAAAATATAGCCAATATCAGAACGGATACGACGCACGTCACGGCTTAAATGACCATCGCCCTGAACCTGTTGACCCAGTGCATGAATGCTTCCGCCCGTTGCGCGATCGGCACAGGCCAAACCTGACAAATGGCGTAATAATGTTGATTTGCCTGAACCCGATGCGCCAATCAGTGCCACCATGGCACCTTTGGGAACATTCAGTTCCATATTGAATAAAACCTGTTTGGAACCAAATGTTTTACTCAGGTTTTGTACTTGAATCGCTGAAGCCATTTTCCTGCCTTTTTACAAAGGATTAATTCGAAAGATGGCTGCATAATAAAGCGGTGATATGACAGGAGCGTTAATGATCTATGACAAAATTGCAATATTGCGCTTTATCCGCCCTCCAAAAACCAGACAAGTTCCCTTCTGTCAAAAGTGCTTTTATCTATATAATAAAAAAGGAATTACCGGTTTTCGGCAATTCCTTTCTGGCAAAAAACTAGACAAGTTAAATGCAGCAATAATTTGATAACCGCGTGATTACCCTCGCATGGTCACGAACTCTTCGGCAGCGGTGGGGTGAATGCCTATGGTACTGTCAAACACGGCCTTGGTCACTCCTGCCTTCACCGCAACGGCAAAACCCTGGATGATTTCACCGGCATCATCGCCCACCATATGCATGCCCACGACTTTATCGGTCGCCACGTCTACGATCAGCTTCATGAAAACACGCGCGCTACTGCCACTAAGCGTATGCTTGAGCGGGCGGAATTCGGAACGGAACACTCGGATCTGGCCGAATTTTTCGCGTGCATCTTCTTCCGAATAACCGACGGTTCCGATATTGGGGTGGGTAAACACCGCCGTGGGAATATATTCATAGCTCATTGTTTTCTGTTTTTTGCCAAACAGATCATCCACCAGCACCATGGCTTCGGCAAGGGCTACCGGTGTGAGCTGAATCCGGTCTGTCACATCACCCAGGGCAAAAATGGAAGAGATTGAAGTTTGATAACGTTCATTCACCTTGATCGCCCCGTTTTTGGCAATTTCCCCGCCCAATGCTTCGAACCCCAAGCCCTTAATATTGGGCGCACGTCCCGTTGCATAAAGAATCTGGTCTGTCAGCAACACGGAACCATCTTCAAGGGTTGCTTTCAGGCCTTCACCGGTTTTTTCAATTGACGCAATATTGGCATTGACCCTGAGATCCACACCGGCCTTGCGCATTTCACCGGCTACAAAATCACGGATTTCACGATCGAAACCACGCAAGACCTGTTCAGAACGATAAAGCTGGGTAACGTGCGCACCCAGGCCATTGAAAATAGAGGCGAATTCACAGGCAATATAACCGCCCCCCACGACCAGGAGGCGTTGTGGAAACTCGGGCAAGTCAAAGATCTCATTAGATGTGATCACATATTCCTTGCCTGGCACATCCGGCACGGCAGGCCTGCCCCCGGTCGCAATCAGGATGTATTTTGCCGTATAAGACTGGCCATTATCGAGCGTGACGGTATGCGGGTCTTGCAGGGTTGCCCAGCCACGGATCAGTTCCACCCCGGCACCCTTGAACAGATTTTCATAAACCCCGTTAAGACGACTAATCTCTGTTGCCCTTTGCCGCTTCAGGGTTTCCCAGTTAAGCACCGGTTTTTCGCCTTCCCAGCCATATCCATGCGACTCTTCAAATGCCTCGGCGTAATGCGCCGCATAGCTGTACAGTTTCTTGGGAATGCATCCCAGGTTCACGCAGGTACCCCCCAGAGGAGCCCCCTCAGCGGTGGCAACCCGCGCCCCTGTCTGAGCCGCCATACGCGCAGCCCGAACGCCACCACTTCCGGCACCAATTACAAACAAATCGAAATCAAAAGTATTCTGTTCACTCATTGCTGTTTCCTACGTTAATCATCCGGTTCATTATACGTACTTTATATTAACCTCATGATTAACGGCAAATACCGGCTCGTCCACCCGACAAAACCTGCCACGGCTTACTTCGCGTTACGGTGCGGCTTGCCGGATTCATTTATTACATTAAAGAAATTCCATAATGAGTTGTTTTAAAACAATATATTTTAAATAAATACCTGATTGGCGCGCCAAAGTCTTTATCAACACCTTATTGCCTGCGATACTGTCAAAACACTTTCTTGCAAAAGGAGAGTTTATGCCCTTCCGTTTTTTGTTTTCCGCACTCATTGGCACCCTGCTCCTGGCCGGTTGTTCCAGCAGCCCCAAGCTGGCGGGATCTTCCCAATACGCCAGTGTTGATCCGGCCAAACGGCAACCCCTGATGAAAAACGCCCTGTCTTATATTGGCACACCCTATCGCTATGGTGGCAATCATCCCGAAGAAGGTTTTGATTGCAGCGGTTTTGTCAACTATGTATTCAATAAAACCGCCAAGGTTCAGCTGCCCCGCAAAACCTCAATGATTGCCGGTGTTTCCAGACCGGTCCCCAAATCAGCCCTGAAAAGTGGCGATCTGGTTTTTTTCAACACATCGGGTCCCTACACCCACATGGGAATTTACATTGGCAACAACCAGTTCGTCCACGCCCCATCAAGCCGCAATAATGGCAAGGTCAGAATTGACTCTTTAAACAGTCGCTACTTTGCGCAACGCTTTGCCGATGCGCGCACACTGTTTGTCCAATAGAAAAAGCCCGCTGACATGAAGTATCCAACGATGGGTTCACTTCAATAAGGCGGGCTTTTGCCACAAAGGTTAGCGCATGGCGACACTTGATGGTATCGCCATAAAACCGGAAGACTATTGCTTGAATTCAGGTTCGTGCAACCAGGCTGCGTGTTTGGGTGCCTTTTTGGTTTTTGACCACTCTTCCAGCATGTCCCATTTCACCTCATCCAGTTTACGGTCCATTTCAGGCGTGGCGGTTTTGGCGGCCAGCTCCAGGCGGTGACCGTTAGGATCACGGAAATAAATGGATTTGAAAATCACGTGATCGGTCACACCAATCACCTCGATACCCTTGGCCTGCAGGCGTGCCTTGGTTTCCTCGAGCTCCTGGACGCTCTCAACCTGGAAAGCAATATGCTGGACCCAATCGGGGGTATTGGGATCACGACCCATTGGAGGAGAATTGGGCACCTCAAAAAATGCCAGGATATTTCCGTTACCGGCATCCATGAAAATATGCATGTAAGGATCCGGGGCCTTGGTTGAAGGCACTTTGTCTTCTGCAATCGCCAAGACGAAATCCATACCCAGGTTTTCTTTATACCAAAGTACGGTTTCTTTTGCGTCTTTGCAGCGATAAGCAACGTGATGAATTTGCTGGATAGCCATGATGATTTGCCTCTGAAAATGTTATCGATATATTCGTAAACAGCCAAATTAGTAACTATGGTTACCATTAAACTATTGTTTCCACACCATGTCAACAATAATTTAATAAATATCAATTATTTATTAAATTATTGTTATTTATTAGGTATCATAGAATTAATATTTTTTGTTACCATACTCAATTATCCCATTTTTCCGACATGAATTTGAACCTGGACGATTTTCTTCCCTACCAGATCAGTGTCCTGGCTGAGCGCGTCAGCCAGGCCATTGCACCTGTTTATCAGACACGTCATGGTTTAATGCGCGATGACTGGCGTGTGCTGGTTGCCCTCAATCAAGGCAAACACATGCGGGCCACCGACATCGCCCTTCACGCCAACCTGGATAAAATGCAGGTTAGCCGTGCCATTGCACGACTGGAGGAAAAAAAACTGCTGGACAGAACCGTTGATGAACATGACAAGCGCAACCTGATCATTTCGGTCACCCCAAAAGGGCGCGCCATTTACCAGGAAATTGCGCCCGGCATGCTGGCACGCAACCAATTTTTGCTGGATTGCCTGCAACCGGATGAACAAGAACAGCTGAAAAATATCCTGCAATCCATCCAGCAACGGGCCGAACAGCTGATCAGGCAAGGCTAGTCAAACAAACCGTCCCGGAATTTAAGTTATTATTGTTGGCATTCTTCATTAATATAAATAATACGGACTGGACTTGATTAACAATACACTTACCATTGCCGGAATGGACCCATCCGGCGGTGCCGGCATACTCGCCGATACCAAAGCCATGAGTGCGCTGGGTACCTATGCCTGTGCGGTTGTCGCTGCCCTGACCGCACAAAACACGCAAGGCGTGACCGGTGTACAGGCAATCAGCCCCGAATTTGTCGCGCTGCAGCTGGATACCCTTTTTCAGGATGTCCGCATTGACGCAGTCAAGATAGGCATGCTGGGACATGAAAAAGTCACCCTGACAGTGGCTGAGAAACTGGCCAAATTCAAACCTGAATACATTGTGCTTGATCCGGTCATGGTGGCAAAAAGCGGTGATGTACTGCTGGAAAAAAATGCCATTCATGCATTAAAAGAAGCCTTGATTCCGCTTTCCACCATGATAACGCCCAACCTGCCTGAGGCCGGTGTCCTGCTCAATGCCCGTGCGGCCGAAACGCTAAAGGAAATGTACCGCAGCGCCGAAAAACTGCGCAAACTGATGTCTGACCGCGACAACAAATGGGTCTTGCTTAAAGGCGGACACCTTCCCGGTAACGACACCATCGACCTGCTGTATAACGGTGACAAAATGCTGGAACTGCCCGGTCAGCGCATTGCCACCAAAAACACACACGGCACCGGCTGCACGCTATCAGCGGCCATTTGCGCCCTGTTACCGCAACGCAAAAACGTCCCTGATGCCACGCAACAGGCCAAAGAATATCTGCTGGCCGCCATTGCCAAAGCCAATCTTCTTACGGTTGGCAGCGGCCATGGCCCCGTGCAACATTTTCATGCATGGTGGTAAGGAATACGACAAAACCCTAATGATCTTAGTACAATAGGTCCAACTTTCATTTAAATGATTACAAGTAGCCAATATGAATGCCCCAACATCTTTAATTGAACAAAGCCGCTTTAATATGGTGGAACAGCAAATCCGCCCGGCCAATGTTTTTGACAGCGCGGTACTTGACGCCATGCTTTCATTGCCACGCGAAAACTTCGTTCCCGAACGCTACAAGAATCTGGCCTTTTCCGACATTGAAATTCCTTTGGAAGTCAATGGAATTGATACCCACGAAACCATGCTGGCCCCCAAACTTGAAGCCCGTCTGGCACAAGAGCTTCAATTAAAGCCCAGTGACGCCACACTGGAAATTGGCACAGGTTCAGGCTTTCAGGCTGCCCTGCTCAGCCGTTTGTGCACCCAGGTTCTCAGTATCGAAATCGACACGCATATTGCCGCTTTCGCCAAAGAAAACCTGCAGCGTGAAAAAATCAGCAATGTCAATGTTGAAATCGGTGATGGTCGCACGGGCTGGGGCTCTGCCGAGTTCAATGCCATTCTGGTTACCGGCTCTTTGCCCAACATCCCCGACTCCCTGAAATATCAGCTTGCTATCGGTGGCCGTCTGGTTGCCGTGGTCGGTCAGGCTCCTGCCATGACCGCATTACGGATTACCCGTACCACCGCTGCCTCCTTCGAAACCGAATCCCTGTTTGAAACCTATATCAAACCACTAAGCGGCACAACGGTTTCACATTTCAAATTCTAGCCATCCGCTTCAGGTGCCTGCCCTGCTTCCCTGATTTTTTTGACCAGGGAAGTGGTGGAGCGCTCAAATTCAAAGGGAATCGCAATTGCTTTGCCACCCCAGCTTTTCACCATTGCCGTTTCGGGCAATTTTTCCATATCATAATCACCTCCCTTGACAATAATGTCAGGCTTGAGCTGTGTAATCAGCTCCAGTGGCGTATCCTCAGAAAAATGGGTAACCGCGGTTACACAGGCCAATGCCGCCAGCAGGGCCTCACGATCCTCTTGCCTGTTTAAGGGACGATCAGGAGCCTTGCCCAGGCGTCGCACCGACTCATCAGTGTTGACCGCCACAATCAGCGTTGCGCCCAGTTGTGCCGCCTGGTCCAGGTAACTGACATGACCGCGATGTAAAATATCGAACACGCCATTGGTAAACACCAAGGGTCGCTTGAACTCACCCTTTTCCACGGCCCGCACGCACTGCTCACGGCCAAGTATTTTCTTCTCAAAACGAATCGCCATTCTTGCCTCGTATCCTTATTTATTGAACAGGCCGGCATTGACCGCCAGCCACAAGAAAAGAAATGCATTCAAGGCCAGCACCATGCCGACAACCATGAGCACCTGTTTGGTTTTTTTCTGTGTATGATTCAGTTTTTCCAGTTCTTTCCTGATTTGTGGATGACTGTGATCCCGGGCCAGGCTGGCATGCACCAGACGGGGCAATTCCGGAATAATTTGTGACCATTGAGGGGCTTCATGCTTGATGCGCTCAATAAGCCCTTTAGGACCAATGCGGTTCCACATCCATTTTTCAAGGAAAGGCTTGGCCGTTTTCCATAAGTCCAGTTCGGGATCCAGCTCACGGCCCATACCCTCGACATTTAACAGGGTTTTTTGCAGCAGGACCAGCTGGGGCTGGATTTCAACATTAAAACGGCGTGAAGTCTGGAACAGCCGCATTAATACCTGACCCAATGAAATTTCGGCAAGGGGTCGGTCAAAATGCGGCTCACAGACGGCCCGGACCGCTGCCTCAAGCTCTTCCTCACGCGTATTGGGGGGAACCCAGCCCGATTCAATATGCAACTGTGCCACGCGGCGGTAATCGCGTTGAAAAAAGGCCAGAAAATTCTGTGCCAGATAATTTTTATCAAACTCTGACAAAGACCCCACAATACCAAAATCAAGCGCAATGTATTTACCCAGGGAGGCAGGATGGTCAGACACCAGGATATTGCCCGGATGCATGTCCGCATGGAAAAAACCATCCTCAAACACCTGGGTGAAGAAAATTTCCACCCCCATGCGGGCCAGTTTTTTAATATCCACACCGGCATTTCGCAAGCGGTCAATCTGACTGACCGGAATCCCATCCATCCACTCCATGGTAAAAACCGTTTTGGACGTCAGGTTCCAGATCACTTCGGGCACCAGAATCAGCTGGCTTCGCTCGGGATCGGTAGAAAAATTACGTCTCAACTGACTGCAATTGGCCGCTTCCACCTGCAAATCCAGCTCATCATGCAGGTATTTGTCAAATTCAGCAACCACTTCCTTGGGTTTCAGACGTTTCCCGTCTGCCAGCAGTTTTTGTATGAGGCCGGCAAATACCCGCATAATGGCCAGGTCTTTTTCAATGACCTCCAGCATACCAGGTCTTAGCACCTTGACCGCCACCTGCCGTCCATCATGTAATACGGCCCGGTGAACCTGGGCAACCGAAGCCGAAGCAACCGGTACAGGATCAAACCGGGCAAACAGTTGATCGGGGGACTTGCCAAAAGCCTTGGTAATACTTTCGATCGCCAGTTCCGATGAAAACGGTGGTACCCGATCCTGCAAGGCGGACAACTCATCAGCGATGTCATGGGGAACGAGGTCGCGCCGGGTCGACATAACCTGTCCGAATTTAACGAATATTGGCCCCAATGATTCCAGCGCCAGACGCAAACGTTCACCACGTGGTTTTTTGTATGTACGTCCAAAGCGAACGATTTTCAATAACCGGGTCGCAATGGGGTGATTGATACCACTTAAAACCAGTTCATCCAGACCATAACGAAATGAAATTAAAATAATCCTGAGCAGACGAAAAAAAGTCATAATCATGAAATGCCCCGGTCACTTCGTTTGTTTTGCAGTGCCCGGATCCTTTTTTGCAAATCATCCAATTGCTGATTTTTTTCTCGCAGCTGTTCCTGCAGACCTTCAAAAGCGGGGTGGGACAATAGAATCCGCGCTTCTTCAGACAGGTATTCACTCATATTTTCCGTGCCCCGACGCGCCAGTTCCCGGGCATTTTCCCGGACAAAACCAAAACCCTTCAGCAGCCGTTTGGCCAGAATGGGGCCAACCATGCGCGTTAAGTCATGCTCGATATCCCAGCGTAAGTCACGGGCAAGATCAGACACCAGTTGCGCCAGACCGGCATCTCCCTCGAGGTGCAGCAAGGAAGACAAAAGCTGCGGATTATCACGGTTACGGATTGCATCGGGCAACTGGCTGAGTTTATCTTCAGACAAGGAAAGACTGACATTGGGAACAACCGCAGCATCAGCCACGCTTAATGAGCCGTCATAATGCAGGGTATACAGAAATGAGAACCGGGCGATATTGATCCGCACGGTTTTGCCAGCATGAGCGGCAACCTTATCCTTGGCCCATGGCTCTCGGTTAAGTAAAGCATTGAGCAGGTTAACGGAAACCTGATTAGGATGAAGAAACAAGGGGAACATTTGATGTGTCCGGCAGAAAAACAGTTTGGCAAACAAACTTCAAGTTTACCTTTTTTTGTCAGGGCCCTGCCATAAACCTGACCCGAACCGGCAATACAGACTGGCAAGACAATGACAGACACCGGCAAAAACAATAACGGCGCCGTTTTCACAGGCGCCGCCATTGTTTTTTGAAAACCTGCCGATGAATTAAAAGCAGGTTTTAGCCTCTGGATCAGGAGGCATACTCAACGGGAATTTGCTGAATACCGGCCAGGAGCCAGCCACCCTGTTCGGGTTTGTACAAATTCCAAACTTCCTCAAAGCGGAAGGCCGCAGTATTGACTTCCTCACGCAGCATGCCTGAGAAACGGACACTGGCCAAATAACCATCACTGACCTGTTCAATACCCAGCAACTCGGCATTGAGCAACACGACTTCAGTCACACTTTGACCTGCACGGGCCGTAATTTGAGGACTGAGTTCAGCAATCAGGTCATCGGTGAGATACTCTTTAAGAGCGGCAATATCACCCTTATCCCAGATACCCTGGATAGCCTTGAATTGTTCCTTGGCATTCTGCAAGAAAGCAGGCGTATCAAAGTCAGCCGGCACAAACCAGGATTTATCCACATTGGGGTTTTCACCTGCAACCACCTCGGGAACAGCCGCCGCAGCCGGTGCTGTTGCTGGGGTCGCATTGGCAGGCATAGCCGGTTTTTGGCCAAACATGGGCTGCTGGTCGTTTTGACGATACATATTATTGCCACCCGCACCTTGCATGGCCGGTTTTGCAGCACCGCCACGCAGGCGACGCACAATAAACATAATGGCAAAAATCACGATACCGATCAGGATCGCACTGGACAGGAACTCAAGAAACGCACCGCCCAGTCCCATGCTGGATAACAAAGCAGCAATACCCAAACCAGCGGCTATACCTGCGATTGGGCCCAGAAAACGGGAAAACCCGCTTTTTTGTGCCGCTGCACCGGTTGCGGCTGCTGTGCTGCCGGCTGCAGCAGAGCGCTGAGTGGTATTGGCGGCTGCCGGAGGAGTCGTTGCCGCACGCTTTTGAGTAACATTACTGGACTGACGACCAAAACTGCCACCACCACCCATGCGACGCGCTTCCGCATCGAAAGAAACCGTGAGCATGGCTGAGGTTGAGACCACCACCAATGCCGCGGCTAAAAATTTAGACCATTTTTTAGTCATTAAAACGAGCTCCTTGTATAAATCAAGCCTGCCTTTACAGGCGCATCGGCTAATCTTACAAAAAGCTGAACGTTTTAACAAGTAAAAAAACCCAAAAAGACGCGTCTATTGTTTCAAAACACTACATACCCAGGCTGTCCGGTGTCAGGGCAACCGGGTTTCAACCCAGCTTGATGCCCTCGTGCACAGCGGCAATGCCGGCAGTCAGATTAAAATACTGCACCCGCTCAAAACCAACCTCACGCATCATGCCGGCCAGCGTTTCCTGGTCGGGATGCATGCGAATGGATTCAGCCAGATAACGGTAACTGTCTTCATCACTGGCGATTTTTTTACCCAGCCAGGGCAATATATTGAAAGAATACCAGTCATAAGCGGGCTCCAGCGGCTTGTAAACCCGGGAAAATTCAAGAACCAGCAATTTTCCACCCGGCTTGAGCACCCTGAACATTTCGGCCAGCGCCTGATCTTTATGCGTCATATTACGCAGACCAAAGGCCACGGTGACGCAGTCAAAATAGTTATCAGGAAACGGTAAATACTCGGCATCACACACTGCCGTTGGCAAAACCACGCCTTTATCGATAAGACGGTCCCGGCCCACGCTTAACATGGAACTGTTGATATCGGTATGCCAGACTTCCCCGGTATCACCCACTTTTTTACCAAATGCCAGGGCAAGGTCTCCGGTGCCACCAGCAATATCCAGCACTTTCATGCCACGACGGACATTGGCCCGGCCAATGGTGAATACTTTCCAGACCCGGTGCAAGCCCACCGACATAAGATCATTCATGACATCATAACGGGAAGCTACCGAATGAAAGACTTCCGCCACCTTACTGGCCTTTTCAGATTCACTGACGGTTTTAAAGCCAAAATGGGTGGTTGAATTTTCGCTGCTTTCTTGGTTCGTATCAGGTTTCATACAATAATCTTATTAAACGGAGAGTTGTCACAAACATGACATAATTAGGCAATACCATAAGTGTCATACATTAATACGGCATTTTAACATTGGTACCCCTTTAAATCTTACTTCATTATGGCAAGCACGATCCTAGTAGTAGAAGATGAACCCGCAATTCAGGAACTGATTTCCGTCAATTTATCATTTGCGGGTCATAAAGTTTTACGCGCCCTTGACGCTGAACAGGCAAAAATCCTGATTAACGCCGAGCTCCCGGATCTGATCCTGCTGGACTGGATGCTCCCCGGTGCATCAGGACTTAGCATGGCCAGAAGCCTGCGGGCCGATGAACGGACCAAAGACATTCCCATTATCATGCTCACCGCCAAAAGCGCCGAGAAAGATAAAGTGGAAGGCCTTGAAAGCGGTGCCGATGACTATATTACCAAACCCTTCTCACCCAAAGAACTGATCGCGCGCATCAAGGCGGTTTTACGTCGCCGGGCCCCACAACTGACCGATGACGAAATTGAAATTGCCGGACTGAAACTGGATCCGGTTTCTCACCGCACCACCGGAAATGGCAGCAACCTGCCCTTAGGCCCCACTGAATTCCGTCTTTTGCATTTTTTCATGACACACCCGGAACGGGTCTTTACCCGCAGCCAATTGCTTGATCAGGTATGGGGCGACCATGTATTTCTTGAGGAAAGAACGGTAGATGTCCATATCCGTCGCCTGCGCAAGGCCCTTGAACCATCCGGGCACCATGGCCTGATTGAAACTGTGCGTGGCAGCGGCTACCGGTTTACCACCCGTCTTCCACAATAAATGACCGCATAATGCGATAAAATCCTTTTGGCAGCCCAAAGGGCCTGTTCCTTACCCTTCATTTACGTTATTTTGGGCGCACAGGCCCGTGGTTGATTATCATGAGATGGATAAAACCCTTGCTATGGCTTTGTTTCGCAATATTATTCTGCATCGGCATTCAATACCTGACGCAGGGTTATTGGGGTATTATTTCTCTCGGACTCATCTTTGCCGCTTTCTATTATCTTGAAGACAGGCATTTTCAGCTTACCGCCAACTGGGCACATGATGCTGAAAATCCGCCCCCGCCCGATCTGGGGAAATATGACGATATTGTCACGCCCATATACAAGCTGCTGCGTTTTCGCGGCAATGAACTGACCTCGCTCAGACACCTGTCCCACAGCGTCCTGTCGGCTGCCCAGGCCTTGCCCGCTGCTGCCATCACCCTTGACCGCCACTTTCATATCGAATGGTGTAACGGTCTGGCAGAAAAAATGCTGGGACTGAGTTATGCACAGGACAAGGGCTATAATATTTTCAATCTGGTCCGTTTACCCGAGTTTTTTGAGTACGCACAGAACGGTGACTGGAGCAAGTCGTTCGTAACCCATATGGAGTCTGACGGTCAGTTCCGCTGCCTTAAGTTTGACCTGAACCAATATTCGGAAGAAGGCATCTTAATGCTGTGCCAGGATATCACCCAGCTCGAAAAACTGCGCACCACGCAACAAGACTTCGTGGCCAATGTCTCGCATGAAATCCGCACCCCACTGACCGTTCTGATCGGCTTTCTGGAAACCTTGCAAGACCTGCCCCCGGAAGCGGTTTCGCCCGAACAGCGCAAACACTATGAAACGCTCATGCATGAACAGGCCCAACGCATGCTGGCCATTGTGGCCGATTTGCTCACCCTGTCGACCCTGGAATCCACTCAGGCAAGCGGCGGACAAAAGCTGGAGCTTGCCCAACTCATTGAGTCGGCAGGTCAACTGGCCCATTCATTGTCAAAAGGCAGGCACAAATTCATTTTTGAAATAGACGAAAAACTGGCCATTCTGGGGCAGCAAACGGAAATCTCTTCGGCCATCAGCAATCTGATGACCAATGCCGTCCGTTATACACCCTCTGATGGCACCATTACTGTCAGCTGGCGCAAAGACGACAAAGGCAATGCCGTTTTCAGTGTCCACGATACCGGACTGGGCATCGCCAAACATGATATTCCCCGCCTCACAGAACGCTTCTACCGAGTCGACAAAAGCCGCTCCCGGGCATCCGGCGGCACCGGTCTGGGGCTGGCCATTACAAAACACGTCGTTATACGGCATAATGCAAAATTGGTCATAAACAGCGAAATCAACAAGGGAAGTACATTCAGCATCGTCTTCCCTCCCGATAGCATTATTAATGAGCCCAACACCCGTTCTCCAGAAAAGCTGGCAGTTCACCCCCGAGGGTGATGCCTGCATTATCATCCGCTTCAGACAGGAAGACCTTGACCTCCAGGTAAGCCAGCTTTGCCTGCAAGCGGCCCAAAGCATTGCCAACGCAAACCTGCCCGGCATTAGCGACATTATTCCCGCCTTCAACTGCGTGGGGATCCATTACCGGGCCGCCTGCTGGGGCAAGACGCCGTTTCACAACCTTTGCCAGGCACTGGACTCACTGCTGGCCCAACCATCCTCCCCATCCGGTACCGCACCAGACCGCACCATTGAAATTCCCGTTTGCTATGATCCTGAATATGGCATGGATCTTGAGTCGCTGGCCAGCACACTCAAATGCGACATTGAACAGCTCATTGCCCTGCATACGTCACAGACGGTTCGGGTTTTCATGCTTGGTTTTGCACCCGGCATGCCCTATATGGGTCTGTTGGACACAAAAATGAATGTACCCCGCCTGACCACGCCACGCCCGGTGATCGCAGCCGGCTCAGTGGCCATTGCCAACCGGCAAACTGTCATTTATCCCCGGGCGTCTCCAGGCGGCTGGCACATTATTGGCAGAACCCCCATTACACTTTTCAATCCGGAGCGCACTCCCCACACACTCCTGTCTCCCGGTGACACGGTCCGTTTCAAGGCCATCAGCAAAAAAACATTTACTGAATTAAAGAGCAAGCGACATGAGCATCCAGGTTATTAGTCCGGGGCTGCTATCCACCTTTCAGGATGAAGGCAGACACCGGTTTCAATCCCTTGGGGTGCCGGTTGGCGGTGCCATGAACCCAAGCAGCCTGCGGCTGGCCAATTTATTGGTGGGCAACCCGCCTTCAGCAGCGGTGCTGGAAATCACCCTGACCGCCCCCAATTTATTATTTGAAGAAGATGCCTGCATCGCTTTAAGCGGTGCCCCCGTGCATGCCTTTGCCAACGACACACCCATACCGGTCAACCGCCCTTTTCTGATCCATGCCGGACAAACCCTGCATATCAGACAAAACGCATCTGTACCCATGGCCCGCCTTTATCTGGCTACGCATGGCGGATTCAGGCTACCCGCCATGATGGACAGTTGCAGCACCGATCTTAAAAACCGGCTGGGTGGCTATCAGGGTCGGGCCCTGCAAAAGCACGATCATATTCCAATCAGTAAACCGCTAGCCCCCCGACACCGGCAAACCCTGCAGGATTTTTTCAGCCAGCTTGAAATTTACCTTCCCGCCAATCTGGGTCTACAGAAAAAAAACAGCATCAGGGTCATCAAGGGCCATCACTGGAATCACTTTACCCGACAAACCCATGAACGGTTTCTTGACACGCCATTCAGGATCACCCCCCAATCCGAGCGCATGGGCTACCGTCTGCAAGGGGCGACACTGCTCTTGTGCCAACCCTTGCAAATCCTGTCTGAACCCACGACATTCGGTACCATTCAGGTTCCCCCTGATGGCAATCCCATTATTCTGATGGCTGACCGGCAAACCACCGGCGGTTATCCCAAAATAGCCAATGTTATTTCTGCCGATCTGCCGGTACTGGCACAATTGCTGCCCAACGAGCACCTTTCATTTTCTCTGGTGACGCTGGAGCAAGCACAGGCACTCATGCTTGACCGGGAAGAAAAATTCATGGTGTTGCAAAACCGTCTGGCAATGATTGCACAGCGACTGTCAGAATGTTACCTTTAACACGCCATCTGCACCTGAAGTAAATTTGCTGATGGCGCAGGAGCATTGCACTCCATTAACCAAGCCACCAAAGAAGGAGCCATCACGGTGAAAAAACTGGATTTCAATTGCGATATGGGTGAAAGTTATGGTGGCTGGACCATGGGCAACGATGAAGCCGTCATGCCCCACATCACTTCCGTCAATATTGCCTGCGGGTTTCATGGCGGCGATGCCCATATCATGCGCAGAACGGTAGCCAATGCCATTAAGCACCATGTGCATATTGGCGCGCACCCCGGACTGAACGACCTGCCCGGTTTCGGACGCCGGCCTTTTCCCGTTTCGCCCGACCAGGCCTATGACATGGTGGTGGTACAGCTTGGTGCGCTGGCGGCAGTCGCGAAAACCCAGGGTGCCCGCCTGCATCATGTCAAGACCCATGGCGCCCTGTACAACATGGCCGCCCATAACGACGCCCTTTCACAGGCGATTGCACAAGCCGTGCTGGATGTGGATGATACGTTGGTATTGTATGCCCTGGCCAACAGCCGGCAGGCGCACATTGCCCAGGCAATGGGCCTGCAGGTTGCTCACGAGGTATTTGCCGACCGCAGCTACCAGGATGACGGAACTCTTACCCCGCGCGGTACACCCGGCGCCATGATTAGCGACCCGCAGCAAGCCATCCAGCAGTTAATCTGCATGCTGGAAAAGGGCCATGTAATTGCGCTTTCCGGCAAACCGGTACCCATACAGGCAGATACCCTGTGCATTCACGGCGACCAGCCAGGTGCGGCCGCTTTTGCCCAACAAATTAACGAGGCATTAAAAAGGCAAGGGTTGCTTTAAAACCCTTGCCTGAGAACAAGCCGGCAGACTGACTGGCGCTTTTACACCAGCACGCGCTCGATGCCGCCCGTATTGGCGTTTTTCACGTAATCGGCCATCCAGTTTTCACCCAGCATATGACGGGCCATTTCCACCACGATGTAATCGGCGTCAATGGCAATATCACCTTGATAACGTGTCAGACCCTGCAGGCAGGAAGGACATGAGGTTAACAGCTTGACCTCTCCGGCAAAACCATCCGCACGTATGGCGGCGGAATTCTTGCGCAGTTCTTCTTCCTTGCGATAACGGATCTGGGTGGAAATATCAGGACGGCTGACGGCCAATGTGCCAGACTCTCCACAACAGCGATCGGCCTTGATGGTGGTGTCGCCCACCAGGGATTTCACGGTTTTCATGGGATCCTGCTGCTTCAGGGGCGTATGACAGGGATCATGATACATGTACCGCTTGCCGGTGGCACCATCCAGTTTCAGACCTTTTTCAAGCAGGTACTCATGGATATCGATCAGGCGGCAACCGGGGAAGATCTTCTCAAACTCATAACCTTCAAGCTGGTCGTAACAGGTACCACAACTGACAACAACGGTTTTGATATCCAGATAGTTCAGGGTGGTGGCCATCCGGTGGAACAGAACCCGGTTATCGGTAATGATCTGCTCGGCCTTGTCCAGCTGGCCGTTACCGCGTTGCGGATAACCGCAGCACAGATAACCCGGTGGCAGTACGGTTTGCACCCCGGCATGCCACAGCATGGCCTGGGTTGCCAGTCCGACCTGTGAAAACAGGCGTTCCGAGCCACAGCCCGGGAAATAAAACACGGCTTCGGTATCGGCACTGGTTTTATGGGGATCGCGAATAATGGGTACGAAATTCTTGTCTTCGATATCGAGCAGCTTACGGGCGCTTTGCTTGGGCAATCCTCCCGGCATTTTCTTATTCACGAAGTGAATGATTTCTTCTCGCAAAGAAGCACGTCCAACCGTTGCCGGAGGATGGGCGGTTTGTTTTTTGGCTACCGAATTCAGAACCTCATTACCCAGGCGCTGAGCCTTGTAACCAATATCCATGACCTTGCGGGTCACATTAATGGTGGTCGGATCAGTCGCATTCAGAAAGAACATGGCGGCCGTTTTACCGGGACGCACCGATTGTTTGCCCATGCGGTTAAGAACTGCCCGCATGTTCATGCTGACATCGCCAAAGTCGATATCCACCGGACAAGGGTTATAACACTTGTGGCACAAAGTACAGTGCTCGGCCACATCTTCAAATTCTGACCAATGCTTTAAACTGATGCCACGACGGGTCTGTTCTTCATACAGGAAGGCCTCAACCAGCAATGAGGTGGCCAGAATCTTGTTGCGTGGCGAGTACAGCAGATTGGCCCGCGGCACATGGGTGGCACAGACCGGTTTGCATTTACCACAACGCAGGCAATCCTTGATAGAGCTTGAGATGGCGCCAATATCACTTTGCTTCATGATCAGGGACTCATGACCCAACAGGTTGAAGCTGGGCGTCCAGGCATTACGCAGGTCAGAACCCGCAAACAGCTTGCCCGCATTGAAACGGCCGTCAGGGTCGATGTCCTGTTTGTATTGGCGAAACGGAGCCAATTCGGCTTCAGTCAGGAACTCCAGCTTGGTCAGGCCAATGCCATGCTCACCGGAAATCACGCCGTTCAGGTCGCGGGCGATTTGCATGATGCGCACAACGGTTTCATTGGCCTCACGCAGCATTTCGTAGTTGTCGGAGTTAACCGGAATATTGGTATGCACGTTACCGTCACCGGCATGCATATGCAAGGCCACAAATACCCGCCCCTTCAGGACGCGATCATGAATGGCCTGCATCTCGGTCAGCACCGCAGCCCGGTCAGCACCTGAAAAAATCACTTCCATTTTGGCCAGGATTTCTTTTTTCCAGGAAATGCGAATCGTGCGATCCTGCAATACCTCAAAGATACGGCAGTCAGGTTGGTCCTGCAAACGCTGCTTCAGGACCCCCATGAGCTCATCCAGGCCCAGCTGGGACAGCTTGTCAAGGCTGCCCGCCAGTGAATCATTCATATTGTTCAGCAACCAGAACCAGCGCGAAGCCGTCAGGCCCAACACCTCACGGGCCTCTTCAATACGGCTGCCAATCACTTCTTCACGGGTCAGTTCCTCATCAAGAAAATCTTCTGACTTATGTACCGGCAATTCTGTTTCAAGAAAAGCCTCAAGCGCCTCGACCAGTTTGAGTTTATTGCGGGTGGATAATTCTATATTGATACGTTCAATTTCTTCGGTGTACTCACCCATGCGATCAAGAGGAATCACAACGTCTTCATTGATTTTAAACGCATTGGTATGACGTGCGATCGCGGCAGTCCGGGCACGGTCAGCCCAGAACTTCTTGCGTGCTTCGGCACTGACGGCCACGAACCCTTCGCCACTACGACCATTGGCCAGACGCACCACCTGGCTGGTGGCTGCTGCCACCGCGTTTTCATCATCACCCACAATGTCGCCAATCAGCACCATTTTGGGGAAGGCATCGCGCTTGCTTTTGGTGGCATAACCAACCGCCCGCAGATAACGCTCATCCAGGTGTTCAAGGCCGGCAAGAATGGCACCGGTTTTACGGCCTTCGGTATCCAGATAGTCCTTGATTTCAACAATGGACGGCACGGCATCGCGGGCCTGCCCGAAAAATTCCAGGCAAACCGTACGGGTATGCTTGGGCATGCGATGTAACACCCAGCGTGCCGAAGTGATCAGGCCATCACAGCCCTCTTTCTGGACACCAGGCAAGCCGGCCAGGAATTTATCGGTCACATCCTTGCCCAGCCCCACCTTGCGGAAAGCACTGCCTTCAATATCAATAATCTTTGTACGTAGTTCTTTTTTGCCCGGTTCGTAACGGCCGTCAAACCATTTCACTTCAAAACGGACTTGTGCGGCATCATGAATCTTACCCATATTATGCTCAAGACGGGTGACCTCAAGCCAGTTGCCATCGGGGTCGACCATGCGCCACCAGGCCAGGTTGTCCAGCGCCGTTCCCCACAATACCGCTTTCTTGCCACCGGCATTCACGGCCACGTTTCCGCCAATACATGAGGCCTCGGCTGAAGTCGGATCTACCGCGAACACATAGCCGGCTGCTTCCGCTGCCTCGGCCACCCGCTTGGTCACGACACCGGCACCAGTCAGAATCGTGGCAACGGGCTCTTGCAAACCTGGCAAAACCGTAGACTCCACAGCCGACAACGCATCCAGTTTTTCGGTATTGATGACGGCAGAACGCCATGACAGGGGAATGGCGCCACCGGTATACCCTGTACCACCCCCACGAGGGATAATGGTTAGTTTAAGTTCGAAACAGGCACGCACCAGGGCCGCCATTTCGAGTTCGGAATCGGGTGTCAGGACCACAAAGGGATACTCTACGCGCCAGTCGGTAGCATCGGTAACATGGGAAACCCGTGACAAGCCATCAAACTTGATATTGTCCTTATGGGTAATACGACCCATTTCCTGCATGACTTCCGCACGCAGGGTTTCGGTATATTCAAACTCGGCCTCAAATTCGATAACCGCTTTGTGAGCCCGTCTGAGCAGTTCCTGAACCTTGCTGTCATTTTCTTTGTGTGAAGGCTCACGGCGACGGTTGATTTCGTTCAACCGATGGTTCAGCGCATCTATCAGCAGGCCACGCCGTTTGGGGTTGGATAACAGATCATCCTGAAGATAAGGGTTGCGCCTGACGACCCAGATATCACCCAAGACCTCGTACAGCATGCGTGCAGAGCGACCCGTTTTTCGAACCCCCCTGAGATCGGACAACAAATCCCAGGCATCGCTGCCCAACAAGCGGGCAACCACTTCCTTATCTGAAAAAGACGTGTAGTTGTAAGGTATCTCACGCAAACGCCGGACAGGGCCGGTTTGCTCTGCTTCTGACAAAATCTGGGTATCAATAGGTGCGTTCATACTAATAAATGGCTGGATGAATTTGAAATTTATCTGACGATACCTATCATTTTACGCGGAGAACCCGAAATTTATTACGGTAAAGCGGCTTTATCCTAAAACAGACGCAATAAAACCGCAGTCATGACGACATATCGGGCAAATTTGCCAATCGCCATGTAAAAAACACAGGGTAACAGACGCAACTTCATCCAGCCGGCGACACTGCATAAAGGATCGCCTACAATCGGCAACCAGGAAAACAACAAAGCCCAGGGCCCCATTTTTCTTAAATACACCGCCAATTTCCTGAAATGGGTTCCACCCAGTTTCTGTTGCCTGAGACGCCTTTGCTGCACACTTGCCGTTGTATTTTGCCCATCGGTGGCCTGATGCGTTTTTTTCCAGTGATCCACCCCTTTTTTAGCCCAATATCCCATATAGTAGGACACCACACCACCTATCGTATTGCCCGCTGTAGCCACCAAAACGGCTGCCCAGAACATATCAGGCGACAACTTGAGATAAGCGAATACCGCTGGCTCGGAGCCCAATGGCAACAAAGTTGCCGATACCAGGGCAATCAAAAAAATGGCCGGCAAACCTACTGTTGGCAAAGCCAATGTCATTAACAGCCATTGCACGGCCCCCATCATTTCATTTTCCATACTACCTTGTAACCCGCATCAATTTTTTATGATCCTGCCCGGATGAAAATCCAGAAAATTCAGAATATGCTGTGTTAATCTGTAATATATTGTTTGAATCCTATCTCCCCCAACATGTCCACAGATTATCTAAAACGTATTTTGACATCAAAAGTTTATGATGTCGCCACCGAGACCCCACTGGAACCCGCAAAACTGCTTTCTGCCCGAATCCAGAATACTATTTTGCTTAAACGTGAGGACACGCAATCCGTTTTCAGCTTCAAGATCCGGGGGGCCTATAACAAAATGGCCAATATATCCGCTGAAGCACGCGCTCATGGCGTGATTTGCGCATCGGCAGGCAACCATGCCCAGGGCGTTGCCCTCTCGGCCAAAAAACTGGGTTGCCGTGCCGTCATTGCCATGCCCACGTCAACACCCAAGGTCAAAATTGATGCGGTAAAACGTTTGGGTGGTGAGGTCGTCTTGCATGGCGACAGCTTTACCGATGCCTACGAGCATGCACTGATTCTCGAAAAAGAACAAAACCTCACCTTTGTCCATCCTTTTGATGACCCGTTTGTGATTGCCGGCCAAGGCACCATTGCCATGGAAATATTGCGCCAGCACCCCGGTTCCCTGGACGCCATTTTTGTCAGCATTGGCGGTGGCGGCCTGATTGCCGGCATTGCCGCCTATATCAAGCAATTGCGCCCCGAAATCAAAATCATCGGCGTTCAAACCGAAGATTCTGATGCCATGATTCGCAGTGTCCGGGCCGGTCGACGCGTTTCCCTGCCCGATGTCGGGCTGTTTTCCGATGGCACGGCTGTCAAACAGGTGGGCATTGAAACATTCCGGCTGGTCAAGGAATATGTGGATGACTTCATTGCCGTTGATACCGATGCCATTTGCGCGGCCCTGAAAGATGTGTTCCAGGACACCCGCAGCGTACTGGAACCGGCCGGCGCCCTGGCCCTGGCAGGTGCCAAACGTTATATTGCCGAACACAAATGGAAAAACAAAACCGTTGCGGTCATTACGTCCGGTGCCAACATGAACTTCGACCGCCTGCGTTTTGTGGCCGAACGTGCTGATGTCGGCGAGGCCAAGGAAGCCATTTTTGCCGTCACCATGCCCGAAGTCAAGGGCAGCTTCAAGCAATTGTGTACCGCGCTGGGCGCACGCAACGTGACCGAATTCAATTACCGGATTTCAGACGCCAATAAGGCCCACGTATTTGTGGGTGTCCAGATCAATTCACAGGAAGAGGCAGAAAAAGTGGCCGACCGGTTGCGCCGCAAGAAATTCGATGTCCTTGACCTGACCGCCGATGACCTGGCCAAATCACACCTGCGTTACATGGTGGGAGGGCATTCATCTCTGGCTGAAAACGAAGTGCTGTATCGCTTTGAATTCCCCGAACGGCCGGGGGCCTTGATGAAATTTCTTGACACCATGAATCCGGAATGGAATATCAGTCTGTTCCACTACCGCAATCAGGGTGCTGATTACGGTCGTGTTCTGGTCGGCATCCAGGTGCCGCCCGCAGACAAAAAAGCCTTCAGGGACTTCCTGTCAACCATTGGATATCCGTTCGTCAAGGAAACCGACAATCCCGCCTATAAACTGTTTTTATAAGCCTTTTTATAATCCGTTACCGCAACAAAAAACGGGGTCATTGAAGTTGCCCCGTTTTTTTTGTTCCACCAGTTAAAACTGACACACCGTAAAAACCGGCAAACCGCTATCCCGTATCAACCGGGAGCCACCCAGATCAGGCAAATCGATGATGGCAGCGGCCTCGACAACGTTGGCGCCCAAGCGCTGCAGCAAACGACTGGCGGCAACCATTGTGCCGCCTGTGGCAATCAGATCATCAACCAGCAAGACACGTTGCCCTGGCAATACGGCATCAGTGTGCATTTCGACACTGGCATTGCCGTATTCCAGCTTGTACTCTTCGGCCACGGTGTTAAAGGGCAATTTGCCACTTTTACGTACCGGTACAAAACCAAGATTCAGTTCATAGGCCAGCACGCTGCCAATAATGAACCCGCGTGCATCCACGCCCGCCACCAGATCCATACGCTGGCGCATGTAACGGTAAACAAAAATATCAATCAAGGCACGAAAACTTCGCGGATCCTGCAGCACAGGTGTAATATCCCGAAATGTAACGCCTTCCTTGGGCCAATCAGGCACACTTCGTATCGCATTACGAACAAGCTCATTGGGATCGGTCATCATGGTCTCTCAAGGTAAATGGATGAAATAACAAAAAAGAACAAAGACAGTGGGCGTGCCAGACCTTAGCTTGCCGCTGAAATGGTAACTGTCGAGGAGACGCGCTTGGCTTTTTCTCGCGCCTGCCGCACATCTGCCGCTGTTGCCAGGGCCACACCCATGCGCCGCTTCACAAAAGATTCAGGCTTGCCAAACAGACGGATATCGGTTCCCTCTTCGGCCAATGCTTGCGCCACATTGGCAATTGTCACGGCCTTGGCCTGAACGCCACCATAAATTACACTGCTTGCTCCCGGTTGACGCAATGTCGTATTGACCGGCAAACCCAACAAGGCACGGGCATGCAATTCAAACTCACTTTGCTCCTGGCTGATCATGGTTACCATGCCGGTATCATGCGGGCGTGGACTGACCTCGGAAAACCAGACCTGATCTCCCGCCACAAACAATTCCACGCCGAATACACCCATGCCCCCCAGACTGCCTGTCACGGTTTTCGCAATCTCCCGGGCCTTTTCAAGTGCTTTCGGACTCATGACATGCGGTTGCCAGCTTTCAATATAATCACCATCAAGCTGCTGGTGACCAATTGGCTCACAGAAAGCGGTCTGGATCTGTCCGCTGTGAGGATCACGATAGCGCACGGTTAACAGGGTTATCTCATAATCGAAATTGATGAATCCTTCCACAATCACCCTGCCCTTGCCCGTACGTCCTCCTTCCTGGGCATACGTCCATGATTTTTCCAGATCAGCGGCAGACTTGAGCACCGACTGCCCCTTGCCTGACGAGGACATGACCGGCTTGATCACACAAGGGTAACCAATGTCACTATCGATAGCTTGCCTGAGCGCATCGAGGGAGTCGACAAACTGATAGGGTGACACCGGCAAACCCAGGGTTTCAGCCGCCAGCCTGCGGATCCCTTCACGGTTCATGGTGAGTTGGGCTGCCCGCGCAGTGGGAATGACCCTTGCCACACCCTCATCTTCCAGTTCAACCAGCAGATCGGTGGCAATAGCTTCAATTTCGGGAACGATGACATCCGGCTGTTCAGCCAGTATGACACGCCTTAACGCTTCCTTGTCGGTCATGGAGACCACATGCGAGCGATGGGCCACCTGATGGGCAGGTGCATTTTCATAGCGATCAACGGCGACCACCTCTACACCAAGCCGTTGCAAGGCAATTGTCACCTCTTTGCCCAACTCTCCGGAGCCCAACAACATGACCTTGAGGGCCACTCCTGACAAGGGGGTCCCAAACAGAGGAACTGACGAGTCTTCCATAATCCACAACTCTTAAAAAATTAATATATTAGCGACTGATTTTCACCACATTATAGGGCCATGCCTGAATGGAATACGGTTTTTTCCATGAAATTCGCAAATCCATGTTTTAGTATTCCCGATATGATTAAAATCACGTGATGATGAAGAATATTGAATACACTCCCGAAAAGGCCCTAAGCTCAGGACGCCGCACCATTCAGGCCGAAGCACAGGCGCTGATGGACCTTCACGACCGTCTTGACAACAGCTTCAGCAATGCCATCGCCCTACTCCTGGCTTGCCAGGGGCGTGTGGTTGTCATGGGCCTGGGTAAGTCCGGGCATATCGGCCGCAAGATTTCCGCCACGCTGGCCTCTACCGGGACACCCAGTTTTTTCGTTCATTCCGGAGAAGCCGTTCACGGTGACCTGGGCATGGTCACTGGCAGGGATATTGTGATTGCCATTTCCTATTCCGGCAACTCCAACGAACTGTCTACCGTATTGCCTGTTGTACGCAGACTGGGCACCAAGGTAATTGCCATTTGCGGCCACCCCCAATCCGACCTGGCCAAATTATGTGATGTGTTTCTGGATGCCAGCATCCAGAAAGAAGCCTGCCCCCTGAACCTGGCTCCCACCACCAGCACAACAGTTGCCTTGGCCCTGGGAGACGCACTGGCCGTCACCTGCCTTGAAGCCCGTAATTTTGGCGAATCCGATTTTGCCCGCTCCCACCCGGGAGGTGCCCTGGGCCGCCGCCTGCTAACATATGTCAGGGATGTCATGCGACAGGGTGATGACCTGCCACTGGTATCTCCGGACATCTCCTTGCCGCAGGCCCTGAAAGAAATGTCTCTCAAACGCATGGGCATGACCGCGGTTGTCAATGACAACAATGAGCCCGTTGGTATTTTTACCGATGGTGACCTGCGCCGCCTGATTGTCCGCCATGGCGACATCCGTCATTTCACCATGCATGAGGTCATGACCTCCAACCCGAAAAGCATTGCGCCCGACGAACTTGCCGTCGAAGCCGCATCACTGATGGAAAAAAACAAACTCAGCCATATGCTGGTCGTTGACAAACAGGGTACCCTGGTGGGTGCCATGCACATGCACGACCTGATGGTTGCAAAGGTTATTTAAAGGCTTATGAAACCCACTTTATCCATTCCCCATCCCGCCGAATCCCTGGTACTTTCCAAAGTACCTGCGCATATTCGTGAAATAGCAACCACCATCAAACTGGTCGCCTTTGATGTTGACGGCGTGCTAACCGATGGCAGCCTGTGGTACGGCGAAAACGGTGAACAGCTGAAACGTTTTCATTCCCTTGATGGCCACGGCCTTAAAATGTTGCAGCAAAGCGGGATTATTGTTGCTCTGGTTACCGGGCGCGAAGGCCTCATTATCCCACGTCGCGCGGCAGAACTGGGCATCGGCGAGCTGTATCAGAATGTACGGGATAAAAGTCAGCTGATCGAGGAACTGGCCAGCCGTCATGGCCTGGGGCTGGAACAAATTGCCTTTATGGGTGATGACATCATCGACTTGCCCGCCATGCACAAGTGCGGCCTGTCAGTCAGTGTCCCGAACGCCCCGTCATACATTACCCAGGCAGCCAAATGGGTAACCTCATTGCCAGGCGGCTCTGGCGCGGCAAGAGAGTGTTGCGATATGATCCTGGCATCCCAGGGTGCTTTAAGCCAGTACCTGCACTCAACCCGCCTGACCGGACCCGTCATCCAATAAGACATGAAAGAACGCCTGCCAGCCCTGATTGCCCTGTTCATGCTGCTCTGCCTGGTGATTACCACCTGGTGGGCGGCCGATTATGCGCAGCGGTCAATTCCACTGGACCCGCCCGCCCGCATCTCGCATGAACCCGACGCCTGGTCGGGCCACTTCATCATGCTCAGTTCCGACCCAAACGGCGTTCCCCAAAACCGCCTCGAGGGAGACGCCATGCAGCATTTCCCCCATAATGATTCGTATGAAATTGTCAACGCCGTTTCTACCGGACAGCGCCCAGGCTCTGCAATCACCACCGGACGGGCAGACCATGCCACCATGTTCAATAACGATAAAACCATCCTGATGCGGGGCAATGCCCATTTACACCGCTTTCCGTCTGACGATACTTCAGCCCTGGATATCACCAGCAGTGAACTGATTATCTACCCAGAGAAAGATATTATCGAGACAGACAAGCCTGCTACGGTCATCCAGGGAAATTCCCGCATGAATGGCAAGGGAATGACCTACAATAACAAAACCCGCGAGCTGGAGGTTTATGCCAATACCGATGTTTCCATCTCAAGCAAAGACCTGCCCTCCAAATCGTCAAATACCGACCAAGCTCCTGAAGAGAATACCCGGCCATGAAACCGTTATTGATAAAACTGATCTTCCCCTTGCTCATTTTGAATACGCCAGTACTGGCACAAACCACCACGCCTGCCGCCAGCGCACAGGCCGAACCGGAAACCCTGGTCCTGTCCGACACCCTGAGTTACGATGATAAAACCAAAACCAGCATTTTCAATGGCAATGTCATTCTTACCCGTGGCCCAATGAGGCTAACGGCCGACACCCTGAAAATCCAGGAAGATGCCCAGGGCTTTCAGCATGGTTTCGCCACCGTCAACAGTGGTAAGGTACACATCTTTGAAGAGCGCCCGGAAACCTATGAAACCATTCGCTCGGAAGGTGATCGCGCCGAATATAACGGTAAAGACGACACCGTCAAAATGATCGGCCATGCCATTGTCAACCGTTATATTTGCGGTCAATTAATCGACACCGTCAGGGGCGAGGTGGTGATCTATAACAACAGGAACAATACCTATGCCGCCCAAGGCGGCCCACAGGGCGTCGAACCAGGCAGGGTACGTTCCGTTGTGAAACCCCAATCGGCAGCCAACGAGGCTACCGAGGCCTGCCGCAAACAATATAATAACAAACCCATGCCCAGCACATTTAACTGAATCTTTTTTTCTGCATGAACACATCCGCCAGCTCCAGCCTGAATACTCTTTCCTCCAGCGACAAAGGCCTGCTCCAGGCAATTGGCCTGCGTAAAACCTATGGTGGCAGAACGGTTGTCCAGGATGTTTCCCTGTCCGTATCAAGCGGAGAGGTTGTCGGCTTGCTGGGTCCTAACGGTGCAGGCAAAACCACCAGTTTCTACATGATTGTCGGTCTGGTACCCGCTGATTTCGGACGTATCGAAATTGACGAAAAAAACATTACCGACCTGCCCATTCATCAACGGGCCAGAATAGGCCTGTCCTATCTGCCCCAGGATGCTTCGGTTTTCCGTCGTCTGACCGTAGAGGAAAACATCAAGGCCGTGCTCGAATTGCAATATGACCCCGAAACCGGCAAACCCCTTAACCGGACACAGGTTAAAGAACAGCTGGAAAATCTTCTGGTTGAATTGCAAATTACCCATATCCGCAATAATGCCGCCCTTTCCCTGTCAGGCGGTGAGCGTCGTCGGGTGGAAATTGCCAGGGCCCTGGCTACCCACCCGCGTTTTATTTTGCTTGATGAGCCCTTTGCCGGCGTGGATCCCATCGCCGTCATTGAAATCCAGCGCATCATCCGCTTCCTGAAAAACCGCAATATCGGTGTCCTGATTACCGATCATAATGTCCGTGAAACACTGGGCATCTGTGATCGGGCCTATATTATCAGCGAAGGCAAAGTACTCACCGATGGCGCTCCGGCAACCATCATCCAGGATCCGGAAGTGCGCAAGGTTTATCTGGGTGAGCACTTCAAAATGTAAATGTGAAATGTTTGATTTAAGGCACTTGCTTTAAAAAAAATAATCTATAAACTAGAGATGTGACTAACTTAAAGTGAGAGGGATCTTCTAAAAACTCAAGTGCCTTAAGTTTTTCCGCGCATGCACAATGCGGTTTAAATTATTCAATGGAGCAATTATATGAATATAAGTATCAGCGGCCATCATTTAGAAATCACGCCAGCCATCAAAGAATATGTCGAAAGCAAAATCGGACGAGTCCTCAAACATTTTGACCATGTGATTGATGCCCAGGTTATCCTTTCACTTGAGCCACTTAAACATATCGCCGAGATTACCCTGCGTGTTCCTGGCAAAGATATTCACTGCTCAGCCGAAGAAGAAAACCTTTATGCTGCCATTGACCTTCTGAGTGATAAGGCAGACCGCCTGGTCATCAAACACAAATCCAAACTGCAAGATCATTCAAATGACTCAACAAAACGCATGACTGTCGCGTAAACTTATTGCAATATCAATACCTTGCAACTACCCAGCCATCAGGCTGGGTTTTTAGTGCAAAAAAACAGATTAAAGAAATTGCTACTTTCTGCAAGATAATCATATAATCCGATGTATGAATCTATTAACGCAAATTTTAACCCCCGAAAATACGCTTCTTGACGTTAACGCAACCAGCAAGAAGCGGGCATTTGAACAAGCCGCCCTGTTATTTGAAAACAATCAGGGTATTGCACGCTCGGTTGTTTTCGACAGCCTGTTTTCTCGAGAAAGATTAGGGTCTACCGCGCTTGGACACGGTGTTGCCGTCCCACACGGACGTATTTCAAAACTAAAGCAGGCAACCGCTGCATTCATGCGGCTGGCCAACCCCATTCCCTTCGACTCCCCCGACGGACAGAATGTTCAGTTGCTGATCATTCTGCTCGTTCCCGAAAGTGCCACCCAGCAGCATCTGGAAATTCTGGCAGAGGTCGCCCGCATACTGTCCAATGACACGATTCGTCATCAACTGCTGTCTGAGAACGATCCTGCAAAAATTTATGATCTGCTGACACAATCGTCCTGAATATGGCTATGTTAAGCATCCAAGAACTTGTCGACGAGAACACTGAAACGCTGGGTCTGACCTGGATTGCAGGCATGGATGCCGGTAACCGGCAACTGCCTGAATCCAACACTGCCGCCGCCGACCTGCTTGGACACCTTAATGTTGTTCATCCTTCCCGCATACAGGTTTTTGGGAAGGAAGAGCTGGTTTTCTACAAAAAACTCAAAGAAATCTCAAGGGAAAAACTGCTGATTGAGCTGGCTGAAGGAGGCGTGCCTGCTGTCATTATTGCAGAAGGCCTTGAAACCCCCGTTGAGCTGACCACCTTTTGCTCCCAAAATAAAATCCCGCTGCTTTCCAGCCAGCATGACGCCGCCCATCTTATTGATGTCCTGCGTATTTATCTTGGCAAGCGTTTTGCCCCCACCACAACCGTTCATGGCGTTTTCATGGATGTCCTGGGCATGGGTGTGTTAATTACCGGGGAATCAGGCCTGGGTAAAAGTGAGCTGGCACTCGAGCTCATTTCCCGTGGTCATGGCCTGGTTGCCGATGATGCCGTCGAATTTTCACGCACCAACCCCACCATGATAGAAGGGCAATGCCCCGATCTGTTACGTAACCTGCTTGAAGTAAGGGGGCTTGGCCTGCTGGATATCCGTACCATTTTTGGTGAAACGGCAGTACGACGCAAAATGCGACTCAAACTGATCGTGCACCTGGTACGTGCCAACAGTGAAAAATTTGAACGCCTGCCCATTCAGGATCAAACCCAGGAGCTGCTGGGTCTGCCCATCCGTCGTGTCATGCTGCAAGTGGCTGCCGGCCGCAATCTGGCTGTTCTGGTCGAGGCAGCGGCACGCAATACCATCCTCAAACTAAGAGGGATAGATACGCTGGGTGAGTTCATGGAAAGACAGGCACAGGCCATTATGGAAAACAGCAATCTCCAGTAACAGAAAACGGGCAAATGTTATCAATTCATACATTTTTCAATCCTGATTGTAAATGTAATAAATTTTGATTATCCTGTATGAAGTTCAAACAATTGATTTCATACAAAAAAATGTTTCATGTCGTTCTTATTACCGGTATTTCCGGTTCGGGCAAATCAGTGGCCATTCGCCAGCTTGAAGACCAAGGCTATACCTGCATTGACAATCTCCCCGTTAAATTCCTGCATGAATTGATCGCCAGTGCACGCGAAGATGGCCTGGAAAAAATAGCGGTTGCAATTGATGTCCGTTCACCTGGCGAATTGGCCAACCTGCCTGATGTCATTAGCGCAATACGCGCCATGGGCACTCCCCTGCAGGTCATATTTCTCGAAGCCGATGACCGCACATTGAAACAGCGCTACTCCGAATCCCGCCGCAGGCATCCGCTGGCCTACCGACTGCAGCTGAAAAACGGCATCGCCCCTTCACTGGGAGAATGTATTTCCCATGAACGCGAACTGCTCGCCCCTTTGCGCGATCACGAGCAAGTGATTGACACTTCCGACTTGCCCCCGATCCAACTAAGGGCCTGGATCAAGGATTTGGTCGTACACGATAACAACAATGTGTTACTGACTTTTGAATCTTTTGCATTTAAAAAGGGGGTTCCGAGTGACGCAGACCTGGTTTTTGATGTAAGATTCCTACCTAATCCTCATTACGACAAGGACTTACGTCCCCTTACCGGTCGTGATGAGCCCGTAGCAACATGGCTATCTCAATTTGATAGCGTGTCTGAAATCATTAACGATATCACTGCATACATCCAGAAATGGTTACCCTATTACATGCAGGATACGCGTAGTTACCTTACCGTCGCCATAGGTTGTACCGGCGGACAGCATCGATCTGTATACGTAGCAGAAGAACTGGCCAAGCGCTTCAGTTCACATCGACCCATACGCGTTCGACATCGTTCACAAGTACCAAAGAACCTTACATGAAGACTCTAAAGCATCAACCCCTTTTCCTGGCCTTATGTGTGACATTTTTATCATATAGCACCCATGCCAGTACCAGTGAAAAAGAACATCCGACAGATGTCATTGAAGCCAAAGAAATTACGCAACCTGCCCCTGTCAAAGAACTAAAAGCCGGCAGTTTCAGAATTACGGCCAATGGCATTTTTCCGGAAAGCAGCTATGACAGGGCTTATGGTGAAAACCTGCGCAGCCTGGATACTGCAGAAACTGATGCAGTCACAGAAAGCCAGCCAGAGGAAACCACGCCAGCACCTGGCCCCCGCTTCAAGGCCCAGCCGTCACACCGCAGCCATGCCCGTGCCTATACCGTCAAAGGCAAACGTTATGTACCATTTGCCAATAATATTACCGATTTTTCCGAGGTTGGCAATGCCTCATGGTACGGCCCCGGCTTTCATGGCAAACGCACGGCCAATGGCGAAAAATTCAACCAGAACTTAATGACCGCCGCTCATAAAGAATTACCCCTGAACAGTGTGGTCAAGGTTACCCGGGTCTCTACCGGTAAAAGCATTATGGTCAGGATCAATGATCGCGGCCCTTTCCATGGCAATCGCATTATTGACCTGTCTTTTGGTGCAGCAAAAAAACTGGGTATCGTGAATAAAGGCAGTGCCAAGGTCAAGGTTGAACTCATCAAGAATAACAATGCCAAGGGCAAAAAAACCGGCAAAACCATGCTTTAAGCATTTTTCAGCTCAAGCGCGCGTGAATACACCACATCACGCGCCAGTCCGGTTAGCTGGGTGGCAATCTTCACGCTGTCTTTAACCGACACCGTTTCCAGCAATACTTTCAGGAGTTCATTCGCCCTGTCCATCAACTCGTCCTCATCCGCTTTGGGCGCGGCATCAAGAATCAGCACGAACTCTCCGAGCTGACGATGGGCATCTTGCATAAACCACTCTTCAAGCTCACCAATGGGCAGGGTGACAATTTGCTCAAAGCGTTTGGTTAATTCGCGGGCCACGGTTAACTGGCGATCGGCCCCGCACACCAATAGCAAATCACGGCAAAAAGCCTGAATCCGGTGTGGTGATTCAAACATGACCACCGGTGCATCCATACCCCCCCATTTACGCAGCCATTGTTGCCTGGCCGCCGATTTTTGTGGCACAAACCCGGCAAAGGCAAAAGTCGGATTTTCATCACTGCTTACGCCACTGCCCATGAGTGCGGTAATCACTGCGGATGCCCCTGGAATGGGTCGGATCAATAGACCCTGCTGCCTGACCTCGCGAACGATACGCCCGCCAGGGTCACTGACAGCCGGCGCACCGGCATCCGAAACCAGGGCCACTCGCTTGCCTTCCTGCAAGAGCCGGATAATATCCTGCGCTGCCCGCGCTTCATTATGGCGATGCGCAGCCATCAGGGGGGTCGTGATTCCCCATGCATTCAACAACACCCGGGAAGAGCGCGTATCTTCAGCGGCAATCACATCCGCATGACTCAGGGCAAAAATCGCACGGGGACTGATGTCTGCCAGATTGCCAATAGGCGTTGCCACCACATACAAGCAGGCTTGTGGCCAGCTTTGCTGCTCCAGATCTGCCATTACCTTTTTCCACACTGTATAAAAAGGTCCCTCTTCTATCGCCATAAT
>NZ_JAAVNG010000005.1:0-59309 GCF_012923605.1 Advenella sp. EE-W14 | reverse complement strand
AAAAAAACACTTTTCATACAAAATGACCAACACCCCTGACCGTACCGTTTTTGAGCTGGCGCTGGCTGCACAGCAAAAGCGGGCAAAAAACCGCCAATCGCGCCAGGCAACCACCCGCAAACCTTTTTATGCACATAAATTATCGGCCCGGCAAGCCACGGGACTGCAGGCAGAACAGCAAGCCATTGAATATCTTGAAAAACAGGGCCTGACAATACTGGCGCAAAACCTGGCTTGCCGGTTTGGCGAAATTGATGCCGTTATGGTGGATGGCCAGGTACTGGTATTTATAGAAATCAAGCTGCGCAACAGCCAACAGTTCGGTGGTGCTGCTGCCAGCATAACTGCTGCCAAACAAAAACGCCTGAGAGCCAGTGCCGCATTTTATTTACCCCTGCTCAGCCACCGATACTTCGGAGGCAAAACCCCGGCATGCCGATTTGATGCCATTTGCCTGGATCACGGGCAGATAGACTGGATCAGGCATGCATTTTGAGCCATAACACGTTCAACCTGATAAAATCACCTTACACTTCTGGCAGGCAGCAGCATTGCCACTTATGTTTTAATGCATTAATCACAAGTATTTTTGCGCACTCGTGCGATAATCAGGGTCATGGATATTTCAACCAGAATCAATTTACATTTTCAAGACGCCATCCAGACATTGGAAAACAGCGCGTCCACACTCATATCACCGATTGCGCAAAGTATCGATATATTAGTCCAGGCAATCAGCAATAACGCAAAAGTACTGGCCTGCGGTAACGGCGGTTCCGCTGCGGATGCCCAGCATTTCATTGCCGAACTGGTTGGGCGGTTCGAACGCGACCGGATCCCGTTTGCCGGCATTGCACTCAATACAGACACCTCTATCATGACCGCAGTGGGCAACGACTATGGCTTTGATGTCATTTTCGAGCGCCAGGTACAGGCACTGGGTCAACCCGGTGATGTCCTGGTTGCCCTGTCCACCAGCGGCAACTCAAGCAATGTCATCAAGGCCATCCAGGCCGCACACGAACGGAACATGGCCGTCATCGCCCTGACCGGTAAAAGTGGCGGTGAAATTGCCGGTATGCTGACCGATTTCGATGTTCATCTTTGTGTTCCCCACGATCGCACCATGCGCATACAGGAAGTGCATGGTTTGCTGCTGCATGTGTTGTGTGATGGTATTGATGCATTCTTATTAGGAGATATTTCATGAAATTAAAGCGCGCAGCTCGAATAATTCGCCCTACCGCTTTACTTGCTTGTGTCCTGGGCGCCAGCACCCTGCTGTCCGCATGCGTCCCCTTGCTGGTGGGTAGTGCAGCAACCACAACAGCGGTGGTTATTTCTGACCGCCGCACCTCGGGCATGCAGCTGACCGACAAAAACATTGGCATCCGTACCGAAAGCCGCATCAGTGAAGAGCTTAAAGATTCGGTTCGCATTAATGCCATGGCCTACAACCAACGGGTCCTGTTAACCGGAGAGGCCTCCACCCTCGCCGCCAAAGAACGGGCCACCGCCATTGCGCGGGGCGTTCCCGATGTAAAAACCGTCCTGAATGAAGTCGTGGTTGCCCCACCGGCCTCATTCAGCACCCGTGCCAATGACTCATGGATAACTTCCAAGGTCAGAACGGAACTTCTCACCACCAAAGATGTCCCATCCGGTACCATTGACATCACGACCAGCCGGGGTGTTGTCTACCTGATGGGTCAGGTCACGCCCATCGAAGGAGACCGTGCTGCCTCGGCAGCAGCAGGTGTCAGCGGTGTTAACAGGGTTGTCAAAGTGTTTGACCTGGTTTCCGATACGGGTACCGCCAGCCAGCCGGCCACCACCTCATCAAGCGGTGGCATGACAGTCCCTGGAACAGAAGTGAATCCCTCCACGACGCAAACCTATCCGTTGAACTGATGAAAAAATTTATTGTTTCCCTTATTGTTGCCCTGGCCGGAATAGGCGCCTGGTTTATGCTGAGCTCAACCGAAGCGGCCCCCAATGTCACCTTTAACAGCCTCGAGGGCAAACAGTTCCAGACCACTGACCTGAAAGGCAAAGTCGTCCTGATTAAATTCTGGGCAACCAGTTGTGTTACCTGCATTCAGCAAATGCCCGATACCATTGCCTATTACAACAAATACAAAGACCAGGGCTACGACACGATCGCTGTTGCCATGGCCTACGACCCCGAGCTTTTCGTCCAGAACTATACCCGTGACAACAATCTGCCTTTTACGGTTACACTTGACAAAGATGGCAGCGTTGCCAAAGCTTTTGATGATATTAAATTTACGCCCGTCTCATATCTGCTCGACCGACAAGGCAATATTGTCAAGCGCTACATTGGCAATTATGATAAAGCCATCTTTGAAAAAACCTTGCAGGACACACTTGCCAAAACCTGATTCCATTTAACCTTTTAATTTGTGACCGAAAATGACCGACATTTTGCCACAGGATATCAATGTTGTTCCGCCATCTGTAAAAGCGGATATCATTTCTGAATCCCTGCCTTATATTCGCCGCTTTCATGGGAAAACCGTTGTTATCAAATATGGTGGCAACGCAATGACCGAAGAAAGCCTGCAACGCAGTTTTGCACGTGACGTTGTCCTGCTCAAGCTCATCGGCCTAAACCCCATTGTCATCCACGGTGGTGGTCCGCAAATCGACAGCGCCCTCAAGCGTCTGGGCAAAGATGGCAACTTCATCCAGGGCATGCGCGTGACCGATGCCGACACCATGGAAGTGGTTGAATGGGTCTTGGGCGGTCAGGTCCAGCAGGACATCGTCATGATGATTAACGAAGCCGGTGGCAAGGCGGTGGGCCTGACCGGCAAGGATGGCGGCCTCATCCAGGCACGCAAAAAATTAATGCCCAACAAGGAAAATCCCGACCAACCGCTGGATATCGGCTTTGTGGGTGATATCACCAGCATCGACCCGTCCGTAGTCAAGGCCCTGCAGGATGACCAATTCATCCCGGTCATTTCCCCTATTGGTTACGATCCCGAAGACGGTAATGTGTACAACATCAATGCCGACGTGGTGGCGGGCAAAATGGCCGAAGTCCTGCTAGCTGAAAAACTCCTGATGATGACCAATACACCCGGCGTGCTCGATAAATCAGGCAATCTGCTGCGTCGCCTTTCCGCCAAAGTGATTGATGAGCTTTTTGCCGATGGCACGATTTCCGGCGGCATGCTGCCCAAAATCTCATCAGCCCTTGAAGCAGCCAGAAATGGTGTGAATTCCGTCCATATCCTTGACGGCCGCGTTCCGCATTGCCTGCTGCTGGAAATCCTGACCGATAAAGGCGTTGGCACCATGATTACCGCCTAAGGCATGCACTGTTCCAACCTGATCAAGCCATTAGGTGCAAAAGCCATACACCGTCAAACCGGCCGTGTATGGCTTTTTGACCTGGACAATACCCTGCACGACGCTTCTCACGCCGTGTTTGCCCAGATTGATGTCAGCATGACTAAAGCCATCATGAAAGCGCTGGACATCGGTTTTGTACCGGCCACCGCACTACGGCAAAAATACTGGGAACGCTACGGAGCCACCATGATTGGCATGGAGCGCCATCATGGCGTCGATGCCTCGCGATTCCTGCACATGAGTCATGATTTTCACGCGCCCGACTTTGTCAAACCGGAACGAAATCTGGCCGGGTTATTGAAAAACACCCCCGGTATCAAGTACATCCTCACCAATGCCCCGCACAGTTATGCCTGCTCGGTCCTTGACACGCTGGGCATCCGTCACTGTTTTGCCGGTATCTGTTCCATCGATCAAATGCGCCTGCAAGGCACCTTTCGGCCAAAACCCTCGCCGACCTTAATGCATCAACTGCTTTCCCAGCTAAAATGCAAACCCACCGAAACCATCCTGGTTGAAGACACCCTGAAAAACCTGAAGATTGCCAAACAACTGCATATGAAAACCGTTCATATCTTCAATGCCGGCACGCCTTTCAGCTCCAAACATAAAATCCGGCCGTCTTATGTGGACCTGCGGGTCAAGTCGGTCCATGAGCTATTGCGCCATCCGTTCTCTCACTCATGAGAAAAGCCGGCATCCAAAACCGGCTTTTTTTCATTAAAGGCAGTCAACTTAATCGTATTAATGATTAATTCTGGCTAACCTTCCGACTTTGGCGGTCCAGTACCTCATTGAGGTTTTTAGCTGGCATATAGCCATTGATGCGACTGCCATCCTCAAAAAACATGGCAGGTGTTCCCTGCACGCCCAAGTCTCTGCCCAAGGCAAGAATACGGTTGATAGGCGTTTCGTCCTCACATTTTGCAGTAGGCGGTGTTTCATTTTTACCCATCCAGTTTCCCCATACCAGGGCCTGGTCTTTGGCACACCAGATATTCTTGGCTTTCACCATGGAATCAGGGGCCAGAATAGGCATCAGGAAGGTATACACGGTAACGTTATCAACGTTCTCGAACTCTTTATACAGTTTTTTGCAATAACCGCAATTGGGATCTTCAAAAATGGCCACTTTTCTTTCGCCATTCCCAATAACCCGTTTGACAGCCTGCTCAATGGGCAAGGATTCAAACGGCACCTCGGATAACTTGGCCACCCGCTCACTGGTGACATCGCTTTTGGTCTTGGCATCAATCAGATTGCCAGCGATCACAAAATCGGCTTTTTCAGTGGTGTACACAATATTGGTACCCATCTGGACTTCATAAATCCCCTCATAAGGGGTTTTTTCGACAGCCGTTACTTCTACCTCAAAGGCCGAGGCAATGGCTTCTTTTATGCTATCCGTTGTGTTTGTTGCCTCTTGTGCCAAAAGCGGTGACGAAGCAAAGCCCAGCAAGCAACACAAAGACAGTGCCTTGAGCCTTGCCCATTTATTCAAATGCAATTTCATTCCAACTATTTCCTGTATAAAGCAGATAACAACCCGCCTTTGATAAATTAAAGTCCCGAAGCCGCCGCGATCAAACGCTGCTTGACAAACGGCAAGCGCTGCACCACGTCCATGCCGGCATTTCGCAAAAGTGCCAAAGGCCCGGATGACGGCGATGCAAAAAGTTTGTGCAGGCCATCGGTGGCCAATCGCATGGCCAGAATGGCCTCCGCACGCTCGGTTTGATAGCGTTCAAGTACTCTAAGATCACCGAAAGAGCGAAAAGGTTCCTTTTGAGCCAGGGTATGGCATAAAACCTGCGCATCAACCAACCCAAGATTCAGTCCCTGCCCTGCCAGGGGGTGTACGCGATGAGCGGCATCTCCCACCAGGGCAATACCCGGTGCGGTCATTTTGGCTTTTTCAAGGGTAAGAGGAAAACCATACAGAGGGCTGCGTACACTGACCTTGCCCAATCTGCCTTGCGTAATTTCATCAAGTTTGCGGGGCAACTCGATGGCCAGCTGTTCTGGATCCATGGCCAGGAGCACGTTGGCCTGCTCATCACGCAATGACCACACCATGGAAACCTGATGGCCATCACGGGTATCAGGCAATGGCAGGAATGCCAGGATACCGTTGGGTCTGAACCATTGAATGGCCGTATTCAGATGCGGTTTTTCAGTGGTGAGCTGCAAAACCAGACCGGTATCACCATACGACCTGGCTTCATGTGCCAGCGCTGCCGCCTTGCGCAACGGAGAGCGCGCGCCATCGGCACCGATGAACAGCTCGGCCTGAAGCGTTTTACCTTTTTCAGTAACCACCTGGCCTGGCGAATAGCTTTGCATTTTGTCATCAATCCAGGGCACACCAAAAATTTGCACTGCCTGGAACAAGGCCTGTTCTATTTCCCCGGACTCCATAATCCAGGCCAACTCGGCTTGTGCCGCCTGCCAGGCATCAAGCACCACCATACCATCCCGGTCACCATGGATTTCCATGCTTTCAACCGGCACAATGCGCTCGGCAGGAATGGAATTCCAGACACCCAGCTCTTGCAAAAACAGCTGGCTGGCTGAAGAAATTGCATAAATCCTGGGATGGTACTGCTCACCAAGGTTAGCCATGGGCTTTTTCCTGGGTCCCAGCAAACACACATTCACTCTTTGCCTGGCCAAGGCCAGCGCGCAGGACAACCCAACAATACCGCCCCCACAAACCACTACATCATATTTACTCATCTTGCACTCGGTGCTCCAGCCTGTTTAGGCCATAAAATCCAAACTTCTCCCTGCTGCTTCATTTTACCAGCCAGATTACCGGCCTCGGGACCACTACCCCAGAAAAAATCAGTTCGGGCAGCCCCCTTGATGGCAGCACCCGTATCTTGGGCGAAAACCACCGTTTGCAACGGCTCGGTGGAGCCCGGCTGGGTCGTGGATAAAAACAGGGGAGAACCCAATGGCACGAACGTGGGATCAACCGCCACCGACCGTTGGGCAATTAAAGGAATACCGTAAGCGCCTTTAGGTCCAATCGCCTCATCGGTCACTTTTTCAGGCTGGAAAAACACCATGGCCTGATTGGCATTCAACATTTCATGAACACGATGGGGATTGGCCTTGGCCCAGGCCTTGATATTTTGCATGGATGCCTGACTGATGGGCAGTTCACCCTTATCGGCCAGCCATTTTCCAATGGAAGTATAAGGGCGGCCGTTATGGTCGGCATAAGCCAGGCGCAGGGTTTCACCATTATCAAGCAGGACACGGCCTGAACCCTGGATTTGCAGGAAAAAGGCCTCAACAGGATCATCCAGCCAGGCAATAACCGGCGGCTTATTGGCGCTGGCGTTAATTTGCTCACGGGTATCGTAAGGCACCACTTTATTGCCCTCTAGTTTGCCCCGGATGCGTTTGCCTGCCAACTCAGGATAGACACTGCCCAGATCGATGGTGAGTAAATCAGCGGGCGGGGCGTACATGGGCCATTGATAAACGCCCCCTTGTGTCAGGGACCCTCTGACCACCGGCTCATAATAACCGGTAACGGTATTGCGGCTGCCATTTGCGCCAGAAACCTTCCAGGGCATCAAATGAGTTTGAAGAAAATTTTTCACAAAAGCGGCATCATTGCTGCGGGCAGGCTGACCCGATTCGGCAACGGCCTTGCAAACAGGCTGCCAGGCTTGTGGTGTGGCGCGTGCAGGTATTGTCAGGGAACCGGAAATGGGTCGCATCAGGCCCCGGCAATTATTCAGTAAAGTCAGCCAAAGATTATCAACCTGGGCCTGCTCCCAACCGGGCAAATCAGACCAGGAAGCCTGGGTATACTGGCCTGACAATTGACGTGCTGAGGTTTCCGCAAAGGAAGACAACGGAGGCACTGTCAAAGGCGCATCAATGGCAGGTGCCTCGGGTGCATCGACGGATACAAAAGGGGTGCCACCCGAACAGGCAGCCAGCAAAACAGCCGAACTGACTGAAAGGGTCAGAAGACGAAGTTTCATCATTATTTTTTTTCCGTTCTTAATGTAAGGTACGAGGTACGGTCAGCACGAATTCGGGAATATCGACATCAAAGGGAATACCGTTTTCACCCACACAGTGATAACTGCCCTTCATGGTGCCATAAGGCGTACTGAGCGGACACCCGCTGGTGTACTCAAAGGTATCGCCCACGGCAATCAGCGGCTGTTGCCCGATGACTCCCAGCCCCCTGACTTCCTGGACCTGCTCGTTACCATCCCTGATAATCCAGTGCCGGCTGATAACTTGTGCCGCAAACAAACCGTTATTCCTGATGCGTACCGTGTAAATAAAAAAATACTGCCTTTTTTCAGGATCCGATTGCTCCGGCAGATATTGCGCAATGACCTCAATCTCGATGCTATCAGATTTCAACAGAATTCTCCTGAATGAATTATCACACTATTTTATGTGAAATAATAACCGCTTATTGTACTTCCACCATCTCAAATTACGAAAAATCATCATGTCATTACAGCATGTTACCCGAATTGCACCCAGCATCCTGTCTGCCGATTTCGCCCGTTTGGGTGAAGAAGTCCGCGATGTCGTCCAAGCCGGTGCCGACTGGATCCATTTTGATGTCATGGACAACCATTATGTCCCCAACCTGACCATCGGCCCCATGGTGTGCGAAGCGATTCGTCCCCATACCACCGCCCCCATCGATGTCCACCTGATGTGTGAGCCAGTGGACAGCCTGATCCCCATGTTTGCCAAGGCAGGTGCCAATATCATCACGTTCCACCCCGAGGCATCCCGTCACATAGACCGCAGCCTGGGACTTATCCGTGACCATGGCTGCAAGGCTGGCCTGGTTTTCAACCCCGGCACCCCGCTTGCCTTCATGGATCATGTCATGGACAAACTCGATGTGGTTCTGCTCATGTCGGTCAACCCGGGTTTTGGCGGACAAAAATTCATTCCCAACACACTGGACAAACTGCGCCAGGCCAGAACACGTATTGACCAATGGCAAAACCAGGGTGGCCAATCCATTCTACTCGAAGTTGACGGTGGCGTAAAAACCGATAACATCGCCCAGATCCGTGCCGCCGGTGCTGATACCTTTGTGGCCGGCTCAGCCATTTTCGGCCAGCAAGACTATGCCGCCATCATCGCTGAAATGCGCCGTGAAATCGCCAAGGGCGAAGCCACAGCAGCTTCTTCAACATAAGGGCACACCATGACCATCAACGCTGTTCTTATCGACCTTGACGGAACCCTGGTAGACAGCATTCCCGACCTTGCGCATGCCGCCAATGCCATGCGCCTGGAACTGGGCATGCATACCCTGGGACAAGACGTCATTGCCAGCTTTGTAGGCAAAGGCATCGACAACCTGATTACTCGCACCATCAATGGCAGTCTTGACAACGAGGAACTTCCTCCTGAGGTTTTCAATCAAGCCAGGGAAATTTTCGTTCGCCATTATCATCTGGTTAACGGTGATGCCAGCACCGTGTACCCCGGTGTCATCGACGGTCTGAAAGCCATGAAGGCACAAGGCCTGAAACTGGCCGTGGTCACCAACAAAGCCGAAGCATTCACCCTGCCCCTGTTAACCCAGACCGGCCTGATCGGTTTTTTTGACACAGTAGTGTCCGGTGACACCTGCGCAAGAAAAAAACCACATCCAGAGCCCTTATTGTATGCCTGTGAAAAACTGGGTTATCCGCCCGAAAACAGCGTGTTTATTGGTGATTCCATCAATGATGTGCAGGCGGCCCAGGCCGCTGGCATGCCTGTTTTAATCCTGCCTTACGGGTATAACGAAGGAAACAGTGTACAAACCCTTAAAGTAGATGCTATTATTGACTCAATGACTGGTGCGGCCCAATGGCTGGCCAATCAATGACAGACTCAGGAAATCAGCTACGCCCATGAAAACCCTTTTCAATGCATTCGCTTCTTCTTATCGCGCCAACTATTGGCGCTGGTGGCGTTTGTGTTCCGGGATTTTCAAGTAAAAGGCGCGTCCACGCATCCTTAACGTCAATCAAGCAGTAAATAAAATTCCCGGTAACCTGTATGGCAAGACCGGGTTTTTTATTTCTGCCCGGTCTAATTAAAAAAATGAGACCTCTATGATGACTGAAATTGAATTTAACGCATTAGCAGCACAAGGCTACAACCGCATTCCAATTGTCAAGGAAACCTACGCAGACCTGGATACCACCTTGGGGATTTACCTCAAACTGGCCCATTCCGGCAAAGAAGCCGGCCGCATGACTTGTCTGCTGGAATCAGTGGTGGGTGGTGAACAATTTGGCCGTTACTCATTTATTGGGCTGCCTGCCAAAACCGTCATCAAGGCCAGCGGACAGCACACCGAAGTCATTACCGATGGCCAAGTGGTTGAATCCCATGACGGTGATCCCCTTGAATTCATCAAGACATTCCAGCAGCGTTTCAAAGTGGCCACCCGCCCCGGCATTCCCCGTTTTGCCGGTGGCCTGGCCGGTTATTTCGGTTACGATACCGTTCGCAACATAGAACCCAGCCTGGGGCCTGCCGTCAAGCCTTTCCCGCATGGTCAGGAAGAAGGCATTCCCGACATCATGCTCATGCAAGTTGATGAACTGGTCATTGTTGACAACGTGATCGGTCGTACCTACCTCATGATTTATGCCGACCCGTCCGTCCCGGAAAGCTTCAGCAAAGCCCAGAAACGGCTCCTGAAATTGCGTACCATGCTGCGCAAACCGGTTGAAATTCCCTACAGCCTGCCCAGCATGGTGACGGAAGAAATCAGGGACTTCAAGAAAGAGGACTACATCAAGGCCGTCCTCAAAGCCAAAGAACATATTGCTGCCGGTGACCTGATGCAGGTCCAGGTCGGCCAGGTGATTGCCAAGCCATTCCGTGATTCACCGCTGTCCCTGTACCGTGCCCTGCGCTCACTGAACCCGTCCCCCTACATGTACTTCTGGAACTTTGGCGATTTCCATGTTGTGGGTGCCTCACCCGAAACCCTGGTGCGCCAGGAAGTATTTTTGGATGAAAACAAACAGGAACAATCCACGATTACCATCCGTCCGCTGGCCGGAACCCGCAAGCGTGGTGAAACGCCTTCCGAAGATGCCGCGCTGGCCGAAGAACTGAGGGCCGATCCCAAGGAAATTGCCGAACATGTCATGCTGATTGACCTGGCCCGCAACGATGTGGGGCGCGTGGCACAAACCGGCACTGTTGTCGTGTCCGACCAGATGAATATTGAACGTTATTCACACGTGATGCACCTGGTTTCCAATGTCAAGGGTACGCTTAAACCGGGCATGGGTGCCATTGATGTCTTGCGCGCCTCGTTCCCTGCCGGCACACTGACCGGTGCGCCCAAAGTCAAGGCCATGGAAATCATTGACGAGCTTGAACCGGTACGCCGTGGCGTATACGGTGGCGCCGCCGGCTACTTAAGCTACAACGGCACCATGGATGTGGCCATTGCGATTCGTACCGGCGTGATTAAAAACGGCATGCTTTACGTACAGGCCGCCGCCGGCATTGTGGCCGACTCCGATCCTGAAAAAGAATGGCTCGAAACCGAAGCCAAGGCACGCGCCGTACTGCGTGCGGCCGAACAGGTCCAGTATGGCCTTGACCAACCCGTTTAACAGTACAGAAGAAGGATAACAACATGTTGCTGATGCTAGATAACTATGATTCATTCACCTATAACCTGGTTCAGTATTTTGGCGAACTGGGCGAAGACGTTAAGGTTGTGCGCAATGACCAGATGACGGTGGAAGAAATTGCCGCCCTGGATCCGGATCTGATTTGCGTTTCACCCGGCCCCTGCTCACCCGCCGAGGCAGGCATTTCCGTTGAACTGATCAAACACTTTGCCGGCAAAAAACCCATCCTGGGCGTTTGCCTGGGGCATCAATCAATTGGCGCCGCCTTTGGCGGGAAGATCATTCGTGCCAAACAGATCATGCACGGCAAAACCTCACCCATCACCCATACCGGGACCGATGTTTTCAAGGGCCTGCCATCTCCTTTCACCGTTACCCGCTATCACTCGCTGGCCATCGAGCGCGAAACCCTGCCCGATTGCCTGACCGTCACCGCCGAAACCGACGATGGTGAAATCATGGGCGTCGCCCACAAAACCCTGCCCATTTACGGGGTGCAATTTCATCCTGAGTCGGTCCTTAGCGAGCATGGACATGCCCTGTTGAAAAATTTTCTGGATATGAACAAAAAATGAAAATCACCTATACCGAAGCGCTTACCCGCTGTATTGAACACCGCGAAATTTTCCATGACGAAATGCTGCACCTGATGCGTCAACTGATGAATGGCGAAGTACCCGACACCATTGCCAGTGCCCTGCTGATAGGTCTGCGCGTCAAAAAAGAAACCGTTGGCGAACTGACCGCAGCGGCAACCGTCATGCGCGAATTTGCCACCCCGGTCAACCTGGACAATACCGATGACCTGCTGGACATGTGCGGTACGGGCGGTGATGGCAGCAACACCTTCAACATTTCAACCACCGCCATGTTTGTTGCCGCGGCCGCGGGCGTAAAAATCGCCAAACACGGCAACCGCAGCGCCTCATCCTCTTCCGGCAGCGCCGATGCACTGGAAGCCATGGGCGCCAATATCGAGCTGCAACCCGACCAGGTTCGCGAATGTATTGAAAACATCGGCATCGGCTTCATGTACGCCCCGCATCACCATGCCAGCATGAAAAATGTGGCTGCCGTACGCAAGGCGCTGGGTGTGCGAACCATGTTCAATATCCTGGGCCCCCTGACCAATCCTGCCAAGGCCGGTAACCAGCTCATGGGCGTCTTCCACCCCGACCTGGTCGGCATCCAGGTTCGCGTTCTGCAACAGCTGGGCGCCAAACACGTCCTCATCATCCACGGCCTCGATGGCATGGATGAAGCCTCTCTGGGTGCGGCCACCCTGGTTGGCGAATTGAAAAATGGCGTGGTCAGTGAATACAAAATCCACCCTGAAGACTTTGGCATGCAAATGGTGTCCAACCGCAGCCTGAAAGTGGCCAACAAGGAAGAATCCCTGGAAAAAATGAGGGAAGCCCTGGACAACCGTGAAGGAGCAGCCAGGGATATCGTTATTCTTAACGCCGGTCTGGCCATTTACACAGGCAACAAAGCCGATTCAATCAAGGATGGCATCCATCAGGCACGCGAATTGATTGCATCTGGCGCGGCACGGGATAAAATGGAAGAATTCTGTGCATTCACAAGGAAATTCAACTCATGAGCGATATTTTAGCCAAGATTCTGGCCGTTAAAAAAGAAGAGGTTTCTTCCCAGAAACAGATCCGCAGCGAAGCGGACTTGCTGCGCGAAGCCCAGGCCCGGCAGGATGTCCGTGGGTTTGCCAATGCCCTGCGTGAAAAAATAGGTGCTCGCAAGGCTGCGGTCATTGCAGAAATCAAAAAAGCCTCTCCCTCCAAAGGCATCATCAGGGAAAACTTCAACCCGCCCGAAATCGCGCGCAGCTATGCCGCCAATGGCGCGGCCTGCCTGTCCGTCTTAACCGATGTCCAGTTTTTCCAGGGTTCCTACGATTACCTGCGCCAGGCCCGCGCGGCCTGCCCGTTACCCGTCCTGCGCAAGGACTTCATGATCGATCCCTACCAGATCATCAATGCCCGCGCCATGGGTGCCGACTGCATTTTGCTGATCGTGTCCGCCCTCTCCAAAGAGCAACTCAAAGAGTTTGAAAAGCTGGCATTTGAACTGGGCATGGATGTACTGGTCGAAGTTCATGACCGCGACGAGCTGGAAATCGCGCTGGAGCTTAAAACACCGCTCATCGGCATCAACAACCGTAACCTGCGTACCTTTGAAACCTCGTTGCAAAACACCCTGGATCTTTTGCCACTGATTCCCGACAACCGCACTGTCATTACTGAAAGCGGCATTCACTCGCATGAAGACATTCAAAAAATGATAGACCATGATGTCTATGGCTTTTTGATTGGCGAGGCCTTCATGCGTGAACCCGACCCGGGTCTGGCACTGGCCGGTTTCATCAGGGAATAACCCAATGACTGACGCCTGCGTATTATGTAACGCCAGCAACGAACCGCTTATTTGGCAAAATGAACAGGTTCGCGTCATTGACGCTGCCGATGCAGACTACCCCTGTTATACCCGTGTTATCTGGCAACAACACGTCAAGGAAATGACCGACCTGTCCCCCGACGAACAAATGCGTTTCATGCGCTTTGTGTTATGCGTTGAATCGCTTCAACGACAGGTACTCAATCCGGACAAAATCAACCTGGCACAATTCGGCACCATGGTGCCGCATTTGCACTGGCATATTATTCCCCGTTTCAGGCAAGACCGGCACTTTCCCGGCTCCACCTGGGGCACTCCCCGCTTTACCCAGAGCGAGGCACCGGCCGAATGGCAGGACCATCTCAGTCAAATGAATCAACTGAAACCGGCCTACCACCAGGCCCTTGCCCGTGCATTGGCGGAAATCTGAATGTCTGCGTCAAACTGCTTCAAGGGATCCCTGCCCGATCAACTCATGCGCTGCCATCCCCATTGGCAGGCCCTGTTCAGGCAGCCCTCGCTTAAACCCGTCATGGAACACATCAACCATTTCCTGAACGAACGGCTACGGGCGGGGGCCATTATTTACCCGGCGGCACCCCTCAAAATATTCGAGCAACTGGGGCCTGAAAACACCCGGGTCGTTATCCTGGGCCAGGACCCTTACCATGGGCCGGGCCAGGCGCAAGGGCTGGCTTTTTCCGTGCCGAACCACATCAAAACCCCTCCCAGCCTGCGCAATATCTTCAAAGAGCTGGCTCAGGAATACCAAAACATTAGGCTTGAAGGAAATGACCTGAGCCCCTGGGTCAACCAAGGTGTCATGCTACTCAATACTGTCCTGACCGTTGAGAACGGCCAACCGGCTTCCCACGCCCGGCTGGGCTGGCAACACATTACCGATACCGTCATCAGCCATCTTGCCAACCAGGCACATTGCGTTTTCCTGTTATGGGGTGCGCATGCCCAAAGTAAAATCCCCCTGATCCTGGCAGGCCAGGGAAATCACCTTATACTGAAAAGCAACCATCCCTCTCCCTTATCTGCCAGCCGCCCCCCCGAACCTTTTCTTGGCAATGGACATTTCAAGGCCTGCAATGAATGGCTTTCAGCCCATGACCAGGCCCCCGTCAACTGGGCCCTGTCACATAATGATACAAAACAAAAGCTACAACTTGACTTAAATATCTGATTTACTGTCTTTTAATCTTTACAAGTTAGTAAAAACCCTTTATCATTGACTTCTTACTGCAAATTGATTGGCATTTTTACTTCAGCAGTGAATTCAGTAGTTAATGTAGTTAAGGCTTATTTAGCCCATATGCCAACCATCATCGCTCCTACCTCCTGACCTGCGCTGTTTTAATACATCCATTGGTTGATCCGGTCGGCACGATGCTCCGATCAACAACTCGTCTGGCCTTACCCCTTTCGTTTTCTGTTTGCTCACACATTCATACTTAGCATGAGTCGCGTTTTATCGTGTTCGTTCATGCCTGTGGTATTCGATGTTTCTGCGCAAAACAGACACATCCCCAGGCTTGTTAATTAATACTTTAAGGACACTTATGTCATTTGACACTCTTGGTTTATCGCCCATTCTTTTATCTGCACTGAAAAAATCCGGTTATACCGAACCGACCTCCGTGCAGTCCGCCTCTATTCCCCAGGCACTGGAAGGGCATGACCTGATTGTTTCTGCTCAAACCGGCAGTGGCAAAACCGCCGCTTTCATGCTGCCTTCCCTGAATCGTATCGCCAACATGCCCGCCAATAAAGGCGCAGGCGTTCAAGTGCTGGTACTGACCCCCACCCGTGAATTGGCCCAGCAAGTGGCTGAAGCGACCAAAACCTATGGTCAGGGCATTCAGGACTTGCGTATTGCCACCGTTGTGGGCGGTATGCCCTATGGCGCGCAAATCAAAATGCTTTCACGACGCGTAGACGTACTGGTTGCCACCCCAGGCCGCCTGATCGACCACCTGAATGCCAAGCGCGTTAACCTGTCACAGGTACACACTCTGATTCTTGACGAAGCCGATCGCATGCTGGACATGGGCTTCATTGAAGATATTGAAAGCATTGTGGCCAAAACTCCGGCAAACCGCCAAACCCTGATGTTCTCTGCAACCTTCGAAGGCTCTGTTGCCCGCCTGGCCGCAGACATGCTGAACGAACCCAAACGCATTGATATTTCAAACCAGAAACAAAAACACACCAACATCACGCAAACCCTGCTGTACGCAGATGACGCTGCACACAAAATGCGCCTGCTTGATCACCTGCTGCGTGATGCATCGGTAGACCAGGCGATTGTATTTACCGCTACCAAACGGGGTGCCGATGCCTTGGCCGACCGCCTTGACGAAGAGGGTTTTGCCGCCTCAGCCCTGCATGGCGACATGAACCAGCGCCAGCGTACCCGCACTCTGAACCAGCTGCAACGTGGCCGTCTGCGCATTCTGGTTGCCACCGACGTGGCCGCCCGTGGCATTGACGTACAAGGCATCAGCCACGCCATCAACTACGACTTGCCCATGCAGGCCGAAGACTACGTTCACCGTATCGGCCGTACCGGCCGTGCCGGCAGAAACGGTCTGGCCTTTACACTGGCAACCCATAGCGAAAGACATAAAATCCGTCGTATCGAACACTTCATCGGCCAAACGCTGAATGCAGAAACCATTGAAGGCCTGGAACCCACTAAAACGGCAGAAAGCACACGCTCACGCAAGGGTGGCAAAGGCGGTGGTCGCAATGGTGGTGGTGAGCGCAGGTTCAACAAAGGCAAAGACCAGTCCCGCTCCGGCTTTGCCATGAGAAAAGGCGATCAGGAAAGGTCTTTTGACAAACCCCGCGCTGAATTTGGCGATCGCCCTGCCCGTGCAGAACGCCCTTCATTTGGTGACCGTCCCGCCCGTGCCGCTTACGGTGACCGCCCTGCCCGTGGTGGCTTCGGTGGTGATCGCCCGTCTTTTGGTGATCGTCCTGCCAAGGCCGGTTTTGGTGACCGTCCATCACGTGGCGGTTTCGGCGGTGATCGTCCTGCCAAGGAAGGCCGGCCCGCCTCACGTGGCAACGACCGTCCATTCGGCAAAGGCAATAAAGAGTCTTTCGCTCGCGGCAAGAAAAAACCGGCACCTCGTGCCTGGGCCTAATCAATCTACTTGATTAAGGCTTAAACAAAAAGGGAATCGTTAATAACGATTCCCTTTTTTTATTCAGGCACTTTTATTGAAACAATCATTTGATTGAAAAAAATCAATTCAAGCCTGAACAACGATCCTATCATCCAGCAATTGCTGGATACGCTCACTGTTCACACCCCATTCCCGCAATACCTCTACCGTATGCTGGCCGGCTATTGGCGACGGATTCCGGATGGCAAACTCGAACCCGCTCATTTTGAACGGGCTGCCCAATTGCCTGACGGTTTCACCCTGTTCATTGCTTGACTCGATAATCATGCCCCGTTCTTTAAAGTGGACATCATTGGCGGTTTCACCCATATTTAACACAGGCGTGACACAACAATCACTGCCTGCCAGTTTTTCACACCACCAGGCAAAATCGTAAGCTGCAATTAACTGACCAAGTTCGTTTTTCGCATAATTGACCTGCTCAGGATCGGATGCGTCATGGAATGGTTTCAGGTCTTCGCGTCCGATCAGCTCACAAAACTCATCCCAGAATTTTCGTTCAAAAGAACCCACGGCAATATAACGTCCATCAGCGGTTTCATAAAAACCATAATAAACCGCCGACCCCGTTAGCTTGGTGGCACCCGCAGGGGTGGCCTGCCCAAACTCATTCAGGGCGGCCATCGGTAAACCGGCATAAGCCAGAATACCGTCAGAAAAAGAAATATCGACCAGGCGTCCCTGACCGGTTCGCTGTGCGTCAAACAATGCCGCCAGTATCCCAATAGATGCTGTGGAAGCGCCTCCCAGCAGATCGGCCAAAGGCAGATTGGACAAGGCCGGTGTCCCCGTACCGTTCCCCACCTGATCGGCAACACCCGCCCTGGCAATATAGTTAATATCATGACCGGCTGCCTGGCTGTAAGGACCTGTTTGCCCATAGCCGGTCATACTGCAATACACAATGGCGGGATTACGCTGTTTGACTGCCTCATAGCCCACACCCAGGCGATCCATGACACCAGGTCTGAATCCCTCGATCACCACATCGACTTTTTCACACAGATCCAGAAACAGGGCCTTGCCGGCCTCTTTTTTCAAATCCAGCTGCAAGCCCCGTTTATTCCGGTTTACCTGGGAGCGCAAGGCGGCCCAGGCATAGTCACCGGCTCCGGTATCTTCCAGCTTGACCACCTCGGCGCCCATATCGGCCAGATGCATGGCACAAGCCGGCCCCGGCAGCAAACGGGTTAAATCCAGCACCCTGACCCCCTGAAGTGGTGCACGTGAAACCTGAGTCATATTTTTTCTCCTGTTATATTATTTTGATCTGCCTGCAGTTTACGCCACATTATTTTACCCGTATTGGATTTTGGCAAGGTGTCCACAAATTCGACCAGTCTGGGCGCCTTGTAAACCGCCATCTTTTCCCTGGCCCAGGCAATCAAATCCTGCTCCGACAATTGCCCCTCGTACTCCGGTTTCAGCACAACCAGTGCCTTCACGATCTCACCCTTGACGCTATCCTGGATACCGACAATGCATACCTCATGAACGGCAGGATGATCATAGAATGTGTTTTCCACCTCACTGGGCCAGACTTTATACCCGGATACGTTGATCATCCGTTTAAGGCGATCACACATGAAAAAGTAACCATCCTCATCAATCCTTGCCAAATCACCCGTACGGAAGAAAACCCGACCATCACGTTCCAGAAAAGATTCCTGGTTGGCCTGTTCGTTTTTCCAATATCCTTTCATGACCTGCGGACCACTGGTGATGAGCTCACCCACCTCACCCTGCGGCAACTCCTGCAAGGTGGCCGGATCAACAATGCGTGAATCAACCCCCTGGGTTGGTATGCCCAGACACTGACGTTTGCTGTGCTCAAGCGGATTACAATGCAGGAAAGAAGCGGTTTCGGTCATGCCGTAACCCTCATTGTAAACAATGCCAAAACGCGTTTTAAGCATGGCGGCAATCGCTTCCGGCATGGCAGCGCCCCCTCCGGACAGCAAGGCCAGACTGGATAAATCACGTTGATCGGCCGAAGGCTGCGAAAAACAATCCAGCACCATGGCAGGCGGGGCCGTCCATACGGAAACCCGATGTTTTTCCATTAATTTCAGGGCCAATTCGGCATTCCAGCGCGGCATCATGACAACGGTCCCCCCCAGCACGATGGGCATGTTCATGCCATTTTGCATACCCAGCATGTGAAACATGGGTGCCACCGACAACATGACCGATTCGGCATGCAAATTACGCCAGATGGCTGAATTCACCAATGAGGCCAGTAAGGTTGAATGCGTATGAATGCAGCCTTTGGGTTTGCCGGTGGTACCCGATGTATACGGCAGCACACAAAAATCATCCGGGTCGGTCTGTACCGCTTCGGCCGACAAACCCGCCTGTAGCGCCTCGGAAAATGCCACCATCCCATCAGACAAGCCAGGATCATGGTGCTGCCTGACAAAATCAGGCAAATCGGGATCAGCCAGATCCGCCACAAAATCACGGTAAGCATGCACCATGACATGCCGCAACCCGTCCTCCCTGTTACTTTGCATGCAAGGGACAATCTGCTTTAACAACTCCTGCGCTACAAAAGCGAACCAGGCACCACTATCATCCATATAGTGCTGAATTTCAGAGGAGGTACACATTGCATTAACCGGCACCACCACTGCCCCCAGCTGCAGGACGGCATAAAATGCAATCACAAACTGCGGGCAATTCTGACTCATCAGCAACACGCGATCACCCCGGGCCAACTGCATTTTCTGTTGCAAAAAGCCAGCCATGGCATGGACATGTTGCCTCAGCTCCCGGTAACTGATATGCCTGCCGCCATAGATAATGGCGGTTTTATCCGGATAGCGCAATGCAGCGGTTTCAAGATAATGAGGAAGTGTCACATGCGGCACACTCCCATTGGCAGGTACACCTTTAGGCCAAAATTTACGCTTGATTGGGCTCATTATCTGCTTGTCTCCTGATGAGTCTTTCATACCTTGATGCCTTTCGGATTAATCCATCCGGATACCGGTTTCTTTGGCCACTTTGCCATATTCAGCCAAGTCGTCTTTGACGATTCGAGCATATTCGGCAGCAGAGTTACCCACAGGAATCAGGCCCATATCCGTTAAACGGTCATGAATTTTAGGTGCTTTCATGACTTTCTGGATTTTCCCGCTGAGCAGATCCACCACTGGCTCCGGGGTACCGGCAGGTACAAAGAAACCAAACCAGCCGTTGGCATTGAAGCCTTCCATACCCATTTCATTAAAGGTTCTGGCCTCGGGCAATGAGGTCAGGCGTTTGGAACCGGTCACGCCCAGCACCTTGAATTTATCTGACTTCAGATGCGGACTGATGGCGGTAATATCAATAAAGGCCGATGTCAGCTCACCGCTTAACATGGCGGTCACCTCAGGGCCTGAACCCCTGTAAGGAATATGCATCAGGTCAATGCCGTTAATCACCTTGAACTGTTCACCATGCAAATGAGATGAGGTGCCATTACCGTAGGACCCATATGAATACTTGCCCGGATTTTTCTTCACGTGCTCGATAAACTCTTCCATCGTATTAACCGGAAGATCACTTTTCACCACAAACACATCGGACGACAGGGCAACCTGTGAAACAGGCTTCAGCTCACTGATGTCATAAGGCAGGTTTTTATACAACCAGGGTGCCTGCACCAGCGCCGTAATACCCAGCAATACGGTATAGCCATCGGGGGCTGCCTTGGCCACAGACTGATTGCCGATTGTGCCACTTGCTCCCGGCTTGTTTTCCACCCATACCGTTGTACCCAGCTCATTGGCCAGTTCATGGGAAATCATGCGGGCAATCGTGTCCGTGCCGCCACCCGGAGGGAATGGAACCACGATCCGTATGGGCTTGTCGGGATAATTGTCTGTGCTGGCCTGCGCATTTGCTGTCAGCAGGGCACTCATGCCCACGACTGCTGCACACATCATGGATACTGCCGTACGTCTTGTCACCTTCTTCATTTTTGTCTCCTGGAAATTCAGAATGCTGCTACGGTTTTCTAAACTGCCCCCTTACTGCTTATTGATTTAATGGCGGGGCAGGTCTTACTGGTTAATACTTGAATGATTAACGGGGCGTCATGCGAATGGCACCGTCAAGCCGGATGGTTTCACCATTGAGCATGGCATTTTCCAGCATCTGTACGGCCAATGAGGCGTACTCTGACGGAAAACCCAAACGTGCCGGATGCGGCACTGAGGCACCCAAGGCCGATTTCACATGCTCCGGCAATTTAGATAACAAAGGCGTATCAAACAAACCTGGGGCAATTGTATTGACACGAATCAGGCGTTGCGCCAAATCCCGTGCCGCCACCAGCGTCATGCCCACAATACCGGCTTTGGCTGAAGAGTACGGAATCTGACCGATTTGCCCCTCATAGGCTGCCACCGATGCCGTTAACACGCAGGCGCCACGCTCACCGTCCAGCGGCTCATTTTTGGCCATGGCGGCTGCGGCAAGACGCAAGGAATTGAAGGTCCCAATCACATTGACACGGATAATGGCTTCAAATTTTTCCAGATTTCCGGGTTCTCCATCTTTTTCAACCACCCGGATGGGTGCACCATATCCGGCACAATGCACCAGGGCACGCAAGGGCGCCAGTGAAACCGCTTTTTCAATGACGGCTTTCATTTGCTCCGGCTCACACACATCCGCCTTCACAAAGTGCGCATGATTGCCCAGCTGATCAGCCACTTCCTGTCCTTTATCGTTCAGGTCGGCAATCACCACCTGAACCCCTTTGGCCAGCAGCTTTTCCGCGGTCGCCAGGCCCAGGCCTGATGCACCACCGGTTACTACTGCCGACATATTTTCCTGCAACTGCATAGGTATCTCCTGCCTTGATCGGTTTATTAATTAGTTTAATCTTTCAATAATAGTGGTGTTTGCCATACCACCCGCTTCACACATGGTTTGCAAACCATAACGTTGGCCATTATCCTCAAGTGCATGCAACATGGTCGTCATCAGGCGAACACCAGATGCGCCCAAAGGATGTCCCAGTGCAATGGCACCGCCCCGTGGATTTAATTTGGCATTATCCACCTGGAATTCCCGCTGCCAGGCCAAAGGCACACTGGCAAAGGCCTCATTCACCTCTATGTGATCGATCTCTTCCAGTTTCAGGCCACTTTTATCAATAGCCTTGCGACTTGAACTGATGGGCGCCGTCAACATCAACAAGGGATCATCGCCACGCACATCAAAAGCCACAAAGCGGGCACGCGGTTTCAGGCCCAGCTGATCGGCCATGCGGCGACTCATGATTAACATGGCTGCGGCCCCGTCACTGATTTGCGAGGCATTGCCTGCTGTAACATGCCAGCCAATCTGCGGAAACCGTTGCGACATGGCTTCATTTTCAAAGGGGGATTTCAACTCGGCCAATTTACTGGCCTGCGTGCCCGGACGGATGGTTTCATCCTGATCCACCACACCATTCACGGTATGAATGGGGAGAATTTCCCGCCTGAACAAACCGGCTTCGCGTGCCTGATGCGCACGCTCATGGGAGCGGGCACTGTATTCATCGAGTTCTTGGCGGGAAATACCCCATTTTGCAGCCACCAGCTCGGCCGACACACCCTGCGAAACCAGGCCTGGCTCGTAACGCCTGAGGAAGGCTTCACCATAGGGATTCTGATCAAGCCGGGACACTCCCATGGGTACATGACTCATGGATTCAATACCGCAGGCAATCACAATATCGTAAGCTCCCGCCATGATGCCCTGGGCGGCGAAATGCACCGCCTGCTGACTGGAACCGCATTTGCGGTCAATCGTGGTGGAAGGCACATGCTCGGGATAACCTGCTGCCAGCCATGCGACCCGCCCCGGTGTACCGGATTGCTCGCCCACCTGACTGACACAACCGGTAATCACGTCATCCACCATGGCGGGATCCAATTTATTGCGTTCGACAATCCCTTTAAGCAATTGTGCCAATAAATCGGTGGGATGCATTTGGGTAAAGGCACCGCCAGCCTTGGAACGGCCAATCGGGCTTCTGATGGCATCAACAATAACCGCTTCTTCCATTTTATCTCCTTAAAATGAAACTTATGTCTCATTATTTATATAATTTAATTGATATTTTGATATTAATGTATCATAATTTTATTAAACCTCAAATAATTTAATAGATAAAGAGAACAAACCATGTCTACTTCAGAAACCCCGGATGAGAGCAAACTGGTTAGCGCGCTTGCCAGAGGCATTAATATCCTCAACTGTTTCTCACCGGTTCAATATGAGTTAAGTGCCAAGGAAATTGGCGAAAAAACAGGTCTGCCCAAACCTACCCTGTCCCGCTTGCTCGAGACGCTTAGTGAATACGGCTTGATCCGTTACTCCGATCGCCTGTCCAAATATGTGCCAGGGGCCGGTTTATTGAACCTGTCAGCCCCTGTGCTGCAACGCATGACCATCCGCCAGATCGCACGGCCACTCATGCAGGAACTGGCCGACTATATTTCGGGACAGGTTCAACTGGTCATGGGCAGTAAAAGCAAGATGTGCTATGTCGAAATCGCGCAAGGTGCCAATAGCAAAATATATCGCCCGGAAGTAGGCGTGCGCATGTCCATTTCCCGAACCTCCACCGGTCGCGCTTATATCAATTCCATCCCCGCTGAATTCCGCGAACGCTATCTGATTGATCTGGAAAAAAAATACCCGGGCCAACGGGCCTGGTTTGAAGAACGCCTGCAAGACGCGGCCAATGACCTTGCAACCCTGGGTTTTTGCCGCGGGCACCGCGACTTCCATCGCGAAATTGATGCGATTGCCGTGCCCCTGAGAAAACCCATTGATAACGAGTACTGGATGTTTGCCGCTTCAGTACCGGTTTACAGCGAAGAAAGCAAACGTATCGATGAAGATATCGCCCCCAGGCTGATCACGCTGGTGCGTACGGTTGAGTCGTCATTAGGCAATCCCAATTACAGCATCTAAATCCATTCCTTCCATATTCACAAAAGAGAGAGACAAATGAGAACCGTATTCCGGGACGACCACGAACACTTCCGCACCCAGGTGCAACGCTTTATAGAAAGGGAAATCAGCCCTTTTCATGCGCAATGGGAAAAAGACGGGATTGTGCCCAAATCAGTTTGGGCCAAAGCGGGCCAGGAAGGCTTGCTTAACTGCATGCTGCCCGAACCCTATGGCGGTGGCGGTGATTTTGGCCACTCTGCCGTACTGATTGAAGAAATGGGCAAGGTCAATGCCACTGGCCCGGGCTTTAACCTGCACTCGGAAATTGTCGCCCCCTATATTTTCCGCTACGGTACGCCAGAACAAAAAGACCGCTGGCTGCCAGCCATGGCCAGTGGCAACATCATTGGCGCGATTGCCATGACCGAACCCGGCACCGGCAGCGACCTGAAAGCGGTCAGGACCACAGCCCAACGCGAGGGCGACCATTATATTATTAACGGCCAGAAAACCTTCATTACCAACGGCCTGAATGCCGACCTGGTGATTGTGGTTTGCAAAACCGACCCCGATCTGGGCGCCAAAGGCATTTCCCTAATCTGCGTTGATGCCAACACCCCTGGCTTCAGCAAAGGCAGAAAACTGGAAAAAATCGGCCTGCACGCCCAGGATACCTCCGAACTGTTTTTTGATAATGTCAAAGTGCCCGTGAGCAACCGCCTGGGTGAAGAAAATGCCGGCTTCAGCTACCTGATGCACGAACTGGCCCAGGAACGCCTGGTGATTGCCGTGCGTGCCGCCGCCTCGATTGAATCTTTCCTGGAAAAAACCATTGCCTATACCCGTGACCGCAAAACCTTCGGGCAAAGCGTGTTTGACTACCAGAATACCCGTTTCAGGCTGGCTGAAGCCAAGGCCCAAAGCACCATGCTGCGGGTGTTTGTAGACCAATGCATCGCGCTGCACCTGGACAAGGCCCTGTCTCCGGCCCAGGCGGCCATGGCCAAGCTCAATGCCACCGAAATGCAAGGACGCCTGCTGGACATGTTCCTGCAAATGCACGGCGGTTATGGCTATATGTCCGAATATGGTATTGGCCAGGCCTGGATTGATGCCCGTATCGGGCGAATTTACGGTGGCAGCGATGAAATCATGAAAGAAATTATTGCCCGAACGCTGTAAGCATTGTCGACAAGACGCGTTTTGTGCAACAGCCGTTCTTGAGCAGTCGGCTGTTGGTGACCTTAGAATAAATTCCCCTCTGTGGAGGGGTGGCGCGAAGCGCCGGGGTGGTTGCTTGACTCTCACGACACATGAGGGCAAACGGCAGCACCACCCCGTCAGGCTTCGCCTGCCACCCCTCCTGACCGGGACGACACGCTTCTTCCAAGGTATAGGGTTGTAATATATCAAGCGCAGGACGAAACTGTTCCAAACCCGCACTGGATATTGCAAGTGCAGCACACCCTTCAAACTCTAGCGAGGATGATTGTGTGATATTTAAAAGGCAGACAGTATTTGCCTGTTCAAGCCTAATAAATACCGGCAAGGCCTTAACAAGCGTTTTACCAAACATCCTGTCGGATGGAAAAAAAAGATAATGATCCCCCCTGTGTCAGACTAGTTGGAACCTCAACCGATGTTAGAATTTAACCCATCCTAAGATGGGGGCAAAGAAAAGGTTCCTATGAAATACTCACCCGAACGCCGAGAAGCGATACTGGCCAAATTAATGGCTCCCCATAACCGAACGGTTGCTGAATTAGGGCGTGTTAACACTAATAGACAATCGGCCGCAATATTGCCTATCCTACAGGAATGGAAATCACACCTGAACAATTTACGCATATCGAAAGCTGCCTTCCCCGGCAACGAGGCAATGTCAAGCTAACGAATTTGCAGGTAGTCAATGCCATCCTTTATGTGGCCGAGCATGGCTGCAAGTGGCGTGGTCTGCCCGAGCGATTCGGGAACTGGCACACCGTTTACACGCGCATGAACCGCTGGGCAAAGGCTGGTGTTCTTGATCGGATGTTTGCTGAGCTTCAGAAGCATCAGATCGTGCGTATAAAGATCGAAGCGGTCTCATTGGACAGCACCAGCATAAAGGTGCATCCTGATGGCACGGGTGCTTTAAAAAAAACGGCCCCCAATCCATTGGAAAGTCGAGAGGGGGCTGGAACACCAAGATTCATATGGTTGCCGCGGATGATCGAACTGCCGTAGCGTTTTCACTTTCTCCCGGACAGGCCCATGATGCGCCTGCTGGACGTGTCTTGCTCGAACGGCTCGGCGCGCTCACTCGGCCCGTCCATTTGCTGATGGATCGCGCTTATGAGGGCAATAAAACCCGGCAGCTTGCGCTCGATCTTGGCTATATCCCCGTCGTACCCCCGTCCTCCAGGCGGTTGGATCCATGGGAGTATGACCGCGCGATGTATCGACGGCGAAACGAGGTGGAGCGATTGTTTCGTCGCCTCAAAGGCTACCGAAGAATCTTCTCCCGCTTTGAGAAGCTCGATCTCATGTTCATTGGATTCGTCAATTTCGTACTCGTGATGGACGGACTGCGTTTGTGTTAACACGCCCTAGCCCAGGAAGAAGGCATTTCCGAAGCGACGCTTTACAATTGGCGTAAACAGGCACGTGATCAAGGCCGGTTATTACCAAACCAAGCCAGCACACCAGAAGGTTGGAACTCGGCAGAAAAATTCAATGCCGTCCTGGAAACCGCTGCCTTATCCGAAACGGAACTGGCCGAATATTGTCGCCGTCGTGGCCTGTATGTTGAGCAAATACGTCGGTGGCGCAGCAGTTGTGAACAAGCCAATGACGTCAGTGCCAAAGCATCCGCACAGCAAGCAGAAATCACTAAAGCAGAACGTAAACGCATCAAGGAACTGGAGCGCAAACTGCGTCGTAAAGATGCCGCCTTGGCTGAAACGGCGGCCATCCTGGCCTTGCGAAAAAAAGTCCAGGCGATCTGGGGGGACGAGGAAAAATGACCAATGCCACAGATCGCCGCCAAATTGTTGAATTGGTCAATGAAGCACGGATGGCGGGTGAACAGCATCGCCGTGGGCGCGCGGCGGCACCCTGATTCAGCGGGCCGTACTGCGTGAAAAATGTGCGCATAAGCCGCTGCTATTGCACGCGGACAATGGTTCGGACATGAAAGGTTCCACCGAATTCAAACCCGTGGCCGAGACTGGTTTTGAAGGGATGAAAAACAAAAAATAAAAGCAAAAAATGACGGTAAGCTTACGCAGCGACTTCGGCGCGCAGCGGCGTCGGAGCAAAGCTGAATGATTGTTCCGCTTCCACAGAAGAAACCAGACACCATCCCTCACCCGTAACGCAACCTATTATTTCCCCGCTTCTTCCGCCTCCAGCAAATGTTCATACTGCTCATCGGTCAGCAACTTCATGAACGCCACCAGGGCATCTACCTTGCGATCGCTTAACACATTGGCCCGCAAATCCTTCAAATTCACGGTTTCAGGCACCTCGGCCTCAGCCCAGACTTGCCCCGTTTCAGGATTAACACTGCGTTCTGGATTATTGAACTTGTCATAAAACAGCACCACCGTACGCAAATCCTTAAACACCCCGTTATGCATATACGGGCCGGTAATGGCAATATTACGCAAGGTAGGCACCTTGAACTTGCCCTTCATGGCCTCATCGCTTACCAGCGGGTTCTCCAGCAAACCATGATCGGCAAAATCCTGTGCCAGCTTATTCAAAGCCACCACATCTTCATTACGGGGCACCCCAATATTGTGATATTCGTAATTGCTGAAGGTTTCAAAAGGCGCATCTTCGGCACGCAGCTTATGGCATACCGAACAATTCACATTTTGGTTGGAAAAAAACAGGGTACGGCCCAAGTCTTCCAGCACCGTCATCTCATACTCGCCCCGCAGGTATTTATCATACTTTGAATTGAAAGGCGCAAACTGGCTGGTACGTTCAAAGGCCGCCAGTGACTGCATCATGGCCTCGTAGGCGGTTTCCTCGCTATCCCAGACCTGTTCCCCATAAACGCGACGGAAATTATCAAGATAGTATTGATTGTTTTTAAGCCGCTCAATAATACTGCCCACACTGGGCATATTCATTTCCACCGGATTCAGCGGTGGCTGCCCTGATTGTGCCGCCAGATCGTTGGCACGGCCATCCAGAAACTGCCCGCCCACATACTGCCCGGTTTTCTGGTTGAAATGAAAATCGGGCGCATACTTGGCATACATGGCAGTGGGCGTATTGCGATTGCCAAAAGAAGTGCCATCATCACCCAGCGACACCATGCCCTTGCCGGCATTGCTTCTGCCATCGCTAAATGCCCGGGCCGGATCATGGCAGGTGGCACAGCTCTGGGTCCGGTTTTTTGACAGGTTCACATCAAAAAACAGCAGGCGGCCCAGGGCGATTTTCTCCTCTTCAGGATTATGGTCTGCCGGTGCCGGTAATTGTGCCAGCACCCGGTTTTGCCACAGCGGCACCGTGGCGGCTGCCGCCCCCATCAGAAGCCCGGCGATCAATAACAGTTTTCTTTTTTGCATAATAAGCCAATAAACGATAACAGGAAACAAAAGGCGCATACAGCAGTTGCGGTATCGTGCGATAGTCATTCATTTGCTGCGCCTGAAAACCAAACCGGTCACTGCGCTGCGCCTTGCCCGAAGGCATTAAAGAGACAAACAGCCAGTCCCACACCGCCAGATAGCCGCCATAATTGAAACGGGCATAACGGCTATAGTGATGCACCTGGTGTTGGGCCGGAGAAATAAACACACGTTCCAGCCAGGCCGGATAGCCCAGAAACACATGGGAGTGCCGTAAATTGCTGCCCAGCAAAGAAAAAACAAAAATAAAACCATTACTACCCATGATGGTCATCAGGCTTAAACGAGGCCCGAACAGCGTCATGAACAAACCGGTCACCACACCAGCACTGAGCGCGTAACGCAAGCCAAACAGGAAATTTTCTACCGGGTGCACCCGGTAAAAGGTAAGCGGATTCAGCACCGGTGCACTATGATGTACTTTGTGAAACTGCCATAACCATTTATTGGTATGCAGCCAACGATGCAGCCAGTAACGGGAGAAGTCACTGGCCACAAACAGGCAGGCGGTATAAAGCAAAGCCAGTGATTCATAAGAAAGATGCCAATCCGGCCGCGACAGCCAGGGGGAAGCCAGCTGGAATGTCCATAAGGCAATACTTTTGGCCGACAACAGCAAAGGGGCCAGCATAAACACCTTGATAAACCAGCTGACAAAAAAATAGCGGTAATCAAGCAAGGCACTGGGATGCAGCCAATACTGCCGGATGGCAAAGCCCTGTTGCCGTATCACCCTGAAACCGGTAAACAACAGCGCAATCAATGCCGAAGAAAGCAGGTAAAGCCAGAACAGGCGCTGCCCCGATTCAAGCACATAATCCCATGGCATGCTCAGTCTCCGTCGGCTTCCAGAATTTTACCCACGATGGGCAGGGCACTAAGCAGACTGACATAATAATGTTGGTACAGCTGCCCGGCACTGTCATAGAGCGGACGGGTTAAATCGGGCTGGAAGGCAAACGCCTGCTGCCCAAGCTGGCCAATCTGTTGCATGATCTGCTCAAGTGTCAAATTGATGGCTTCTGCCAGTTCATTGGCCTGGTACATTTTGATGACGTCAGCCAGGTTGGCATAATCCTGCTGCCCCATCATGGCCTGATGCACTTCAAACACCGCTTCAATGGCAGCCAGGCTGTGCCCGCTTAAGGCATACTCGCTACGTTTGGCATTGGGCTGGTCTTTATATTTCCGGCTTAAACCGGCCGGATCGGCAATGCGCCATTCTTTGCCGGTAAAGATACTGTTGGACAGGGCATGGGTATACAAGGCCAGCGCCTTTTCAGGGTCGGCCAGCAAAGCGTGGCGCTGGTCGGTGTAGACCGTGGCAATATCCTGCAAATGCCCGCAAATGCTGTCAGCCATCACGGCTGCAAACGACAGTTCACGGGCAGACAGTTGCGTATCGGCGTACAACACGGCCTCAAGGGCATTGACCGTTTTGAATGAATTCTTGAACAATGCTTTGGCTGGCGGGCTGGAAGAAGCCAGCTGGCGTTGCATAATGGCGCTTAAGTCTTCATTGCTGTTATGAAACACATCAATGAAACGGGGGGTATCCAGATAGTCATGATCCAGTTCACCCGCCATATAGCTGGCTTCCACCTTTTTCCAGGCCAGCAGCAATTGTTTGAAAACGGTATCAAGTGCCTCGGCAGCTGCACCGTCTTTTGTTTCATTTAACTTAACTTTAAAATTATTGCATACCTGCACACTATTGTTGGCATTGTGCACGATCACCCTGTCATACACGGAAGCCACCGGCCCGGAAATATCCGGGGCTGCAAAGGCAAGATTTGTGCAGAACAAGGTAAGCACGGCGGCGACTTTTTTCATAAAGATTCCAGAAATTGGATAAGTTGTTCCCGTTCTGTGACATTAAGCTGCATAAATGCCTGACGTGATGCCGCAGCCTCTGCGTCATGCCACAAAATGGCCTCAAGATGGTTGGCGGCACGGCCATCATGCAAAAAACGCCAGCCCTGGCGGACTTTTTCAGCGCTCCCCCATAAAGGTGCGGTACGCCATTCATTGGGTTGTGCATCAAACTCGGGGCGGGCATCGGCCAGCGCAGGCCCCAGGTCGTGCAATAAAAAATCACTGTAAGGGTAAATGGTTTGCCCCTTTTGTGTTTTAAAAGAGGGGCGATGGCATTGGACACAGCCAACGGCCTGAAACAGCGCCTTTCCCGCAGCCAGCGCTTGCGGCAAAACATCACTTCTTCGTTTGGGCGAGCCGTTCAGGTGGTTGACATAAAAGCTGATGGCTTCCAGCCGGTGCATGGGCAAATCAAGGGTTTCCCCCCTTGCCGACGGCCTGCCTGCCGGTGCCTGCAAACAGGCGGTCTGGGTACTGCCACACAATTCTTCAGGAAAATAAGGGTTGGTTAAACCCATATCGTGGGCAGCGGCATCGGCCGTTTGCATCATGACACTGGCCTGGCTTGCCTTATGGCCAAAGCGCCCCAGTTTGAAGGCTTGCAGCAAAGGGTCATACACCCAGTTGGCTTTGCCCGAAATACCATCCCGGTTCCGGTCATTGGGGTCGGCACCGGCCAGAATGGCCTGTTCGGGTATCTGCTCTATCAAGCCGGTACCGTTAAGCATGGGGGCCAGCCGCAAACTTAAACGGGTATCGGGGCTTAAAGGCCCGTAATTCAAGCGTTTCAGATAAGGTACCGGCCAGCTTAAACCAACTTCCGTGCCGTCGGGGAAAACCACGGTTTTCACCTGCATGTCCAGCCCGGGCGTGGCTTCATATAAAACACCACTGACCCCGTTAATGGCAATTTGAGAACCGTAAACCGGATCGGGTACCGTAATGGTGGTTTTATCGCGCAGCGCATGTTTTTGCGGTTGCGACAGCTTGACCACCAAAGCCCTGCTTTGCTCATGCTTGTCATTCAGCAGATGCCCGGCCATCTTGGCCTGGTGGCAACTGGCACAGGTATTACTGTTAAACAAGGGGCCAAGCCCGTCACGGGCGGTGGTGGCACTAGGTGCAGCTACCCAGGGAACAGTAAAAAAGGAACGGCCAATAAGCAGCCTGTCCTGTTCTTCTTCACTGGATAGTTCCGCCGGTGTGGCTGAAACCGCGGTGGCCATGCCAGACAAGGCCCCGGCATGACTGCCACCGGCCAAAACGCAAGCCATTAACAACACCAGCCCCTTTATCTGCACAGCCACAACCCGTTCCTTATCAATCAATACACGTTAAATTTGGGTTTCTTCAGCATCAGTGACATCTTCTTCACTTAACTTGATATCAAAAGCCGATGCCACCGGAACCATCTGGTCACCCAGTTTACGCATGTCGTTTTTCATGGAAACGATGTTTTTTGACTCTTCTTTATGCTCGGGCATAATCTGGTAATCAAAATGCATGCTGGTTTTTGCCAGGGTATCCATTTTCTCAAGACGCTGTTCTATCTTGCCCATTAAATTGTCAATGGTTTGTTTTTCTGCCTGGCCCAGGGCATCATAGGGCGCAGGGCCAATTTTTTTGCCATTAAGCTGCCCCAGCAATACGTCTTTGAAACCCTCATAGTTGCGTACGATATCCCGATGGGTATTATCGGAAAAGCAGGAATGCTCGTCTTCTTCGCTGGGTGTTAACACGGCCACGGCAATGCGCTCGTTAGCCAGTTCTGATTTGATGAATACCCCCATACCTGCCAGCACCTGGCGCAGGGCGGTTTCAGCGGGAATGTTTTTATCGGCATTATTACCACTTAGCGCTGACAGGAAAGCGGCACGGTATAAACCTTTATGGCCATCCACTTTGTTATCCCATGCTTCGGCTACCGTTTTGACATCTGCCAATAACTTGTTGGTGGCTGCCTGCAGGTAAGCCAGACGGCGTTTGGCGAACGGGTCGCTGGTGAAATCGCTTAACGGGCGCTGCCCTGCCGTTTTGGCACCCTTGGTAATTTTGTCTTCAAGGAAATTGTTGTAATCCTGGTCTTGGCCCCACAACAAAAACTCAATAGCGTGATAGCCGGATGCCACATTGGCCTCTCCGCCATTTTCATTAAGCTCGGTAATGGCTTCAACGGTGATTTCAGTCACATCCACCTCTGCGGCTTCTTCGCCGCCCGGTGTGAATTTACCAATAGTATCAATGATATTGCCGCTGGTACGCTTGTTATCGGCATCAAGCGTGTAATCAATCATGTGCTCGTCAAGGGGCCAGGCATTGATTTGGCCTTCAAGCGCCCCATAGGCTTCTGCCACCCAACCTTCTTCTGCATCAATCGGACCTTCGGACAGGCGGAAGATTTCTGTCAGGCCGTAACTTTCACGTGACTGCAGCCATGCCGCCTTGGCTGCGTCCAGCGTAGCCTGGTTTGGCTGGCTGGCAAAAGCATTGATGGCCGTTTGCAGCGCCTCAAGATCTTTCACGCTGTTGGCATAAAGCTGCTGGGCCTGCGCCGCATAGGTTTGCAGGACATCTTCAATGGCGATTTTTTGCTGTGCCTGGACTTGCGCTGTCGCTTTGGTTTGTGCCTGGGCAAGCATGGGTATGCTAACGGCAGCCATGGAAAAAGCGGCCAGGACACTGAGGGAAATTTTGGTAAAAGTATGGCTTCTCATGTAGAAAATCTCTATTAAAATAACACCGTTGATCAATTATCGTAAATGATAATGATTATTATTATAGATCTTAAATAAAAATATAAGTCTTATCTACCTAAGCAGCTTTGCGAAAAATCAAATAATACAATATCGCCCTTCAAACACGCAATTACAACGCTGCCATGGAATGCGCTTTGTTGCATCATGTTTTATATACAATAGTGTCAGCTTATTTTATTGATTCCACCATCATGTCCCATATCCCACGCAAGAACCATTTTCCTGACATTGACCCCGTCTCCCTTGAGCACAGCACCCATACGGCTACCCATTTAAAACAGCTGATTGGCCAACAGGGCAGCATTCCGTTCCAGGTGTGGATGCATGAAGCCCTGTATGCACCGGGCCTGGGTTATTACGCCAGTGGCAATACCAAGCTGGGCAATTACCAGAATCAGGCCATAACACAGGGACTACCAGGTGATTTCACAACCGCCCCTGAATTAAGCCCCTGGTTTGCCCGTACGTTAAGCAGGCAAATAAAGCAAGTGCTGCAGGCAAGCGGCACCACCGCCATTCTTGAATTTGGCGCAGGTACGGGCAAGCTGGCTTATGATATTTTATCCACGCTCAATAACCCTGCTATCAAATATTTAATACTTGAATTATCTGCCGATTTGAAAAGCCGGCAACAGGAAAAACTGGCTGATTTTAACGGCCAGGTGCAATGGCTTGATGCCCTGCCCAAACACTTTGAGGGCTGCGTGATTGCCAATGAGGTACTGGATGCCATGCCCGTCAACCTGTTTGAATGGCAGGAAGACGGCTCCCTGGCGGAAAAACATGTCTCCCTGAACGAGGCAGGGGAATTTACCTGGCTTAAACAGCCTGCGAACGCGGCAATGGTGGAAAAAATCACTGCCCGCATGCCGGTTTTTCCAGCTTATGCTTCTGAAGTAAACCTGCAGGCAGAGGCCTGGATTCATGAGATGGGGAACTGGCTAAAGAAAGGTGTGGCCATTCTGATTGATTACGGCTTTCCGCAAAAGGAATACTATCACCCACAACGCAGCCAGGGCACTTTGATGTGCCACTTGCGCCATCATGCCCACGGCAACCCCTTAATTTACCCCGGTATTCAGGACATTACTGCCCACGTTGATTTTACGGCCATGGCCGATGCCGCCCTGGATAGCGGCCTTGAAGTACTGGGCTATACGTCCCAGGCCAATTTCCTGCTTAATTGCGGCTTGATGGACCTGCTGGCAGCACTGGACCCGCAAGACGTGGCACGCTATGCCAAAGAAATTTCCCCGGTACAAAAACTGGTTTCCGAAGCGGAAATGGGGGAACTGTTCAAGGTATTGGCGATTGGCTTTGATATTGGCGAAGATTTGCTTGGTTTCACACGAGCCGACCGTCGTCATACGCTTTAAGATTGAATTAAATACTCATAAACCGATTCAACACGGACCTTTCTGACAGCCTCTTTTATTTGAGCCGCTTGCCCTGCGTATTCCCGCGCAATGGCACCGGCATCAATATCTTTTGCCCGCTCCAGGCAAATACGCCAGAAAGCAACGGGAACGTCAACATGCTGTATGGCTGCCGTATCCGGCAAGGGGAAACCGGTTTTTCCGGCACATGCCGCGGCCTGTATCAAATCCATAAAACGTTCTGGTTTACGCAGGCCATCGCAACGCTCAATGAGCACAACGATATCATCCGCCTTTTGCAGATCATGTTCATTTTCCTGCGCCTGCCATGCTTGCAGCCCCAGCAAAACCAGTGGCAACAATCGGGCATAATCAAGGCAATCATTAGGCACCCGCAAGTGCCGGGACAAGGCTTCAATATCTGGCGTATCCAGGCACAAAATGGCATAACGCGACGGCAAGGGCAAGCCGCAGCCATGCGCGGCATCCAGCAAACCCGCCACCCGCCCGTTCCATACCAGCTGCGGCATCACCCTGGGCAGGGCACTCACGTCAGCCAGCATATTGAACATTTTCGACGGCTTTTCATACAGCATGCCCCGGGAAATTTCTTTCCAGACCCGTTCCGGCACCAGAGCATCCACTTCGCCATTGTCAACCATCTGGCGACACAACTGGCGCGTCTCGTCCGCCAGGCTGAAATGGGTAAACCGTGCCGCAAAACGGGCCACCCGTAAAATCCTGACGGGATCTTCAATAAAGGCATCCCCCACATGGCGGAATACACATGCCTGCAAATCCGCCTGGCCGTTCAATGGGTCAATAATATTCCCTTCCCGGTCCTGCGCCATGGCATTGATGGTCAGGTCGCGTCGTTTCAGGTCATCTTCAAGACTGACATCCTTGCCGGTATAAAACGTGAACCCCTGATAGCCGCGCCCGGATTTTCTTTCGGTACGGGCCAGCGCATATTCTTCCCTGGTTTGCGGATGCAAAAATACCGGAAAATCCCCCCCCACAGGCAGGAATCCGCGTGCAGTCATGTCTTCGGGGGCGGCCCCCACCACCACCCAGTCCTTGTCGCCTTCGGGCAGGCCCAGCAGGCGGTCTCGTACCGCACCACCCACAATATAAACCTCCAGGCCTTCCAGGCTATTGTTTTTTGTACTGCTCACTTGAACCCGCTCCCGTCATGACTAAGGCGTAACCGTGCCCAGGCGCTGCACCAATGATTGCGGCTGCCCGCTAAACAGGGTGGCATACCAGGTGGCATTGGACATGACATGCTTGACGTAAAGCCGGGTTTCAGTAAAGGGAATGGTTTCGGCAAAAATGGCGCCTTCCACCGGCCCCGATAAACTGCTACGCCAGCGCTTGGAGCGGTTCGGACCGGCATTATAGCCCGCCGTGGCCAAGATCTCGGAATTGCCAAGATCACTTTTCACCATGCTCAGGTATGAAGTACCCAACCGTGTGTTGGTATCAAACTCATTCACATCGCTCATTGAAAAATCGGACATGCCAATTTTTTTGGCCACCATTCTTGCCGTACCGGGCATGACCTGCATCAAGCCAGCTGCACCCACCTGTGAACGGGCCACCGGCACAAAACGGGATTCCTGCCGGATAAGACCATAAACCCAGGCAGGGTCAAGCCCCACATTCCGGGCCTGCTGACCCACCTTGCCCTCAAAGGGCGCCAGAAACCGCTGCCTGAAATTGATATCGCCCTGCGTCAATAAAGAAGTATTAATGGCCCGGTCATAAATATTTTCCTGCACCGCCCACTCGGCAGCCGCGATCAGCTCCCGGTCATTCAGTCCCTTGATGGCAAAGTTCCATTCGGCAACCGCTTCGGGGCGCCAGCCTAAATTAAACAGGCTGACGGCACGCTGCAATCCCCGGTTCTGCCTGACATGCGCCAGTTCGGCGGATGTACTCGCTGGTGCCTGGGGTGGCAACATGATTTTGCGCCCCAGGGCTTCAGTGGCCAGTTGCCCGTAGAAGCCATGATCCTCATTGGCCACCGTTTCAAACCCCTTACGGGCAGCCGACGTATTGCCCATGGCTTGCCAGGCCCTGGCTTTCCAGTATATCCAGACGGGCTCCTGCTGTTGTGCAGGAGGCATCATGCCAATAGCTTTGGCCACCCATGGCCAGTCTATATTGGGTTGACGCAAAGCCGCCCGCACCCGCCAGGCATGATTGTATTCGCTTAAACGAAAACCTTCTCCGGCCTGCCTGTACCATTGATCCGCCCGGTCTTCCAGGTTCAGGACGGAAACCAGGCCAAACTGAGTCAGGATCCATTGCCGGTTTTCAGCTGACACCAGTGTATTGCCGGTACGTTGCAAAAAGGCATAACCGTCCTCACGGTCCTGTCTGGCCAGGCGGCTGAACGCCAGTGTTCTTAATTCTTCCTGCTCACGGCTTTGTGCCTTGCCGCTTTGTCCCGACAGCCAGGCTTTTGGGTTGACCATGAACGCATCATAGTCCTTCATTTGCGCAGGGCTGAACAGCATGGCAGCGTAACGGCGGGCATTTGCCTTATTGTCATATTCAATGTCATCACGCAACAGGGGCTGAATGTGATCCCATTGCAGCACTTTTGACGCATACAGTTGCGCCATCATATCCCAGCAGGCGGTTCCCGGACGAAAGGCATCCATGGCCTGACTGGCACTGACGCGCCCATTACCCATATGTCGGGCATGCAAAACAGCGCAATCCACCTGTGCATTATCCAGGTTCACATTACCCAGTTTGCGAACTGTGGCAAAATCCCTGGTGCGCGCGGCTTCCAGTATCCAGTCCGCTTTCAAGCGCTCATGCAAATAAGGGTTCTGGCTTTTTTCAAGAAAAGCCAGAATGTCAGCGGCAGGAATGGGTTCGGAACGGCTCCTGATTTGGTTGCGCAAATACCAGAACATGGGGTACTCGCCCAGTTCCTGATCGGCACGAGCCTGCTGGGCAAGAGCCGGCAATAGCGCCCAGTTTTTGGCCTGCATCGCCGCATAAGCCGATATGACAGCATTACGTGCATCGGCAGGCACTTGGGCTGGCGGGCCATAATATTTCAACGATGGGGCAAGCTGGCCTTCGATTTTCTTTTCAGCGGCCGATGTGGACGTTTCGGCACAGGCGGTTAACAATAACAGGAATGGAATCATGCCCAACTGCCAACGGGAGGCCTGTTTCTTGAAAATGCCCCAACATGTTATTCTTGTTTTTTTTGAATGATTACTTTCTGTCATTTTGATCCTCAAAACCGGTACCTATGAACATAACCCGAACCGCTCCCATGAACAATCAGGAAATACGCAAATGGCTGACCACTTCACGCCAGGCATTGTCAGCATCAATCCGTGAAAAATACAGCGGGCAAATACGGCGGCATTTCATGACATGGTTCAGGCAGTTCTCCCGGGAGCACCCGCAGTCTTCTTGCCGGATTGCCGGATTCTGGCCCATCAAAGAAGAACCCGACCTGATTCCCCTGTTGACCGAGCTCGACCGGCAGGGCCATGAACTTAGCCTGCCCCGCATCACAAAACCGGACAGCGCCCTGGAGTTTTACCGCTGGACGGCTACAACACCCTTATACCCCGGCAAATTCAATATACCCGAACCGCAATTGACTGAAAAATCATTGCCTGCCGATATTATACTGGTACCCACCCTGGGTTTCACTCGTGATGGGCACCGGATTGGCTACGGTAAAGGCTATTATGACCGTACCCTGGCAGGGTTGCACGAAAAAGGCCATGATTTCATTAAAATGGGTGTTGCCTGGGATGAAGGGGAAATTACCATACCCTATACGCCCGAACCACATGATATCCCGCTTGACTATATCCTGACGCCCTCAGGCCTGCATGTACCCGCTCACTAACCGGATTTACAAGCAGGCAAAGCTGATGATGATTGACGGTGGCACCGGCCTTTCAGCCGGGACCACTGAGACAATGCTCAACCCGGATCAATAGCTCAGGTTTTCCCAAATGGATAACGTGGCTTCCGCATTGTTAAGCGTATAGAAATGAATACCTGGCGCACCATTGTCAATAAGCTCCTGGCACAACCGGGTAACCACTTCTGTCCCGAATTGGCGGATCGACTGCCTGTCATCACCGAACTCGGCCAGACGCAGACGGATCCAGCGCGGGATTTCAGCCCCGCACATTTGTGAAAAACGAACCAGCTGCGTGTGATTGGTAATCGGCATGATACCCGGCACAATGGGAATATCCACCCCCTTGGCACGCACGCTGTCCACAAAACTGAAATAAGCATCGGGATTGAAAAAATACTGGGTGATGGCACTATCGGCCCCTGCCCTGACTTTTTGCACAAAGTGCTCAATATCCTGCTCAAACCCCTGTGCCTGCGGGTGCATTTCTGGGTAAGCGGCCACTTCAATATGGAACCAGTCACCGGAATGCTCGCGAACCAGTTTCACCAGGTCACTGGCATGACGCAAGTCGCTGCTAACCACACCCATTCCCGAAGGCAAATCACCCCGCAGGGCAACCAGGCGTTTGACGCCCTCGGCCCGATAGGCATCAAGAATTTGACAGATGCTATCCCTGTCGGCACCAATGCATGATAAGTGCGGTGCGGCCTCGTAACCCATCCGGGAGAAAAGACGCACGGTTTCTGCAGTCCCTTCACGGGTGGAGCCACCGGCACCGAACGTCACACTGACATAACTCGGATTGATGATTTGCAACTGCTTGGCCGTACTCAGCAGACGCTCACGCCCAGCCTGGTCTCTCGGTGGAAAAAACTCCAGGCTGAACGACTCTTTGGAAAACGAACTCATATTAATTCAAAAGACTTAAAAGGATCCCTGAAATAATACTATAGACTAATGCCCCGGCCAGTGCCCACCAGAACCCATCTACCTGGAACCCGTTAAACAGGGAACCCGCCAGCCAGAACAGCAAAGCATTCAGGACAAACAGGAACAATCCAAGGGTGACAATCGTAATGGGAATGGTGAGAAAAACCAGGACAGGATAAATAATTGTATTGATCAGACCCAGGATAACTGCCGCAATCAATGCCGCGCCAAAGCTGGCAACCGTAACACCAGGCAGGATATAGGCCACCACCATCAGTGCCAGCGCCTGCAACAACCAGGTAAGTATTAATGACATGTGCTGCTCCAGAAAAGGGGATCGGAAAGCTGCCTTAAAGACAGTTCCTATACAATAATTCCATAGTAACGTATATGCAATCCGGATATTTCAGGATAGCCGGATTGCAGGATTTTACAGATCAATAGCGATAGTGATCGGGTTTGAAAGGGCCCTCTACGGGAACCCCGATATAGTCAGCCTGCTGTTGTGACAGCTTGGTTAACTGCACACCCAGTTTTTTCAGGTGCAGTCGGGCCACTTTTTCGTCAAGGTGTTTGGGCAACACATAAACCTGGCCTTTTTGATAGGCATCGGTACGTGTGAACAATTCGATCTGGGCAATGGTCTGGTTGGTGAAAGAGGCGGACATCACAAAAGAAGGATGGCCGGTTGCGCAACCCAGGTTGACCAGGCGGCCCTTGGCCAGCAGAATAATGCGTTTGCCATCGGGGAAAATGATGTGGTCAACCTGCGGCTTGATTTCTTCCCACTGCAGGTCTTCAACCGAAGCCACGTCAATTTCATTGTCGAAGTGACCGATATTGCACAAAATAGCCTGGTCTTTCATTTTTTCCATATGAGTGCGGTCAATCACATGGTAGTTACCGGTAGCGGTCACGAAAATATCAGCCTTGTCGGCAGCTTCGTCCATGGTGACCACTTTATAGCCTTCCATAGAAGCCTGCAACGCACAAATCGGATCAATTTCACACACCCACACCTGGGCGCGCAAGGCCTGCAAAGCTTGTGCACAACCTTTACCCACATCACCAAAACCCACTACAACAGCCACTTTACCGGCAATCATGACATCGGTGGCACGTTTGATACCGTCAACCAGGGATTCACGACAACCATACAGGTTATCGAATTTGGATTTGGTTACCGAGTCGTTCACGTTAATGGCGGGGAACTGCAGCTCACCTTTTTGTGCCATCTGGTACAGACGATGAACACCGGTAGTGGTTTCTTCGGTCACCCCCTTGATTTGCGCCAGGCGGGTTGAGTACCAGTTTGCGTCTGTGGCCAGCCTGGCCTTGATGGCGGCAAACAGCACACGCTCTTCTTCACTGCCTGGGTTAGCCAGCACGGAAATGTCTTTTTCTGCCTTGGCACCCAGGTGCAGCAGCGTTGTGGCATCACCACCGTCGTCAAGGATCATGTTGGCCTGTTCACCGGGCCACTCAAAAATTTTATGGGTATATTGCCAGTACTCTTCAAGAGACTCGCCCTTGACCGCAAACACGGGAATACCGCGCTCGGCAATGGCAGCGGCGGCATGATCCTGGGTAGAGAAAATATTGCAGGAAGCCCAACGCACTTCGGCCCCCAAAGCAACGAGGGTTTCAATTAACACACCAGTCTGGATGGTCATGTGCAGGCTGCCGGCAATACGGGCACCTTTCAGGGGCTGTGAGGCGGCAAATTCCTCACGGGTGGCCATCAGGCCGGGCATTTCTGTTTCGGCAATGCTTAATTCACGACGTCCCCAGCCGGCCAGGGAAATATCAGCAATTTTATAATCAGCAGTAGTCATTGTAAAAAATCCAATAAATGCTGCTTTGGTAATGAATGCGAGCTTGTCTCACCATCAACTACAAAGCAGGTTAATGATGAGCGCCGTTACATGAAAAAAAGAGGTATTCCGAGCCTGGCAGCATTCACTGTTAAGGCATGACCCAATCATGCCATACAGGAAAACTGTCGCAGCGCCCCTCGGAAATGTCCGGAACAGTTTACCTCAAACGAGGTCTTGAAGGTTCAAAAAGTGTCTCGCCACAAAAGATGACAAGACACCCTTTACATCAACCCGTTAACGGGCGTTTTTCAATGCCTCGACCTTATCGGTGGCTTCCCAGCTGAACTCGGGTTCGGCACGTCCAAAATGACCGTAAGCAGCGGTTTTGCCGTAAATGGGACGCAACAGGTCGAGCATTTGCACGATCCCGCGTGGACGCAGATCAAAATGCTCACGAACCAGCAAGGCAATTTCGTCATCGGGGATAACACCGGTGCCTTCAGTGTAAACCGTGATATTAATGGGTTCGGCCACGCCAATCGCATAACTGACCTGCACCTGACACTGGCGTGCCAGACCGGCAGCCACAATATTCTTGGCCACATAACGGGCGGCATAGGCAGCCGAACGGTCTACCTTTGAAGGGTCTTTACCCGAGAAGGCGCCACCGCCGTGCGGGCAGGCACCACCATAGGTGTCCACAATAATCTTGCGTCCGGTCAGACCGCAATCGCCTTGTGGACCACCAATCACGAAAATACCGGTCGGATTGACCAGGAATTTGGTTTTGGGTGTAATCAGGCCTTCAGGGAAGCTGGGCTTGATAATGTCCTCGATAACCGCTTCGCGGATGGAAGACTGTGAAATTTCAGGGGCATGCTGGGTGGACAGCACAACCGTATCCACTTCTGCAGGTTTACCATCAATATAGCGGAACGTGACCTGTGACTTGGCATCGGGGCGCAACCATGGCAGGCGGCCATCTTTGCGCAATTCGCTTTGGCGCTGGACCAGACGATGTGCATACCAAATGGGAGCAGGCATCAGGTCGGGCGTTTCATCGCAGGCGTAGCCAAACATCAGGCCTTGGTCACCGGCACCCTGATTAAGGATTTCATCGGGACTGCGATCAACGCCTTGGGCAATATCGGGCGATTGCTTGTCATAGGCAACCAGCACGGCACAGCCTTTGTAATCAATGCCGTAAGCGGTATTGTCGTAGCCAATACGCTTGATGGTGTCACGTGCAACCTGAATATAATCAATGTTGGCCGTTGTGGTGATTTCACCGGCCAGCACGACCAGTCCGGTATTGCACAAGGTTTCGGCAGCTACCCGGGCAGTGGGGTCTTCGGCAAGAATGGCATCCAGGATGGCATCGGAAATCTGGTCAGCCACCTTATCGGGGTGACCTTCGGAAACAGACTCGGAAGTAAATAAAAAATCGTTTTGAGCCATTTAACAGCGTCCTTTTATTAATGTCAGAAACTCCGACGTTTTTGAGGTAAGAACGCGCAGCACCCTTATTTCAAATGAAATAAAATTAAGGCGCGACGCTTTAGCGGTGTTTTATGAAACCAGTTCATGTCGCCCCGCAAGTTGTCGGTTAACTCAGCGACTGTCGGCCATTTTAAAACATTTACAAAAATTTCCAAGCAAAGCCCCTCTTTTTGTCACAGATTTTTTGAAAAATCCCCGGCCCCCCTGTCACGTTGCTTGGCCAGCCCTTGTTCTCGTTTCCCAGGCCGCTCATTTCCATCCGCCGGCCGCTTATGTTAAATTGCTTTTTAGCTAACACCCTGTTGAAACCTCAGCTGTTTAAGGTTTCCCTGCGCTGAATTAAACAGCCATAAATGTCCAATTGAATGAAATCCACCAAAAGAAAATTCCTTGACGCCGTCTTCCACTGGTTTGGCAACACCTCACACAAGCGACGCCAGCAACTTGGCTGGCTGCTCAGTACCCTGTCTCCGCTTATCATGAAGCGCAGGGCCGCCATCGTTCGCAAGAACCTGGAACTGTGCTTTCCCGAAGCATCGCTCGAGCAGCGCCAACAATGGCAAAAAGAACACTTCCGGGTACTGGCCCAATCCATTGTTGATCGAGGCCTGTTCTGGTTCGGTTCACCGGAAAACATCCTGGCAACCATCCATATGGATGGCTTTGAACACATAGAACGGCTCCTGGCGGAAAAACGTCCCGTCCTGATGCTGGCACCCCATTTTGTGGCGCTTGACGCGGCAGCCACCCGGCTTTCCATGTCCCTGAAAAAAGCGGCCACTATTTACACCCCTCAACACGATCCGGACATTGACGATATTGTCCGGGAAGGACGTGGTCGTTTCAATGAAATTCACCTGATCAGCCGCAAGGAAGGGGTACGTGGCATGCTGCGCCACCTGAAAGAAGGCACACCGGTTTATTATCTTCCCGACATGGACTTTGGTCGCAAGGGTTCCATTTTCGTGCCGTTTTTCAATATCCCTGCCGCCACCCTGCCCACCACCGCACAAATTGCCAAATCCTGGCATGCGGCAGTGGTGCCGATTGTGAGCCGTTGGGACCCGACAACCGGACACTATCATGTCCAGGTCTTGCCCCCCCTGACGGATTTTCCCGGAGAACAAAGCATTGAGGCCGCCACTACACGCATCAATCAATTGCTTGAGCAATGGATTCTTCAAGCACCCAGCCAGTATTACTGGGTTCACCGCCGTTTCAAGACACGCCCCGAGGGTGAGGAAAAAATTTATTGAAACAGATCGGGCAACAGCACTGCATGACGGGAATTTTCAGTCCATAATGAATTTTTTTTACGTATCAGACACCCATGATTTGGCAATTTACAAAAATGCATGGTGCTGGCAATGATTTCATCGTTCTTGATGGCGTCAGCCAGCCCATTGAAATGACCCCTGAACGGGCACGTGCCCTGGCGCATCGCCAGCTTGGCATCGGCGCCGACCAGATTTTACTGGTAGAAACGCCTTCCCACCCGGAAGCCGACTTCCGCTATCGCATCTTCAATGCCGATGGCAGTGAGGTTGAGCATTGTGGCAATGGCTCCCGCTGTTTTGTACGCTTTGTCCACGAACAAAGATTGTCCCGCCGCAATCCACTCAGGGCAGAAATTGCCACCGGCCTGATTACGCTTGAAGAAAAAGAGGACAATAGTGTTACCGTTGACATGGGGGTTACCCGTTTCGATCCGGCTGCGCTGCCTTTTGACACAGAAGGCTTAAGCCACAGCCAGGAACATGAAGAAACGCTCTGGAACCTGCCCCTGCCACAGGGGGGTATGGTTACCCTGTCGACACTGGCCATTTCCAACCCGCATGCGGTACTGCTGGTGGATAACATTGACACCGCCCCCGTTGCAACACTGGGCCCGTTCATCGAAAGCCACCCCCGCTTTGGCAATCGCGTCAATGTCGGGTTCATGCAGGTCGTCAACCGCCACCACATTCGGCTGCGCGTTTATGAGCGTGGTGTGGGTGAAACCCTGTCTTGCGGCACCGGTGCCTGTGCTGCTGTTGCCACTGGCATCCGTCGTGGCCTGTTGGACTCTCCGGTCACCGTCCAAACCCGGGGAGGACTATTAACCATTGAGTGGAATGGCACTCAATTGAAAATGACCGGCCCGGCCACCACCGTATTTTCTGGCCAGATTGATATTGATAAACTGGTCAAAGATTTTTGCTTAAAGGATGAGTAGACTTATGTCAGAGACAACGTTTGAGCCGGATGAGATTGCTGTTTTCCTGAAAAACAACCCCTCTTTTTTTGAGGATCATGCCCAGCTGTTTGCCAGCCTGTCCATTCCACACCCTTATGCAGACCGCACCCTGTCTTTAGGTGCCCGTCAAGTCATGACCCTGCGCAAGCGTAGCAAAGCGCTTGAATGGAAACTGGCGGAACTGATGCATAACGCCGACTCAAACGCCTCTATCAGCCAAAGCATGACGCTTTGGTGCTCTCAGATGCTGGCCGAAAAAAACAGCCAGAAATTACCCGAGCGCACGATTGACAGCCTGAAACAGGCCTTTGAACAACTTGATGTTTCCCTGCGTCTGTGGAACCTGCCGATGCTCCGGGCAAAAAAATTCAAGCTTGATGATGATACTGGATTGCAGGCTTACACCGATTCGCTGGAAAAACCTTATTGCGGTCCCGAAGGCTATCTGCCGGCGCATGAATGGCTTGAAGAAAAGCCGGCCTCAGTGGCCCTGGTCCCCCTGAGAACAGAAGACCGAACCTTTGGCCTGCTGGTGTTTGGCTCTTGCCATGAAGAACATTTTACCCCCGACATGGGCACGGTTTTCCTGGAAAACCTGGGGCGACTGGCCAGTGCCGGCCTAAGCCGCCTTATTAAGTAAAATGAACCACAACCTGCCTGCAGCCATGGAGCAATGGCTGGACTATTTGCGCACCAACAAGCGTTACTCTGCCCATACGCTGGCAGCCTACCGAAGAGATCTGGCCCAACTGACACGCCTGTACCCCGATATCGATCTGGCCACCCTGAGCAACCCGCAAATCCGTACCGCCATTGCCCGCCTGCACGCCAGTCAAATGAGTCCGCGCAGCCTGGCACGGATTCTGTCAGCCTGGCGCGGATTCTATGCGTGGTGGGTACCGCTGGCCAAATTAAGCCTCAATCCAGCCAAAAATGTCAAAACCCCAAAAGTGCCCAAAAGTCTTCCCAAAGCCTTATCAGTCGAACAAACCCAGGCCCTGCTTGATCATCCGGCCAGACAGGCGCAAAATGCCCCCATCCACTTGCGTGACCAGGCCATGTTCGAATTGCTTTACGCCAGTGGCCTGCGCCTGTCCGAACTGGTGCAACTGGACACCCATTACGTTAAAAAAGACAATTATGAATCGGCTGGCTGGCTTAACCTGGCTGAGCAGGAATTAACCGTAAAAGGAAAAGGCAATAAAACACGGCTGGTTCCCTTGGGCAGGAAAGCACAGGAAGCCCTTTCAACATGGCTGGCCGCCCGCCCGTCACTCTTGAAACCGGCGACGCCTGAAAATGATATCAATGCCCTTTTTCTGGGTGAACGTGGTGCCCGCATCTCGCCACGGGTGGTACAGCTGCAACTGAAGAAATTTGCACAGCTATCGGAAGTGCCCGGCCAGATCCACCCGCATGTATTACGTCACAGTTTTGCCAGTCATCTGCTGCAATCGGCCCAGGATCTGCGCGCGGTTCAGGAACTGCTGGGGCATGCCAACATTTCAACCACGCAAATTTATACCCGGCTGGACTTCCAGCACCTGGCCAAAGCCTATGACCAGGCACACCCCAGGGCCAAACGCAAAAACTGATTACCTGATCGCTTCGGTAATCACACCGGTATTATGGCGCATCATCCCCAAATAGGAAGCGGCTTCGCCGCTCGTGGCCAAGGCATCGGAATACAGCATACCCCCCACTTTGGCCCCCGTTTCCCTGGCAATCTGGTCTTGAAGTTTATTGTTTTTCACATTTTCCAGGAATACGGCAGGGATTTTTTGTTCCTTGATTTGCCTGATAACCGCAGAAATGTCCTTGGCTGAGGGTTCAGCAGAGGTAGAGATACCTAATGGGGCAATCACCTCAAGCCCATAGGCATCGGCAAAATATCCAAAAGCATCATGGGTGGTCACAATTTTCCGGCGTTCGGCAGGAATATCTGCCATGGCCTTGCGAACCTGCTCGTCCAGCGCCTGCATCTGCTGGATGTAATCCCGGGCATTGCCTTCGTACAGCGCGGCGTTGGCCGGGTCAGCCTGCGACAAAGCCCGGGCAATATTGCGCACATAAACCTGCCCGTTAGCCAGATCCTGCCAGGCGTGCGGGTCAAACTCTCCATGATCATGCCCATGACCGTGATCGTGATCTTTTTCATGTTCATGTTCATGCCCTTCTTCGTGATCATGCTCTTCATGACTGTCATGATCATCTTTATCGGCTGCATGGTGATCATGCACATCGTGGTCGGCTGCCTCGTCCAGTTTACGCACTTTCACACCATCACTGGCCACAATCACTTTTCCCTGAAAGCCCGAAGAAGCCAGCAAACGGTCGGTCCAGCTATCCAGGCCAAGTCCGTTCACAAACAACAGTTGGGTATCGGGTGAGGACATTTTTTTGATATCCCGAGGTGTCAGTTCAACCTCATGTGAGTTGCCATCGGCAGGCACCAGTGAAACAACATTGACCTGATCGGCACCCACTGTTTTCACCATATCCGCCAGGATGGAAAAACTGGTCACCACTTCAATGGGGGCCTTTGCCTGTACTGGCAAGGCAGTGGCCAACAAACCCGCCAACACCATGGCTGGCGCTCCTTTCAGATAAACCTGGAATTTCATTACTTGATCCTGTTATTAATTGAGAAAACGAATACGGCTGCGAATCACGCCACCCTGGCGACCAAACATCAAGCTCAGGATATAAAACAGACCGGCAACCAGAATAATGGCCGATGATGCCGGCACGCCATAATGATAGGAAACGACCAGACCGACATAGGCAGACAATGCACCAATAGCGGCGGCCAGCACCAGCTGCCGACCCACCGTGCGGCCACAAAATCGGGCAGCGGCGGCGGGCAACATCATCATCCCGACCACCATCAGGGTACCCAGAACCTGAAAACCGGCCACCAGATTCACAACCAGCAACATCAGAAACAGCATATGCACCAGCGACCCGCCTCCCCCTTCCGAACGAAGGAAACCGGGATCAAGGCACTCTATAATCAATGGCCGATAAATTAAAGACAATAGAAGAATGGTCAGGCTGCTGACCACCATAATAAACAGCAGGGCCTTGTCATCCAACCCGAGGACAGAACCGAACAGGACATGCAGCAAATCCATATTGGAGCCCTTCAAAGACAGCAAGACAACACCCAGCCCAAGCGAAATCAGGTACAAGGCGGCAAAACTGGCGTCTTCTTTCAGGGACGTCAGCCGAGATACCACACCAGCCAGCAAAGCCACCAGCAAACCGGTTACCATCCCCCCCACCAACATGGCTGTCAGGGAGACCCCGGCAACCAGGAAACCGGCAGCCACCCCAGGCAAAATGGCATGTGACATGGAATCAGCCACCAGACTCATGCGCCGCAAAATAAGAAATACACCCAGCGGACCGGTCGCAACAGCCAGAAATATGGCGCCAAACAGGGCACGGCTCATGAATCCGAATTCAACGAAGGGAGACAGGAAAATTTCATACAGTGCTCCCATCAGAAACCTCCCAACGACAGGCGACGGGCCTTCTGCAGATTTTCTTCAGTAAGGATATCCGCGGTTTTCCCCCAGGCCACCACCTGCCTGGCCAACAGCAGCGTCTCGGGAAAACACTGTTTCACCCTTTCCACATCGTGCAAAACAGCAATAATGGTGCGTCCTTCAGCATGCCAGTTCAAAATAATGCGCATCAAATCTTCACACGTATCTTCATCCACCGCGGCAAAAGGTTCATCAAGCAGCAATACCTGTGCGTCACGCACGATTAAACGGGCAAACAGGGCCCGCTGCAGCTGACCGCCCGATAGACTGCCAATCAACTGGTCGGCAACGGCTTGCAAACCCACTTTTTCAAGGGCATGATTGATGCGGATGCGCTCTGCCTTGCCATAATGCCGCCATGGCCCGATCCGGCGCCAGGCACCCATGGCAACCAGTTCGTAAGTCGTGATGGGAAAACTGCGATCCAGGTCACTCAGCTGTGGCAGCAAGGTCAATTCCTTGCGAAAAGCCGGTGCCAATTCTATGCTACCCGCAGTGGGCTTGAGAAAATTGATGATACCTTTGACAAGGGTGGACTTGCCGGCCCCGTTCGCGCCCAGAATGGCGGTCAGCGTGCCCTGGTTGAACTGCCCGGAAACATGCTGAAGCACTGGCTTGTCCCGCCACCCGAGCGATACATCATTCAGGCGGATAACCGGATTCACAGGGCCATACCTGAAACCAGTGTGCCGATTTCCGGAAACCAGCCCAAGGCATAACCGGTTACGCCCCACATCAGCGCCAGGAAAAGCCCGGCCTGAATCACCCTTGCCAATGCGGAATTGAGCAATGGGGACTGGATCCGCTGGTGAACGGTATCGGCAGAAACGGAATGGCTGCTGGAAAGTGTGGTTTGCATAACAGTGCGCGGAGTTGAAAAAGTATAAACAATCAACAAATGATATGATATAACATATTAAAACATAAAATAAACGGCAATGTCATCAAAATTGTTCTTGCGATCACACTTTTTTTCGCTTCATGGTACATTGACCTAAAGGATCAACTTATTATTTTTAGTATTAAAAACGCTCATGCATTCCACTCATCACCATTCTCACTCGCATAAATCGGTCGACCAGCGACTGCTTGAGGCCGAGCAGCTCTGTGAGTCCCGCGGCAAACGACTGACGCCCATCCGCCAGCAGGTGCTCCGGCTCATGCTCGAGGAATCGCGTAGCCTCAAGGCCTATGAGCTTCTTGATGCCATGTTGGCCATTCATCCAAAGTCCAAACCACCCACCGTTTATCGCGCGCTTGAATTTCTTGAAGAGGAAGGGCTTATTCATCGCCTTGATGCCGTCAATGCCTGGACTGCCTGTATCGATGTCAACAGTCATCACCACGATTTGCTGGTCGTTTGCACGCAATGCGGCAAAGTGGTTGAAATCAGCGCCCCTGAAATTAGCAGCCAGCTAAAAAAACTGATCGCCAATACCGGTTTTTCGCTCACCTCGAACGAAACGGAAATCAGGGCCACCTGCGCGCAATGCAAGGAAAAAAACAAGCCCCAACATAACCATTAATGTCTTAGCCATACGAAATCCGGTCCGGGGCTTGCATTACGCATTTATGCCCCCATTATGGGATGTTGCACCACAAAAACGCTTTTCTCTTCTGGCAATACTGACGACATTAGGGTTTATATCTAAATTGATTCAATTTTTTGTAAAGTCACTGATATATATTTGCCAGATAATCAAAGCTGTGATGTAATTGCCCGATTATATTAAAAATTTTCGCCAGGCAGAAATTCGGCCTGCGATGTTAGTTAAGAAGCAAATTATGACTGTTACCCAGGCACAAGCCAATAAAATGGTTCCTGTCACCGTTCTAACCGGATTCCTTGGTGCAGGAAAAACCACTCTACTCAAGCGAATCCTGACCGAATTCCACGGCAAACGCATCGCCGTCATCGAAAACGAATTCGGCCCCGAAAGCATCGACAACGAACTGCTGGTCCAGGACAGTGATGAGGAAATCATTGAACTGAACAATGGCTGCGTCTGCTGTACGGTTCGTGGAGACTTGCTCAAAACGCTTACCGACCTTAAAAACCGTCGCCTCAACAACGAACTCAACTTCGAGCGCGTTATTATTGAAACGACCGGCGTGGCCAATCCCGGCCCGGTCTGCCAGACTTTTTTCATGGATGACGGTATTGCCGAATACTTCCGTCTTGATGCAGTCATCACCGTGGTGGATGCCAAACATGGCATGCAAACCCTGGATACCCAGCCCGAAGCGCAAAAACAGGTTGGTTTTGCAGACCGCATCCTGATTTCCAAAAAAGACCTGGTCAGTGATGAGGAATATGCCTCGCTGAAACATCGCCTGGTGCACATGAATCCCCGTGCACAAATCATGCCCGTGCATTTTGGTGAAGCCGATCTTAACCAAATACTGGATGTCACCGGCTTCAACCTGAATAGCATTCTGGATATCGATCCGGAATTCCTGAAGGAAGACCACCATGATCATGACCATGAGTGCGATGAACACTGCCACCATGACCATCATCACGATCATGAGTGCGATGAACACTGCGACCATGACCATCATCACGGCCATGAGCACAATCATCACCATGCGCATCACGATGATGAAATCGGTGCCTTTGTATTTACCTCCAGCAAGCCCTTCGATCCCCAACGCCTGGAAGAATTCCTGAGTGGTGTGGTACAGGTTTTTGGTCCCGACCTTTACCGTTACAAGGGCATCCTGTATATGAAAGGCGTCAAACAAAGAATGCTGTTCCAGGGCGTGCACATGCTCATGGGTGCAGAACCCGGAAAACTCTGGGGCCCCAAAGAAAAACCTTACAACAAGATGGTTTTTATCGGTCGCAAATTGCCCAAAGACGTATTTACCAACGGCCTGACACAATGCCTTGCCTAAACAGGCAATAAGTTTGTTACACACAATGAAGGCAGGTTCTCGATTTTTTTACACAATAATTGATACATCCTGAACACGCCCTCATTGATTTGATTAATAAGCAGTACTACTGAACGGAGTGTTTGATGGCTAACAAATCAGCTAAAAATACCGACACAATCACAGAACAACCGTTATTAACTGAAGAGCAGTTACTCGCCATGCCTGAAGAGGACTACATGAACGACCAGCAGCTGGCGTTCTTCAAGGACCGACTCAAGAAACTGGAAGCAGACATTCTCAATAATGCGGATGCCACTACCGAAAACCTTCGCGAAACCCAGTTTGTGCCCGATCCGGCAGACCGTGCCACCATCGAGGAAGAACACGCCCTGGAGTTGCGTACCCGGGACCGCGAACGCAAACTGCTCAAGAAAGTACAGCAATCCCTGATGCTCATTGAGTCCAAAGAATATGGTTGGTGCGAAGAAACCGGAGAGCCGATTGGCCTGCGTCGCCTGTTAGCCCGTCCAACCGCCAACCTTTCACTGGAAGCCCAGGAAAGACGCGAAAAACGCCAAAAACTCTACGGCGATTAAAAATCTTCATTTTTCACCCTTGAAATTCTTCTTGCCAGCCCCATCTACGGAAACTACAGGAAGAATTTCATGGAACAATTTCACGCTACTACCATTGTTTGTGTTCGCCGCGGCAACGACGTTGCCATAGGCGGTGATGGTCAAGTCACACTGGGCAATATCGTTTTCAAAAGCACTGCCCGAAAAATCCGTCGTCTTTACAATGACAAGGTCCTGGTTGGTTTTGCCGGTGCCACTGCCGACGCCTTTACCCTTCTGGAACTATTCGAAGCCAAACTTGAAAAACATCAAGGCCACTTAATGCGTGCCGCTGTCGAGCTCACCAAAGACTGGCGCACCGACCGCGCCCTGCGTCGCCTTGAGGCCATGCTGATTGTGGCCGACAAAGATCATACTCTGGTGCTGACCGGCAATGGCGATGTCCTTGAACCCGAACACAGCCTTGCCGCCATTGGCTCAGGCGGTGCCTATGCGCAATCTGCCGCGCTGGCCCTACTTCATAATACAGATCTGTCGCCTGCCGAAGTTGTTAAAAAATCGCTTGAAATCGCCGGTGATCTGTGTATTTATACCAACCAGAATCACGTTATTGAAACGCTTTAATCAGGATATCTCATGACAACCAGCGTAATGACGCCCAAAGAAATTGTCTCTGAACTGGACAAAAACATTATCGGCCAGCAAAAGGCCAAAAAATCTGTTGCGGTCGCCCTGCGTAACCGCTGGCGCCGCCAGCAAGTGGCAGAACCGCTACGTCACGAAATCTCGCCCAAGAACATTCTCATGATTGGCCCCACTGGTGTCGGTAAAACCGAAATTGCCCGTCGGCTGGCCAAACTGGCCAATGCTCCCTTTATCAAGGTAGAAGCCACCAAATTCACCGAAGTCGGCTATGTGGGCCGTGATGTCGACACCATCATTCGTGACCTGGTTGACATTTCAGTCAAACAAACCCGTGAACTGGAAATGCGTCGCGTACGCACCCAGGCCGAGGACGCTGCTGAAGACCGCATCCTTGACGTACTGGTAGCACCCGCCCGCGATGCCAATGGAAACCCGATTCGCGAAGAAAACAGCGCACGCCAGAATTTCCGCAAACGTCTGCGGGAAAACAAAATCGATGACCTGGAAATTGAAATCGAAGTGGCACAGCAATTGCCCCAAATGGAAATCATGGCGCCTCCGGGCATGGAGGACATGACCGAGCAATTGAAAGGCATGTTTGCCGGTCTGAATCGCGATAAGAAAAAAACGCAAAAAATGACCGTTAAAAACGCGTTCAAATTGCTGGTGGAAGAAGAAGCGGCCAAACGCGTCAACGAAGAAGAAATCCGCAATGCGGCGGTTAAAAATGCCGAACAGAATGGCATTGTCTTCCTGGACGAAATTGACAAAATCGCCGCACGCCAGTCACAAAGCAGTGCCGATGTTTCCCGTCAGGGTGTGCAGCGCGACCTGCTTCCCCTGGTTGAAGGCACCACGGTCAACACCAAATACGGCATGATCAAGACCGATCACATCCTGTTTATTGCCTCAGGTGCTTTCCATCTGTCACGCCCCTCAGACCTGATTCCCGAATTGCAAGGCCGTTTCCCGATCCGGGTTGAACTGGATTCGCTGACTGCCGAAGACTTCGTGGAAATCCTGAGCAGCACCGACTACTCCCTGATCAAGCAATATACCGCCCTGCTGGCCACTGAAGATGTTCATCTGGACTTTACCGATGAAGGCATCAAACGGCTTGCTGAGCTGGCGTTTGAGGTGAATGAACGCACCGAAAACATCGGTGCACGCAGACTGTATACCGTCATGGAAAAACTGCTGGAGGATCTTTCCTTTGATGCCACGGCAAGTAATGAGTCAACCATTCGCATTGATGCCAACTATGTAAACAGCAAGCTGGAAGAAACCGCCCAAAGCCAGGATCTGGCCCATTACGTTCTATAATTCCGCCCCTGGAAAAACCCTGTATTGCCCCCGTATGGCTGCCGCAGTGAACCAGCTGCCCATACGGGGGCAATATTGATATGGGCGCCTAATCTTTACGGATTTCAATAATGATGTATTGATCGTTCTGGTGCAATGCCCTGAACTTGACCGAATCACCCGGCTGGATATCTTTGAGCAAACCCGGGTTAATGTTATAAATCAATGTCATCGCCGGTAACTTCAAATCAATAATCGGGCCATGTTTAATCGTGATTTTTCCCCTTTCTGCCTGAATGCGACGAACCTCTCCGGTGGCACTGGCTTCATTCTGCGCCAACACAGGGCCAGTCGCCAGTAAACCGGCAAGTCCAAGCACCGCTGCCACTAGCATCTTTTTCATGAAAACTCCTTATCTGGAAGAACGACCACCGTTCCATAGTACACAAATTTATTATGAAAAAGAGGAAATCAATTACTTTACAAGCCTAAAGGCATTTCATTTCACGCAGTATAAAACTAAGTTAGAATGTAAGTTGTACATAGCATTTGACTTAAAAATATACCAGTAACTTTGGAGCAATGAATGGCAAAAACAATATTAGTCCCCTTCGATGGTTCGTCTAACGCAAACAAAGCGCTGGACTGGGCAATTTCCCTGGCAAAAGTATCCGGTTTTAAAATTCTGCTGCTGAATGTTCAACCCAGCTTCAGAACCGTTCATGCCAAAACATTTTTCAACAAAACCGATCTGGAAGAATACCAGCAGCAGCTCTTCAAGGAAGCCACTGAAGGCGTTGAAGACAAACTGAAAGCGTCTGAAGTTCCTTACAATCTTAAACTGGATATCGGTGACCCCAAAGAACGTATTGTTGAGGAAGTTCGCAACAGCGCCAAAGGCGAAGACCGCATTGAATTGATCGTCATGGGCTCACGAGGCACCAACCCCGTCTTCAGCGGTGTGCTGGGCAGTGTCAGCTACGCCATCATCAATGCTGGCGTTTGCCCCGTCACCATTATTCCCCAAGAGAAGAAATAATTTTCTGGCGGCATAACAAAGAGCCATCTTTTGATGGCTCTTTTTATTTCCCCCAACCCTAAACTGCCTGAAAAAGGATATAACATGGCTGACCGTTTAACCTCAATCGTCACCAAAACGGGTGATGCCGGCACAACCAGCCTGGGAGACGGCTCCCGCATTGCCAAAAATGATGCCCGCATTGAAGCAATTGGCCAGGTTGATGAACTCAACAGCTTTATCGGTCTGCTGGCCTGTGAACCCTTGCCCAAGGACATTCCAGCGGCCCTGGAACGCATCCAGCACCATTTATTTGATCTGGGCTCGGAACTGTGTGTGCCCGGTTATTCAGCCCTAATCGAAAGCCATGTGACTTTTCTGGAAACAGAAATTGAGCGTTCACTGGCTGAGCTGCCCCCCTTGAAAGAATTCATCCTGCCAGGAGGCACACGCCCGGCAAGCCTGGCGCATGTCTGCCGCAGCATTTGCAGACGGGCTGAACGCGGTCTGGTTACGCTGGACCAGCGCGAACCCCTGAACGATATCGGCCGGCAATACCTGAATCGCCTGTCCGATTATTTTTTCATGCTTGCCCGCATTCTTAACAAAGAAGCTGGCCGCCAGGACATTTTCTGGCAAAAGGAAAAAACAAGCTAGGCAAGCCACTCTTTAATTAATCGGGCGCCCCTGCCCCGCTTCTTCATAAGTAATGCCATCCCGAATATGATAAATACGCCTGAAAGTGGGAATAATTTTCTCATCATGCGTCACGACAATAATGGCTGTTTCATACTCGCGCGCCATGTCATTCAGGATACGGATAACCGCCAGCGCCCGCTCGCTATCCAGAGGGGCAGTGGGTTCATCAGCCAAAATAATGGGGGGCTGGTTAACCAGCCCCCTTGCAATGGCAACCCGTTGCTGCTCACCCCCGGACAACTGGGATGGCATCGCCTGGGCCCGGTGCGCCACATCAAGCGCTTCCAGCAAATGCATGGCTTTTTGCCTTGCCTGCCCATTGGACACACCCGCCAGCATGGGTAGCAGGGCCACATTATCAACTACATCAAGAAAGGGAATAAGATAGGGTGACTGGAAGACAAAACCGATTTTATCGCGCCGCAAAGCACGCAAATCACGCACTTTCCAACCATTGTCATAAATAAGCTGATCACCCAGTTTCATCACCCCCTCGGTCGGGTCAATAATGGCCCCCAGACATTTAAGCAAAGTGCTTTTACCTGAACCGGATGGACCAATCAGCCCAACCACCTCTCCGGGAGCCACTTGCATATTGACGTTTTTGAGAGCAAGAAATGCATTCGCCCCCTGCCCATACTGCTTTTTCAGGTTTTCGATCCTGACACCGCCCACTCGTTGGGACATGACTGTTTACCCCCCTACCGCTTCAGCCGGATCAACCCCCTCTTTTAAAGTCACCAGCACCGAATTGACCGAAAGATTACTGGTTTTTGATGCAAGAACCGCATCCAGCAGGCCTGGTACATTAGGCCGGTTGAATTCAGGATTGGCCTGCGTTTTGCGACGATCCAGCCAGATGGCTTCATTGTTTTTCAGGAACTGGGCTTCCTGCGCGTCTTTCAGGGGAATAAACACCATCGGGTCACCGCCTGAAGACACCATGCGCCGGGTCAAGCCAACAACCGTATACTGGTTACGGCGCAAAGTTATCTTATCGCCCAGCTGCAAGCCTGTTGCGATATCCGCAACCGCTTCGTAGTGACTGCGCGTGATATGCCGCCCCGCCACCAGAAAACGGGGCCAGCCGGGTGTTTTTCCCGCCATTCCCGGTGCAATTCCTACCACCATCACCCGAATATCCTTGTCATGATGACGGACCTGCATGGTCAGGTAGGTAATATTGCTTGCCTGTTCAACACCTGGAATGCCCAAGATACCACGGTACACATCATCATTCAGGCTTGAAGGTTCCGCATAAGGCCCCAGCGTATCCTGTTGCACAACCCAGATATCGGCTCCGCTATTGTCAAGCAATGATTTGCCATCGCTGACCAGCCCCCGGTATACGCCCGCCATCACCAAGGTTACCCCGATAAGCAGGCCCAAACCCATACCTGTAAAAATAAATTTACCCCATGAGTGCAGGATATCCCGGGAAGCCAGGTTAATCATTGGGTCACCCCTGGAATTTGATCAGTGATCAAGATACGGCTTTTGGCCGTTAACGCTTTCTCGCTATATACCACAACCTGATCATCCTCCTGCAGTCCCGCAATAATCTGCACATTACCGTCCAGGTCAATTACACCCGGCTGCACAGCTGCAAACTGCAGATTTTTATCAACAACACGCCAGACACCTTGTTGGTTGTCCACCCGTACCAGTGAAGCATTGGGAATAACCACAAAACCGGGTATTTCAGGCAAATGCACCGTTACCTCACTAAGTTCGCCTAGCGAAGGCACTTGTTCGGGCAAAGCAATGAAACTGACTTTTGCCAACATTTCTTCGGTAACCATATCGGCCTTGGGTTCTATTCGGGATATTTTGCCAGGAAAAACGGCCTGTCCACGTGTGCGCAACACAATGCTGGCTGGCAAATCAGCCTCAAGCCCAATCGAACTGGATTGATCAAAACGCGCCTCAATCCAAACCTCTGCCGGATTGATCATTTCAAGCACGGCCTGCCCCGCAACGACCGTAGAACCGGGGTCTGCATTTCGTGATGTCACAATACCCTCAACAGGTGCAATCAGTTGCAGTGATTTTCTCTGGCTCATCAGGGCAGCCAGATCCGCCTTTGCCTTGATAATATCTTCTGCCGCAGCTTCAAGCCCCGCCTGGGCAATCCGATACTCCTGCTCCATGATATTCAGGCTTTCTTCACTGCTTGACCGCGAAGCAAACAATTTACGGTAACGCTTGAGCTGGACACCGGCATGTTCAAATTTGACTTGAGCCTGGGTATGCTGCAAACTGACGCGTTTCAGCACTCTTTCCTGGGAATGTATCCGCTCATCAAGATCAATCGGATCCATTTGCCCGACAATTTGTCCTGCCTTGACCGTGTCACCGACATTAACGGCAATATCAAGCAATCTGCCCGTTATGACAGGGCCGACTTTATAGGTATAGCGTGCACTAACCGTTCCAATGCCAAATACTGAAGGGGTAACCGGTTGGACTTTAGCCTGTGTTACGGTCACGGGTACCGCCGCCAGGGGACCAGTCCGGATGACTACATATCCAAACAAACCCAGCAAGGGCAAAATAACCAGCAACAGGCCTAGCTTCCTTGAACGCATGGAAATTTTACTCATTATTAACCCCTGATTGCGCGTAAATACAAGGAAAATACCGATCCGGCATTCTGTTTCATCAATTGGATATCACCTGCCAGCAATGACTGCATTACCAGCCCTTGAAGCGTACCTATGAACAGGATAGCCGCAGCTTTCGAGTCCAGTCCAGGGGTAATCTCCTTTTGTGCCTTGCCATCCTCAAGCAATTGCCTGACACGCTCTGTGTAGCGCTGTATTAAATCCAGAGCAATCCGCTTCGCGGGTGTGGTCTCTACATGCTGCAACTCACCAAACAGGATCCTGGGTACCCCCGGATAAGCAAGGACAAAATCCACATGCTGCATGAACACACTTTCCAGGGCTGCGAGCGCAGAATGCGGATTCTCCTGGATCGCTTTCATGATCCGGCTGTAGAGGGTTTGTTCAACCCAATTCATGACCTCTTCCCAAATAGCATCTTTATTGGAAAAATGCCTGAACAGGGCACCCTGTGTCAAATTCATCTGTTGTGCAATCGCTGCCGTCGTAATATTTGCCGGATTCAGGGCACCGGCAAGCTCAACAACAGAAATAACTGTCATTGACCTGCGCTCAGCTGCAGTAAGATTCTTGCCCCTGGCTTCCATGTTCGCCCCCAAAAAGATAGTAATCAATTACTATCTTATCAGATTCTGTTAACAATGTATGTTTATTTTACACACCAAACAATATTACCGCTGATACTGGAGTTAAAAAAACTCCCTTGATGCCCGGAATGACATCAAGGGAGTTTTGCATGCATGGCAATGTTTATTTGCCGGTTAACAGCATCTCAGCGGTCTTTAATCCTCTTCGACAAACGTTTCTTCGCGTTTTTTGCGGATGGATGGCAGTGCCACCAGAATGACCAGGCCAACAGCCATTAACAACAGGGTCAGTGACAGCGGACGCTCAACGAAGGTCAGGAAGTCACCCCGGGACAACAACAGTGCCCGGCGGAAGTTCTCTTCCATCATTGGGCCCAGTACCAGACCCAGCAACAGCGGCGCACCTTCACACTTCAGTTTGGTCCAGATATAACCGATGATGCCAAAGATACCCATGACGTAAATATCAAACGCGTTGTAGTTCAGCGAGTACACACCGATCGTGCAGAACAGCAAAATGGCCGGGAACAGGACACGGTAAGGCACTTTGAGCAGTTTGACCCACAGGCCCACCAGCGGCAGGTTCAGCACCACCAGCATCAGGTTACCAATCCACATGGACACGATCAGACCCCAGAACAACTCGGGGTGGCTGCTCATGACCTGAGGACCGGGCTGGATGTTGTGAATCGTCATGGCACCCACCATCAGGGCCATCACCGCGTTACCGGGAATACCCAGGGTCAGCAAGGGGATGAACGAGGTTTGTGCCGCCGCGTTGTTGGCCGACTCGGGGCCGGC
>NZ_JAAVNG010000024.1:0-1190 GCF_012923605.1 Advenella sp. EE-W14 | reverse complement strand
GGTAATCCTCCCACAAAACCATAGCAATTAGAAGTAGAATTTCTTATAAAGGAAATTCAATGAAAAGATCACGATATACCGACAGCCAAATCATGGCGATTCTTAAACAAGCCGAAACTGGTACGCCTGTACCAGAACTGTGCCGAGAGCATGGCATGAGCAGCGCTACTTTCTACAAGTGGCGTGCTAAATACGGTGGCATGGATGCCTCCATGATGTCTCGCCTTAAAGAGCTTGAAGCGGAGAATCAGCGCCTTAAAAAGATGTATGCCGAAGAACGTCTAAAAGCTGAGATCGCTCGCGAGGCGATTGAAAAAAAGTGGTAACGCCATCTCGACGCAAAGAGATGGCGCAACGCGCGGTCACGCAATTTAGAGCGAGTATACGAGTGGCATGCGAGGTATTTAGCATCAGCCAAAGCTGCTATTACTACCAGCCTAGACAAGCCGGTGAGAATGAGGTCATTGCTGACTGGTTGATTCGATTAACCACCGCTCAACGTAACTGGGGCTTTGGCCTATGTTTCCTGTATTTACGTAATATTAAGGGCTTTAAATGGAACCACAAACGAGTCTATCGAATCTACCGCGAGCTCGAGTTAAACTTGCGTATCAAACCTAAGAAACGAATTATACGTGAGCGTCCTGAGGTACTCGGTACAACTACTGCGATCAACCAAGTGTGGTCGATGGATTTTATGCATGACCAACTGGCTGACGGTCGCTGCTTGCGTCTCTTTAACGTGATTGATGACTTTAACCGTGAGGGTTTGGGCATAGAAGTGGACTTCTCTTTGCCTGCAGAGCGAGTCACGAGAGTGCTGGATCAAATCATCGAGTGGCGAGGCAAGCCTGCGTGCTTAAGGTGTGATAATGGGCCGGAATACATTAGTAAAACACTCCTAGAGTGGGCAGCTAAGCGGCATATCACGTTGATTCACACTCAGCCCGGTAATCCACAACAAAACGCGTATGTCGAGCGTTATAATCGGACAGTACGTTATGACTGGCTAACCCAGAATCTCTTCGAGAGTTTAGAAGAAGTTCAGCACGGAGCGACTGCTTGGCTCTGGACTTACAATAACGAACGCCCCAACATGGCATTAGGTGGCATCACACCGAGGCAAAAATTACATCAACATAAATTAAATAATTCTACTGCCAACTGCTATTAAAAATGGGGTGATTACC
>NZ_JAAVNG010000023.1:0-6626 GCF_012923605.1 Advenella sp. EE-W14 | reverse complement strand
AGCGAATCTTTCGCCTGTGAACTACGAGCGGCAATACTTTTCTGAGGCAACAAACTGTCTATGAAAGCCTGGCCGATTCAGTTTGGCATGGGTCTACTAATAGAGGGAGTTGGCTTTTTAATAAGACAGCAAAACGCGATCTAGGGTATCAAGAGGCTACAGTAGAGTCTGTTGCTGGTGGTTATACGAATCCCAATGCCTTTTGTCCTGTGTGCGGAGATGCTGTTTATTTTTATGAGTCTCCCTATGGGGGAAGAATTTTTTTTGATGAGCTCGGTCCTCCATGGCCCAAGCATCCCTGCACTTATCACGGGGTACTGAAAGAAAGCAATGAGGGCATCTTATGGCATAAGAATGGGTGGGGATCCTTGTCCGCAGTATCTATTACTAGTAGTCAAGCCGATAAAACGCTTTATTCAATAAAAGGTAAGCATGATGGTACTTCCCATCAGCTCTATTTTTTGTCACATAAGCCAGTTATGGCAGATATAGTGCGCTATAAAAATACAGATCAGCCAGATACTTTTTTAGTATCTATCCTTTTTTATGATCCGCCATTTAATAGTTGGACTATCGTTGATATAAAAGCGTATGTGAGTAAGGAAGTTGCGTTAAGTGAGGGCGTTTTTGCAAGTTTCCAGCAAACATCTATAAGTCAAAAAAAAGAACCCGTCTATCAGTCTCCCGCTCTTAATGAAAAAAATATAGCGAAGAAGGGGGCTGAACCAAATCTTAAAGCGAAGATTTTTAAATGTAACTGGTGCTCTTATAAAGGAGCTAGTTTACTTGCTCTAGCTCAGCACTTATCAGATAAGCATGGATTTATTGCTTTGGGTACAGCTGAAAATATGACAGGAGCTTTTCTTATTCCAAAGGAGGTTTCCTCAAATAAAGATAAGATTGAGCAAAAAGAATTTTTAGAAACTGAACGTTTAAATCAGATTGAGCAGCGGACAATGGTTCTGCCATGAAAGGCTCCACCCTGTATGCCAAACTGGACAGTTTAGGCATTACGCCTTCGCATAGCCGCCCTCGCGTATCCAATGACAATGCGTATTCAGAATCGCTATTCCGAACCTGCAAATATCATCCACGGTTTCCAACCAATGGCTTTAACCAGATTGAAGATGCCCGGCAATGGGTTCATCAGTTTGTGCGATGGTATAACGAAGAACATCGTCATAGCCAAATCCGCTATGTCACACCGGCTCAGCGCCATGCAGGCCAGGATGAGGACATCCTAAGGACTCGGCACGAATTGTACCAACAGGCTCAACGTGCCAATCCCGCCCGCTGGTCAGGTCAGACACGTAACTGGCAACCGATTGGAGAAGTATGGCTTAATCCCGATAAAAACATGGAGATCATTCAACAGGAAAAAACGTTAGAGGCTGCATGATTCACGTTCCAACTAGGTTGACAAACACCGGGTGTAATGATAGACGGTTTACACAGTTTTAATTACAGGCTCCTCAAACACAGTATCTAGCAAAAATCGCATTTATTTTGCTCTAAATAGGCTAGTTAATTGCTCTTAATTTGCTATTAATATGATCAAAAATAGCTCTGTGCATGCTATTACATTGATCTGATAGCCTTTTGTCACAAACGTCTACGTTGAGTTCTGCCACATATGTGGCACAAAAAAACCGTGATTTATATGGTTTACCGGACGTTTGAAGCACATTTTGTAGTTGAACCTAAAAACTATTAAAAATGCTTAAAAGCCAGTATTTACGCCGCTTTTGACACCGCCGGAGGGGGTGCGTCATGTATGCGACTTTAAGGGCCACAATGCCCTTGGAGTCGCTGCCAGCCCCAGGCTGGCAATGTCGTTAATTTTAGATACCATCGAAGCTAAGAATACGACGTCTAGACAGATCAAAGGAAACTCTTATTTTTAATAAGCTGCAATTATCTGAACTAGTTTCGATTTGATCTGACAAATTTCTTGAAAAAAGGAGAGTTACCCGTTTGAATATAGGTGTCGAATCTTTATCCAAACAAAAAAGGTAACTCTCATGCTACATACTACCAATCCTATTATTAAACATAAAGCCGGTTTATTAAATCTGGCAGAAGAATTGCATAACGTGTCCCGAGCTTGCAAGGTAATGGGTGTTTCCAGAGACACATTTTATCGTTATCAGGAGCTAGTCAGCGAAGGCGGCGTAGACGCCCTGATCAATAAAAGCAAACGAGTGGCGAATGTAAAGAACCGTGTTGATGAGGTCATAGAACAGGCGGTGATACAGATGGCTATTGAATTTCCTGCTTACGGTCAACAACGTGTCAGCAATGAACTCAGAAAACGAGGCACGTTTGTTTCAGGCAGCGGAGTGCGTTCAGTTTGGCTTAGAAACGATCTGGAGAACTTTAAAAAACGATTAAAAGCACTGGAAGAGCGAGTTGCTCGCGACGGCATTATCCTGACTGATAACCAGGTTGCGGCCCTGGAACGCAAGCAACAGGATGATGAAGCCTGCGGTGAAATTGAAACCCATCACCCTGGTTACCTGGGTTCACAAGACACTTTTTATGTGGGTAATCTTAAAGGTGTTGGCCGCATCTACCAGCAAACCTATGTAGATACTTACTCAAAGATTGCCCATTGCAAGCTGTATACGACCAAGACCCCGATTACAGCAGCGGATTTGCTCAATGACCGGGTATTGCCGTTTTATAAAGAGCAAGACTTGCCGGTATTACGTATTCTGACTGATCGCGGTACGGAGTTCTGCGGCCGGGTTGATCAGCATGATTATCAGTTGTATCTGGCAGTCAATGATATTGACCATAGCAAAACCAAAGCCATGTCGCCGCAGACCAATGGCATTTGTGAACGCTTCCACAAAACCATTCTTCAGGAATTCTACCAAATTACTTTTAGGAAAAAGCTTTACAGCAATCTGGAGTCTTTGCAAAAAGATCTGGACGAATGGCTGGAATTTTATAACAATGAACGGACTCATCAAGGCAAGATGTGCTGCGGCAGAACGCCAATGCAAACTTTGCTGGATGGTAAGGCGGTTTGGGACTCAAAAAATATGAGCCAAATCTAATCTGACAGGCACTGGATAAAAAACGGGTAACGAGGGTGTAAATAATTCTGTGTAACCGCCTGGGTTATACATAATCGCTGATGCGATCCTCGAACTCAATGATAAACCGATTCAGTGCAAGCTTCCAGTTGCGAATGGGCATGGTCCATTTTTTGGACGCATCCATGATAGCAAGGTAAACCACCTTTCTGGCTGAATCATCTGTCGGGAATAGTTTACGCTTGCTGATGGCCTTGCGAATGACGCTGTTTAGGGATTCGATGGCATTGGTGGTGTAAATGGCTTTTCGAATGTCCTCCGGATAGCGAAACAGAGTGTTCAGATTCGGCCAGTGGGCACGCCAGCTGCGGCTGATCTGCGGATATTTGTCATCCCATTGCTGGGCAAACAGCTCCAGTTCCCGCAAGGCTTCCTGCTCGGTGACAGACTGGTAAATACGCTTGAGCCCGGCAGCAACCGCCTTGTAGTCCTTGTAGGGCACGTACTTCATCGCGTTGCGGACCATATGGACAATGCACAGCTGGATTTGGGTCTGCGGATACGCTGCACTGATCGCATCTGGGAAGCCTTTGAGTCCATCTACGCAGGCAATAAGGATGTCCTTGACGCCACGGTTTTGCAACTCCGTCAACACACCCAGCCAGAACTTGGCGCCCTCGTTTTCAGACAGCCACATGCCCAGCAGTTCCTTATGGCCTTCCAGATTGACGCCCAGCGCCAGATAAATGGCTTTGTTGATGACCTGCTTGTCCTGTCGGATCTTGACCACAATGCAGTCCAGGTAGACGATCGGGTAAACCGATTCCAGCGGGCGTGATTGCCACTCATCCACCTTGTCGATCACCGCTTCGGTGACTTTGGAGATCAGGGTGGGTGAGATGTCGGCACCGTACATTTCCTTGAAGGTGGCCACAATTTCACGGGTCGTCATGCCTTTGGCGTACAGACTCAGGATCTTGTCATCCATCGAGGTAAAACGTGTCTGGCCTTTTTTAACCAGCCTGGGCTCAAAGCTGCCGTCACGGTCTCGGGGGGTGTTCAACTCAAATTGGCCATCTTCTGTCTTGGCTGTGTAACCATTACGGCTGTTGATGTTCTCTGAAGCCTGATGCCGCTCGTAGCCCAGATGCTCGTCAAGCTCGGCATTCAGGGCGACCTCTACCGTAATCTTGGTCAGCATCTGGCTGAATTCATTCAGGTCTTTTTCGGTCTTCAAGCCTTTGGCCGCTTCCCGGGCAAACGCTTCCAGTTTCTTTTTATCCATGTGATCTATCCTTTTCCCTGTATGGGTGTAATGATAGACGGTTTACACAGTTTTAATTACAGGCTCCGGGTAACTGTCAGATCATGTTTGAGCTAGTACAAATTATCCAACAATTTCTTTAATTACATCAGTCTCAACTAAAGCTTCCACAACAGTATTGATCAGTTGCTCGCCCTTTACACCTGCTCCAACATTGCTAATAGTCACATATATTTCATGATAAAAATCTTTATTTCCTGTTAAGTGATACCAAAACTCTTTACCTATATAAATTGGATAATCATGCGTATCCCTCAGTTTTTTATAATGAGCATTTAATTCATGTTCTTCACCGTATAAAATGCCTACAACTAAATCATGCTGTTGAACCGGCAAATTATTTGTTTTTCCTAGGTTCCTAGCATCTCTAAAATGGTTATGAACTGTAACTACATCGTCTTTATTGATCGTTTGAGGTCCTGCTTTGACTTGACAGTACTTTTTCCTTCCATCAACTGCATCTATAAACTCAATATCAATTCCACGTGTAGTTGAACCATAAACCTCCTTTAAAACATCTGATATAAATCTTTGCATTAAAGTACCGAAAGAGGTAGTTATGGATGTTCCTAAAACTCTCGGATAAATTAATACCCTTGCAACTGATTCTGGCGTCAATTCATCATATAAAAAACCTGCCAAATATGGAGTTAAAAAAGGATTTATATTAAATTCATTAGGATTTTTTAACTTTTCAGTATTAGCAATATGATTAACAACCACATTATTTTTAAACCACTCTGAAAATATTGCCAAAATTCTTTCTTGCTCCTCTCGGGGCATCACGTGCATAGGTTGGGTCACTGTACGGCCTTTTGGTAAAAAATAGTGCGAAAAAAAATTATTTCAGGTATCATCAGTAACCATGCACACAACCTTAAACACGGTTATTAAATGAAACCTTTTTATACACTTGCAGAAGTTGCTGACATTTTATCTGTTTCTAAAGAAACTCTCCGTCGTTGGGACAAATCCAAAAAATTAACTTCTATACGTCATCCAATAAATAACTATCGTGTCTACAAAGCTGAGGACTTAGCAAAATTCGAAAAAATTGGATTTCTATTCAAAGAACCTAGTCCCCAAAAAAATGAACGCCCAATGAAAAATTTTACTTCAATAGAACTATTTGCTGGGGCAGGTGGTCTTGCCCTTGGTTTAGAAAATGCTGGATTGCATTGCCAACTTCTTTCTGAAATTAATAAAGACGCCTGCCAAACATTAAAAATAAATCGGCCAAATTGGAATGTCATTGAAGGTGACGTAGCAAAAATCGATTTTTCACCCTTTGAAGGAAAAATTGATGTACTTACTGGTGGATTTCCATGCCAAGCTTTTTCATATGCAGGTAAAAGACTAGGTTTTGAGGATGCTCGAGGAACCCTTTTTTTTGAATTTGCCAGAGCAGTCAAAGAAGTAAAACCTTTAATTTGCGTAGGAGAGAATGTTCGAGGTCTATTAGCTCATGACAATGGAAAAACCATTGCGGGTATGGTCTCAATTTTGGATGAGTTAGGGTACGATGTTATTCAACCAAAAGTGTTAAAAGCTATCTTCCACCGTGTACCTCAAAAAAGAGAACGAGTTTTTATTGTTGGAATCAGAAAAGATTTAAATGTAAATTTTGAATGGCCTACACCACACAATGAGGTTTTCACAGTCAAAGACGCACTTAAAAAAGGACGTTTATATGACTCAGACGTCCCAGAGTCTGCAGGTCAAACATACCCTGAAAGCAAAAAAAAGATCATGGAATTGATCCCTCCCGGTGGCTATTGGAGAGATTTGCCAATTGATTTACAAAAATCATATATGAAAGGATCTTTTCATCTTTCTGGTGGTAAAACAGGGATGGCAAGAAGAATTTCCTGGGATGAACCCTGTCTGACCCTAACATGCGCTCCGGCACAGAAACAAACAGAGCGTTGTCATCCAGAAGAAACCAGGCCGTTTACTGTACGAGAATATGCCAGGATCCAGACTTTCCCCGATAATTGGGAATTCACAGGTTCCTTAACATCTCAATATGCTCAAATTGGAAATGCTGTTCCAGTAAACTTAGCTGAAGCAATAGGACATTCTATAGTTAACTCGTTGAATGAATATTATCGATCTTCAGAAAATGAAGGCAAAAAAAATTCAAGAATAGAAAAAAATCCACAAGATAAGCTAATATGTACTTGAATCGGCCAGGCTTTCATAGACAGTTTGTTGCCTCAGAAAAGTATTGCCGCTCGTAGTTCACAGGCGAAAGATTCGCT
>NZ_JAAVNG010000022.1:0-1233 GCF_012923605.1 Advenella sp. EE-W14 | reverse complement strand
TTGAATCGGCCAGGGTTTACTAGACACTTTTTAGCCTCATAATATCGTCTTAAGGAGATGTTTATGAGCAAGGCAAGATTTACAGAAGAATTTAAACTTGAAGCCATCAAGCAAATTACAGAGCAAGGCCGTTCTGTGGCTGAAGTAGCGGACAGACTGGGCGTATCAACCCACAGTCTTTATGCTTGGATCAAGCGTTACAACAAGCCTTTAGAACAGCGCCAGTTTGAGTCCAATGAGGTAGCAGAATTAAAACGCTTGCGAGCCGAGGTAAAACGACTGACCGAAGAGCGAGATATATTAAAAAAGGCCGCCGCGTACTTTGCCAAGGAATCCGGCTAAAGTACGCGTTTATTCAGCAGCATTCCGTCTATTACCCAGTGCGCAGACTTTGCCATGTTCTCAATGTTCACCCAAGTGGCTACTACGCCTGGAAGCGCAATAGCCACAGCACACGTCATCATGAGGATCAGAGATTGTTGAGCCTGATGGAAGCATCGTGGACTGAGAGTGGCCGAGTGTATGGTTATCGCAAAGTACACCACGATTTGCGTGCTTTAGGCGAACACTGTAGCCGTCACCGAGTGGCACGCTTGATGCGCAGTCAAAGCTGGCGTGCACAGGTAGGTTATCGACGACGTTCAGGGTATTACGGTGGCGCTCGGCACAACATCGTAGCGAACGTATTAGACCGTCAATTCGATGTAGCAGCACCTAATCTGGCGTGGGTCACAGACATTACCTATATCCGCACCTATGAAGGATGGTTATATTTAGCCGTTGTCGTGGATTTATTTTCACGGCAGGTTGTTGGTTGGTCGATGGATTCCCGGATGGAGAAGGACTTGGTTTTACAAGCGCTATTAGCGGCCGTATGGCGCAGAAAACCGAAGCAAACCGTCTTGGTACATTCCGATCAGGGTAGCCAATTCACTAGCCACGAATGGGCCTCGTTTCTTACTATGCACAACCTTCAACCGAGTATGAGTCGGCGGGGAAACTGCCATGATAATGCCGTTGCCGAAAGTTTTTTTCAGCTGTTAAAGCGTGAACGGATTAAACGAAAGATCTACAAAACCCGAGAACTGGCACGGCAAGATATCTTTGACTACATTGAAATGTTTTACAATCCAATCCGTCGACATAGTCATGCAGCGAATCTTTCGCCTGTGAACTACGAGCGGCAATACTTTTCTGAGGCAACAAACTGTCTATGAAAGCCTGGCCGATTCA